>NZ_LR214157.1 GCF_900659865.1 Hyella patelloides LEGE 07179
AAATTTCTCAAAAAAAGGGGTTGACTTTAGAAAATGAAAACCCTATATTGGTAAATGCGCGGTTGAGGGAAAACAAGCCCCGACAACGCTCAGAACCTAGACAAATCAATAGTTTGAAGACTTAAAACACAGCCGAAATACCTGGTTGAAAAACATCAAAAAAGAAGTTACTTCAAGTAACAAATCCTGAAAATAATTAGGATAACTCAAAGAAGAACGGAACGAAAGTGGCAATTATTGAGCGTCACAAGTAGAAAGTTCACCATGGAGAGTTTGATCCTGGCTCAGAATGAACGCTGGCGGTATGCTTAACACATGCAAGTCGAACGAATTCTTCGGAATGAGTGGCGGACGGGTGAGTAACGCGTGAGAACCTGCCTTCAGGATGGGGACAACAGTTGGAAACGACTGCTAATACCCAATAAGCCGCAAGGTAAAAGATTTATCGCCTGAAGAGGGGCTCGCGTCCGATTAGCTAGTTGGTGAGGTAAAGGCTTACCAAGGCAGCGATCGGTAGCTGGTCTGAGAGGACGAGCAGCCACACTGGGACTGAGACACGGCCCAGACTCCTACGGGAGGCAGCAGTGGGGAATTTTCCGCAATGGGCGCAAGCCTGACGGAGCAATACCGCGTGAGGGAGGAAGGCTTTTGGGTTGTAAACCTCTTTTCTCAAGGAAGAAGACCTGACGGTACTTGAGGAATCAGCATCGGCTAACTCCGTGCCAGCAGCCGCGGTAATACGGAGGATGCAAGCGTTATTCGGAATTATTGGGCGTAAAGCGTCCGCAGGTGGTGCCTCAAGTCTGCTGTCAAAGACCGAAGCTTAACTTCGGGCAGGCAGTGGAAACTGAAGCACTAGAGTACGGTAGGGGTAGAGGGAATTTCCAGTGTAGCGGTGAAATGCGTAGAGATTGGAAAGAACACCAGTGGCGAAGGCGCTCTACTGGACCGTAACTGACACTCAGGGACGAAAGCTAGGGTAGCGAAAGGGATTAGATACCCCTGTAGTCTTAGCTGTAAACGATGGATACTAGGCGTTGCTTGTATCGACCCGAGCAGTGCCGTAGCCAACGCGTTAAGTATCCCGCCTGGGGAGTACGCACGCAAGTGTGAAACTCAAAGGAATTGACGGGGGCCCGCACAAGCGGTGGAGTATGTGGTTTAATTCGATGCAACGCGAAGAACCTTACCAGGGCTTGACATCCCACGAATTCTGGGGAAACTCAGAAGTGCCTTCGGGAACGTGGAGACAGGTGGTGCATGGCTGTCGTCAGCTCGTGTCGTGAGATGTTGGGTTAAGTCCCGCAACGAGCGCAACCCTCGTCCTTAGTTGCCATCATTAAGTTGGGCACTTTAGGGAGACTGCCGGTGACAAACCGGAGGAAGGTGGGGATGACGTCAAGTCAGCATGCCCCTTACGCTCTGGGCTACACACGTACTACAATGGTCAGGACAAAGGGCAGCCAACTCGCGAGAGTGAGCGAATCTCATCAAACCTGGCCACAGTTCAGATTGCAGGCTGCAACTCGCCTGCATGAAGGAGGAATCGCTAGTAATCGCAGGTCAGCATACTGCGGTGAATCCGTTCCCGGGCCTTGTACACACCGCCCGTCACACCATGGAAGCTGGCCACGCCCGAAGTCGTTACCCTAACCCTTTTTGGGAGGGGGATGCCGAAGGCAGGGCTGGTGACTGGGGTGAAGTCGTAACAAGGTAGCCGTACCGGAAGGTGTGGCTGGATCACCTCCTTAAAAGGGAGACCTTCTTAACCCTTCAAGACAGTCAAAAAGTAGCTTGAAGAGTCTAGACAATCCCAAGGTCGCACAGGTATTGAAAGCTCATAATTAGCAATAATTAAAAGTGGCAAGTCTTCAAACTAGAGATTAGGTTCGATTCTCCAAACCGAAAGCAAGGGCTATTAGCTCAGGTGGTTAGAGCGCACCCCTGATAAGGGTGAGGTCCCTGGTTCAAGTCCAGGATGGCCCACCACAATTAAAAGGATCAGTAATGAAGGCGGAAGGATGAGGAAAAGTCATCGTGAAGCATCGAAGCTAGTTCGGAAAATTGAGAAGAAGGAGAGAGAAAGCTGGAAAAAGGAAGTAAAAAGTCCTTAATCCTTATCCCTCATAATTCATCCTTAAAAGTATGGGGGTATAGCTCAGCTGGTAGAGCGCCTGCTTTGCAAGCAGGATGTCAGCGGTTCAAGTCCGCTTACCTCCACCACAAGAAGAAGACCTGCTTTGTCAGCCCCAGAAATCAGAGAGCTAAAATCAGCATCATCAGAAGCCCCAAAGCCAGACTGAGAATGCTGAGTTTTAAACTCAGTAAGAACCTTGAAAACTGCATAAAGAAAGAAAAGTCAACTGTAAAACAAGTAACTAAGTCAAAAGTAGTCCTCAAAAATAGCAGGTCAAGCTACAAAGGGCTAATGGTGGATACCTAGGTACGCAGAGGCGAAGAAGGACGTGGCGACCGACGATACGCTTCGGGGAGCTGGAAGCAAGCATTGAACCGAAGGTTTCCGAATGGGGCAACCCAATTGAACGACCTACTGAATATATAGGTAGGAACGAGCCAACCCAGCCAACTGAAACATCTTAGTAGCTGGAGGAAAAAAAAGCAACAGCGATTTCCCTAGTAGCGGCGAGCGAAGCGGAAACAGCCTAAACCATCAGCTGCGGTTGATGGGGTAGTGGGACAGTAACGTGGAAAACAGGAAGTTAGACGAAGCATTTGAAAGATGCACCAGAGAAGGTGAAAGTCCTGTAATCGAAAACCGAAAGTGACCTAACTGAATCCCGAGTAGCACGGAGCCCGAGAAATTCCGTGTGAATCAGCGAGGACCACCTCGTAAGGCTAAATACTACTGCGTAACCAATAGCGAACAAGTACCGCGAGGGAAAGGTGAAAAGAACCCCGGAGAGGGGAGTGAAATAGAACATGAAACCATTAGCCTACAAGCAATGGGAGGACGATTTAACGTCTAACCGTGTGCCTGTTGAAGAATGAGCCGGCGACTTACAAGCTGTGGCAGGTTAAGGGAGAAACCCGAAGCCAAAGTGAAAGCGAGCCTGAAAAGGGCGTTGTCAAGTCACAGTTTGTAGACCCGAACCCAGGTGATCTAACCATGTCCAGGATGAAGCTTAGGTAAAGCTAAGTGGAGGTCCGAACCGACTAGCGTTGAAAAGCTAGCGGATGAGGTGTGGTTAGGGGTGAAATGCCAATCGAACCTGGAGCTAGCTGGTTCTCCCCGAAATGTGTTTAGGCACAGCGGTTGAGCAACTTACGAGGGGGTAAAGCACTGTTTCGCTGCGGGCTGCGAGAGCGGTACCAAAGTGAGACAAACTCAGAATACCTCGTAAAAGGCAACCAGTCAGACGGTGGGGGATAAGCTTCATCGTCGAAAGGGAAACAGCCCAGACCACCAGCTAAGGTCCCCAAATGAATGCTCAGTGATAAAGGAGGTGGGAGTGCATCGACAACCAGGAGGTTTGCCTAGAAGCAGCAATCCTTGAAAGAGTGCGTAATAGCTCACTGGTCAAGCGCTCCTGCGCCGAAAATGAACGGGGCTAAGCATTCTACCGAAGCTGTGGACTTGTAGAGATACAAGTGGTAGGGGAGCGTTCTGTATAGGGTGAAGCACTAGCGGTGAGCAGGTGTGGACAGTACAGAAGTGAGAATGTCGGCTTAAGTAGCGAAAATATATGTGAGAATCATATACCCCGAAAGCCCAAGGGTTTCTTCGGAAGGCTCGTCCGCGAAGAGTTAGTCGGGACCTAAGGCGAGGCCGAAAGGCGTAGTCGATGGAGACAGGGTTAATATTCCCTGACTAAGCTGTGGGAGTTATCACAGGGACGCATGAAAAATCACCACACCCTAAATGGATTGGGAGTTCTCTACGGAGAGCGAGTGGCAAATCTAGTGCCCAGAAAAGCTGTGATAGTGTTGAAAGCAGAATACCCGTACCCGAAACCGACACAGGTGGGCAAGTTGAGTATACTAAGGGGCGCGAGATAACTCTCTCTAAGGAACTCGGCAAAATGACCCCGTAACTTTGGGAGAAGGGGTGCCACCGAGAGGTGGTCGCAGTGAAGAGGCCCAAGCGACTGTTTACCAAAAACATAGGTCTCTGCCAACTCGAAAGAGGATGTATAGGGGCTGACGCCTGCCCAGTGCTGGAAGGTTAAGGAAGTTGGTCAGAATCGAGAGATTTGAAGCTAACGACCGAAGCCCCAGTGAACGGCGGCCGTAACTATAACGGTCCTAAGGTAGCGAAATTCCTTGTCGGGTAAGTTCCGACCCGCACGAAAGGCGTAACGATTTGGGCACTGTCTCGGAGAGAGGCTCGGCGAAATAGGATTGTCTGTGAAGATACGGACTACCTGCACTTGGACAGAAAGACCCTATGAAGCTTTACTGTAGCTTGGAATTGTGTTCGGGCTTCGCTTGCGCAGGATAGGTGGGAGGCGATGAAATAACCCTTGTGGGGGTTAT
>NZ_LR214158.1 GCF_900659865.1 Hyella patelloides LEGE 07179
TGGTGAGGGCTAAAAAGCTCTGTTGTCATTTACTCAGAGAAAAAAACGAGCTATGTCAAACCTATCAATTTTTACGTTTGAAACTCAGCAAGTAAGATTTGTGGGAACGGAAGAAAAACCAGAATGGATAGCTGCCGACATAGTAGCTATATTGTATCCCACTGCATCAAGAGCTAGTTACAGTAAGTATTTAAGCAAAGTCCCTTCGCAATGGAAGGATAAGAAACAAATTCTTACCCCTGGAGGAAAGCAAAAGTTAACGACACTATTAGAACCTGGTTTGTATTGTTTGATTGGTCGTTCCGATAGTAGTTTAGCTGTCCCATTCCAGGAATGGCTCTATGAAGAAGTGATTCCATCAATTAGAAAAACGGGTAGTTATTCTGTAGCTGAAAAATCACCCTCTATCCCTACTTTACTTTCAGCCAGAGAAGAATTGGAGACTATCAGACTGGGGATGAATTTATTTGTGGAATTGGGAGGGTGTGATGACAGAACAAAAATACTGCTCAAAGACCGAGTTCGCAATATTTTGTTAGCAGATCGACTTCAGTTATCGCAGACTCCAAATCAACCAGAGCCAACCAGAAGATTGGAGTATCCAGTCTCAGATAGAGCTATACATCTAGGCTATCGCCCCAATAATCAACAATTACAGCAAATCGGCAAACAAGCCAGCTTGCTGTATCAAGACAAACACGGAATCAAGCCAGTGCGAAGAGAGCAGTTTGTGGGCGGAACAACTCGAATGGTGAATGTCTATGGTTCGGATGATTTGGAGTTTTTAGATCGAGCCATTTTTGCCGTAATGGGCGACTCCTAGAAGATTTGCCATCTTTGAAGAAAAAATCAATGAGCCATTCTGTAGTATTTAAGTAGGATAAAATAACATGAGAAATGCTGTACCAGTACTGTTAGTGGAGATATCCCTTGGAATGGAGTCGTGGGAATTACCCATCGTAACCGCATACAAAAATCGAGAAGGAGAGTACTCTATCCCAGGATTGACTGCATTTTTAGAGGAAGCCGTCGTTCAAGGCATTAGGGATTTGGAGTCGGGTAAAGAAACATCTGTGTCAGGAAGAATTGAAATCGTGCCTGCGACCCAAAGACGTAGAAGAGTCAGAAGAGGAGGAGCAGCATGAAGAGTAAGCAGTTTTCGATTTCAATCACTAAGCAACGGTATTCAGGTATTGCTCTAGAGCATCCCGAATCAGATCGGGAACAGTACATTTTTTTTCCTTTGCTAGCTGTTTAAGTTTAGCTTTCATTTCGGGATAAACTACAGCCTTGACCTGCTCGGTTAATGGTTTTTCCCGACCGTAATTAAATTTGTATTTAGTACCAAAATCGGGATTACCACCTTGTCTTGCCATAGAAATCTTAACTAACGTTAAATGCGATCTTACTTCAATTATAGCTCTATACAATGCTAAAAAGTGTGAAGCAGATTGGATTAATAGCGACGTACAACGTTATTAAGTTTATGATGAGAATAGCAAAGGTGGTTAAGAAGCCTGAGAAACTTTGAACCACCCTTTAGATCAAAACCATATTGAGGAATTCAACATGATTGATTTACATACAAGTGTAGAACAGAAAAATCGAGAAAAACAAGAGCTAGATACAGATTTATATTCTGTAGGCTGGAGAAATGGGTTAAGAGGTGCAGCATGAGTACAGTAGCAGCAGCACCACCCAAGCTTCGCCAAAATCAACTATCAGCATCAGATTACGAGCATTGCTGTGTCAAAAGAGGATTAAACCCAAAGTGGATAACGGCAGGATGTCAAACCTTAACCCAAACCCAAGCCACTTCTTATCTAGGATACCCAGCCAAGTCAGGAGGAATCCTGATTGAGGGCGCAAATGGGCAAGGACAATTACGCCCTCATAAACCCTGGAGCAATAAACAAGGTAAGAAAGCACCCAAGTATAGGACAGCATTAGGTGATGAATACGATGCTTTATTACCCGCTCATCCCACAGATAAATATCACTGGAATCATCTCTCAGCATTAAAACAAAAGTGCTACAAGATAAATGATATTCCTCTTTTAATAATCACAGAGGGGGGATTCAAAGCGATCGCCTTATGTTCACACGAGCTTCCCACTCTTGCCTTATTAGGAGTAGAGATGGGGTTAACATCTAGTAAGGATGACCCCCAAGGAAAACGTTATTTAGTTCCTGAGTTAGAAAGATTTGCAAAGGAAGGATTTGGATTTATCTTTGCCTTTGATGCCGATACTTATACGAAGAAGCCCGTCAAACAAGCATTAATCAAACTAGCCCGACAGATACAAAAATATAATGTGCCAGTTTATAATTTACCCAAGTGGAATGAAGATGACGGAAAAGGCGTGGATGATTTCATCAAAAATCAAGGGATCGAAGAATTCCGTAAACAATTATTAAGCCAAGCCTACTGCTTTGATGATTGGTACTCTAAATACGGCTCGGATGCCTTCACCACCGTAGATGGAAACAAAATACCCAAGCCAGATATTGTTGGTGTAGAAATAGCGGAACAATATAGCGATCGCTGGGTATATTGTGATGAATTAAAAACCTGGTTGACTTACAGTTTAGAAACAGAAGGAATTTGGACTCTTGTTAGTAAAGATTACTTAGCAGCGGAAATACACAGCATTCTAAAGGCTCGGAATATCAAGGGATATGGTACTAACGCTTATGTTGAGAATATCATTGGCACTTTAAAAAGAGAATTATTCATCAGGAAGTGGGAGGAAAAATCTTCAACAGATTGGTTGCCATTCCGTAATGGAGTGTTAGAGTTAGCGACAAACAAACTCCATGAACATAATCCTGGATTCAAGTTCACGTGGCAGCTTCCACGGGATTACACAGTTGTTGAAGCAGGATGGACAAAAATAGATAATTGGATGGATGAAGCTACTAAGGGAAATGCTGAATATAAAGAATTGTTACTTTGTTTCGCTGCTGCGGTCTTGAGAGGGAGGAATGATCTACAGAAATTCCTGCACCTGATTGGTGGGGGTGGTAGTGGGAAATCTACCTTTACTACACTGTTAACGGCTTTGGTAGGGGAATCCAACACCGCTACGATGAATTTATCAGAATTGGAGGATAAGCACGAAATAGCCCGTATCTTTGGTAAAAGGTTAGTTGTTTTGCCAGACCAAGACAAAGCACCCAAGAAAATGAGCAATTTCAAACGGCTAACTGGGCAGGATAGATTGTCTGGTAGAAGACTGTTTGAAAACGGCTTTGAGTATGTATTTGGGGGACTGACAGTGGTAACATCCAATTTCCCCATCTTTCATACCAATCTAGGCTCTTGGTTGACCCGCCGAGTTAGGATGATTCCTTTTGATTATCAATGTCCCAACCATAAGAAGCGAGATTTGATGAAAGATTTTTCAGGGGAATTGGGAGCTTTTACTTCTTACTTGTTGAGTATCCCAGAGACAAAAATAGAAGCGGTATTGAAAGGAGTAGGCGATCGCTCTTTATCGACAACAGTATGGGAATCTTAAATACGAAGTGATGGGCTAGCAGCTTGGGTGAATGAATGGGTAATACAAGATAGTACAGGTAGTGTGGCAATAGGCAGTAACGCTCATGAGTGGAAAGTAGCAGAAGATTATGATGCAACTTGTTCTACCCTCTATGGAAGTTACGCCCTGTATTGCCAGCAAACCAAACGTTCGGCAAAGACACCACAAAACTTTTCGGCAGAGTTACTAGAGTTAACCCAGAGGACTTTAGGGTGGTCAACCCAGAAAGCAAGGTTAACCATAAATGGCAAGAGGGTCAGAGTAATTAAAGGATTGAGATTGCGAGGAGAAAGCGATCGCGATCTGACAGTAGAAGAAATTCTGGGTCAAAAAAGAGGGGACAACTGCGGGACAACCGATGGGACAACCGATGGGACAACCGATGGGACAACCCTAGAAACCTTGTCAGATAAGGAATCGTCCAAGGGGGACAACTCTTCTAAAAATTTAGAGTCACATAAAAACAACTTCCATTGTCGAGAGGAATTTTCTGACACGGAAACATCATCAGTAGAGATCGTGTTAAATGAGGAGCATCAAAACCTGAATGAAAAATCCTTTGCCCAAGAACTCGTATTAGAGAAGGCGGAAGGAGTTGAATCAAAAAATCTGTTAAATAATTCTGATTCAGTGGTCGAGGGTGTCCCAGAGCAAACCTCGCTTGAGATATCGGCTGTCCCCGAAGTTGTCCCAATGGCTGTGCCACAAGTTGTCCCCCCCTTAATTAATTGGCAGAGCTATCCATACAATAGTAATGATGTTTATACCTTGAAAAACCGAGCGAATAAGGTCGTGCGATTCGTTGAAGCTGCGAAGCTCTAGAAACTAGAGAAGTAGAGGCTTCCAGGCGATGGTGGGTCAAAAACCACAAGTAGCCTGAACTGTTATCGAGCAGAGGCTCGTTAAGATAGATGGAGGT
>NZ_LR214159.1 GCF_900659865.1 Hyella patelloides LEGE 07179
AATTTTAAATTTGATGAACATTCCTGAATCGATTTATCTTGTTCCCCAGCTAGTTCCTAATTGACTCCAATCGCTCTAATTATTACTGTGACTTGATTTCATCGTCTTTATTTGCTCGACCATTTTTAAATTGAGCGAACCGTGAGTCTTGAATAAAGGGCCACAAATGGACGTTGGTACTGAGAGCATTACAGCCCCAGAGAATAATGTATTTGGAGTGACGAAATGTATCTGGGTCAGTGCCATGAGTTGGGCCATAGGTCATCAGATAAGCGGTACTGGTACAGGAAATACACATGGTACGCTCGGTTACGGTTGCCCCCAGACGATTAAAGAAAGCATCTCCTACGGTTAACCCATTAAGTAAGCCCTCATGACCCAGGTAGCTACAGGGCATGATTGCTTCTGCCCCATACTCGGCAATTGTTTGCTGGAAGCAACTGGTGATTTCATTTAGAGCGGTATCCCAACTGATGCGTTCAAACTCTCCACTACCCTTTGCACCAACGCGACGCATAGGATACAGCACGCGCTGTTGGCTGTAGACGCGATCTAAATAATCGCTTACCTTTCCGCACAAAGTCCCTTGGGTAAATGGATGGTCTGGATTGCCTTCTACCTTAATAGCTCGACCATCTTGAACTGTGACCAGCATCGAGCAAGTATCTGGACAATCATGAGGACAAGCTCCATGAACTACTTTTGTTTGCTTACCAATCGTGCCGACCATAGTATTAACTCCTATTTATTATTAAATTTTCAAACAATTCAGTACTTATTCAAAAAACAAACTTATATCTCAAAAAGAAAAGATTTAATATTGATGTGTATTATTAAATATCTTGACTTTGTTCAATCAGAATCACGCAACATTTAGCCAAGCAAAATTATCCTTTTCGTCAAATTCAAAAGCGATAAAATGCAACCCAAAATTTAGCCAATGTAATTTATAAAATAATCTTAAAAATTGTCAAATAAAAAAAATGCTAATTATGATACGTTTTAACTAAAGTATTAAAGTTTGATAACAATAAAAAGTTATTGTGCTTCTCTTTTATTCTTTTAACGTTGATTATAATTATTAAATAAGAGAAAAGCGCGATCGCCCAATCTCAAAATCGACCATCCAACTATTATCAATACCAACGCCAGTATTAAATTATTAAGCATTGAGAAAGTTGATAGATGCGATCTCATTTTGGTAATGGGAGTCAATCCAGGGATATTGTCAGGTTAACGAAGTCAGACATGAGATAATAGGGAAATGAACAAAAATCTCTATGCGCGTCATCGTTTTCCAGCAGAAATAATTAGTCATTGCATCTGGCTTTACAGACAGTCTTCTATCTTTATTCCTACCTTTAAAAACTATTGAAAAAGAATTTTGTTGATTCACTATCAAAAGGCAGACAGTTTTGTGCTTTGCATTCGCTTAACGAAGGAATTTGAACGGATATGAGCGCAGGTTTTGAAATAAATACTTGGGGTGCATACTGCCCCCCAAACCCCCCTGTGTACCTGTTGTTAAGAGCGACGCGGAGATAATTTAACGGCTTTGTTTCCTTTTTGTCTGTCCGCAGTCACTCTTACCGCTTCGCTACAACAGGCGAGAGTAAGAACCATTTCAGCGGTTTTAGCGATCGCCAAAATAGGAGAATATGCTTTTATTGTAGTCACTGCAAATGTTGGTGATTTCGAGAAGTTTGCTCTTGCTTTTGAGGTTCATGCGGGAATCGTGTTTATAGTTGAAGGTGATTTACTGCGTAACGAACAGATTGAGATATGTACTTCGGCAGTAAAATTTATCCAGCAAGAACTTGAAGCTGGTAGAGAGCTGATTAATCGAGTGCTTTATATTTCTATTGATGGTACAAAGCAGTTAGAAACTTTACCTTAATCGATTAATTGTTTAAGGTAGCTGTCTGATTTCTCCTGACTTCTGAATATGCTCGACCAACATTCGCGTATAACCTCCTGACTGCTGGAGTAACTCTAAATTTCCGACCAAGATCAACAACTCTTGAGCGCGACTAACGGCTACGTTTAATAGATTAGGACGACGATTGATAAACCAAAAACTATCTGTAGTCCGACATTGACGAGTAGAAAGAATAATTACCGATTTTTGCCCTCCTTGAAAAGTATGAACCGTACCGATACTGTCTCTCGTCAAATCGGAATACTTTTTCTGTAAGCGGTTATGCAGTAGATCGGCTTGAGCGCGATAGGGAGAAATCACTCCAATCGTGTTTTTATCGCTTGGGTCACAAATGCTATAACCAGATACGTGGAGATATTCCATTAGGCTACAAATTGCCTCAATTTCTTGAGGATTGGTATGTTGGTCGTAATTGCCTTCGACATGGTAAGCAATTAGATTAAAGCCAAGTTTTGATGGATTCTCTGGGGTTCTTAGAACCAAGCCATAGCGACAGAGACGTTCGGAAAAGGCAATAATTGATGGAGCGCAACGGTGATGTTCGGTTAAAATAATCCCATTCTCAGTTTCAGTTGATTCACCGAATATTCCTGCTGCTCGATGATAGGCAGTTGCGGTAGAAATAGCTGTCGGACTATAACACTCGTAGTCAGTATCGCTTAATCCTCTTTCTGTAAAAGCTGAAGAATGATATTGTTCTATGGTTGATTGACTAAAAGGAATAATCGGTTCTAATTGTAAGGGGTCTCCTACCACCATCGCTTTATTAGAGCGCACGAGGGCGGGAAATAGCTGATGTAGAGGAATCATACCCGCTTCATCGACGATTAAAAGCTCGATACAACCACTATCTGGATAAGGTAAGAGGTTTCTAATTGAATGAAGAGTCGAAGCAAAAACGGGAAAAAGTAAACTTACATCTTTTAAGATAGTTGACCAAGATGAAGCGAATTTCCGCCTGGCTTCATAGTTCCACTGTGGAGTAATGACATCTATGTAGGTTCTGAGTGAGGCAATTACTTTATCTTTGCGACGCAGTGCTTCAAGGAGTAAAAATTGTCGCGAACGCTCGAATAAATGTTGTTGCTGTTGATGATACTCTTGCGGAAAACGGGTGTAAAAGTCTTCTGTGGGATAGCTGGCGAGTTGTTGTTCTATTTGTGTTAAGCGTTCTTGAAGTTCGTTTCTTGGCTCAAGGAGAACGTTAGTTGGGTTTTGAGATTGTCGCTCGTGACTCGCTCTTGCTAACTCTAACTGTTCGGCTACAGATAACCTGGCTGCTATTAGCTCTTCACGGTTTTGAGGCAATCGAAAAGGAAAAGGGGTCGCTAAAGTTGCCGTTAGAGGAATGTTAATCGCAGCATTTAGTCGTTTGATAATCTGGTGAGTACTCGTTCTAGTAATTTTCTGCCAAAGTTTGAGTAAGAAATACCAAAGTCGCTGCCACCTGGGGGTTTTTTGAGTTTGTTGGTTAACTGTCGTTCTCGTCAAACGATTGAAGTGATGACGCGGTAGAGAACGAACTGCTTTTTCTAAATGAAATAAAATTTGTTCGTAGGCTGATTCGGGATATTGAGAGTAATCATTAGTGCTAACCTGCTGCTCGTAAGCTTCTATTTGACTATCAATTGTCTGAAGCTCAGTTTTTAGTTGTTCGAGAACGCGGATATCTCGTTCTTTTTGTCGCGCACTCTCTCGATCTAACTCTAACTGCTGCTGTAGCTCTTTTACTCCTGCCACAATCTCAGAAGATATTTGCGTCCATTTACTTTTATCAAATGTCTTAGATGACAGCCAGTCTATTGCTGCTTGTAATTTAGGTATAGCTTGTTGTTCGATAACCTCTTTTTTGCCTCCTGGGAGAGCAAAAAGGTCGGCAATGGGTAAAGTATCTAGTTTTTCTAATACATTGGATACGGCTCGATTGTTGGTACTGGTTATTAAAGTTAAATTGCTTTTGTCGATACCTATTGAGGCTAGCTGATAAGCTCGCTCGACTAAAGCGACAGCAATGGAATGTAACAGTAAAGTAGTTTTGCCAGTACCAGGCGGTCCTATAACTGAGGTCTGGTTATTTTCACTTTGATGTTTGAGAGCAGTTACTTGAGCTTTATTAGGAGGGTTGGTAGGAAAAGCACCATAAAATAAGACTTCATGGCGAGGGGGTTGGGGTTTACCGAATAAATATTCATAAGCTGGATGTCCCGAAACTGCCCAAGGAAAGTAGGAGGAGTTGTTAATTTTTTGAAGGTCTTTTTTGAGATTGTTATTAGCAGGAACAAAGTCAAAACTCAGTAGATAGGGAGAAAGTTTTAACTGGACTTTCGGAAAAAAGCGATCGATAAAGACTGTACTCTAAATAGAGAAAGCTTTTAACCTGTTTTTAGCCCCAAACAAATCCACGTTTTGCTTTATGGGCAGCAAAGATTTCTCTATTGT
>NZ_LR214160.1 GCF_900659865.1 Hyella patelloides LEGE 07179
GAAAAGCCAGGAGGAGCGTAGTGCCGTGAAAGTGGCACGCTACGTTTTGGATGGGAGGCTAGAGAAGCGATTCTCTGGTCGACCCCTAACAATCGGACTTCTCAGAGAGCGGAACGTCTTTCTTCTACTAATTCGGCTAAAGATTGGTCGATGCCTAAAGTCATTGGGGTTTTTGGCATTGATAACTGAATTTTCTCATCACGGGGTTCTGTTTCAATCTTTTGGCTGGTCGCCCTCTGTCGAGGCAAAGGATTGCTAGTTATGCTGGGTTCTGCTATCTCTGGTTCTTCTAACAGAGGCTTAGAATCATCTGGTTGAGTGACCGAACGAGTTCTTCTTTTTCTGTCTCTGCTACCGTCGGTTAAGGTTTGTGGAAGTGATAATTCGGAAAGTTCGCTCTCGGAGGAAGTTTTTCGGATTCTTCTTCTTCTGGTGCTGCTGTCGGTCATAATTGCTTCTGTCTTTACCCATAATTCTGCTCAATAATAATGATAATGGTTATCGTGGATTTTGTGGTTTTGTGGAAGGGGAGGAGAAAGATGATTTCTCGTGGACGCACTGCGATCGCTATTTCCTGGAATAAGATGGTTAAAAACTTGTAAAACAAGATTATGACTAAAAGAGGGATTCTTAACCACAACCATCACAACCACCTAAATCGCAACCACCTAAATCGCAACCACCTGAATCACAACCACCCGAATCACACCCGTCACTGTCGCATCCGTCACTGTCAGATCCATCTGCACCAAAAGCATCTGTTTCAGAACCTTCTGCACTGCAACCACCCCCATTAGAATCTTCCGTAGTTATCGAATCTAGATCGATATCACTGGGAAACAGATCGTCTACTAAACCGCTAATTTCTGCGACACCTTCAATCATATCGAAGACAAAGTTACCCCAATAAACATCCCAGATACCAGTATCGCTAGTGTAGTCCCAAAAATCTCGTTGTGGCTGATAAGTAGCAGGAACGGCTTTCTGTCCTGGTTTGGGTTCGAGATAAGTCTGACCATCTACTTGAAAATATAACGGCTGGAATTCCTTTGCTCTGGCAGCTAGTAAAAATCCTGCTAGCTGTTCGATAATATAATCAATCACTTCATTGACAGAATTTTCTAGATAGCCAGAGCTGACAGTACCAGCAAATCTCAGCAGATAATAATCATGAATCACGCCAATTTCGAGATTAGCTATCCGATAAAGTAAAGCATAATTAGGAACTTCAAAAACGTACTGATTCAATTCTCGAATTTTAGCCCGAAAGTCTTCTAATGAAATGAACTCACGCCCTTTAGGATAAGAGAGAATTAAACGAAAATGATGGTCATAATCGATGAAATTAGCGGTAAGCTCTCTTTTTTTGATAGTCTCGAAGTTACTATTATCGAGATGTTGTTGAGTAATTTTGTTGGCAGCTAAGAAACTGGATTGTTTGATTTGTTTTCGAGGAACGGGGTCAGAACCACCATGAGGAGGATGACATTTTTGGATTCTCTGTCTGGTTAATTTGATTCCTTCAATCAAGCCCCATTCAGAAAGAGCATCAATACCGTATTGGGAACAAGAAGGAGTATAACGGCATCGAGGAGGAGTAACTTTGCTGATCGTGTTTTGATAAATTTGAATCGTTCCAATGCCGATAAACTGAGCTAAATTAAGTGAGCGTAATTGTTCTACTGATGAAACCATTTCGTTATTTTCAATTTAGAGAGTGCCGAATTAATAGGTGGTGAACCACTTAATTTGTGTTCGTGTTAGTTACTTTCAGTTTGCGGGGAGACAACCAGGCTAAACAATCCTTTGTATAAGTTTCATCGCCCTCAAACCTCTCTGGTAAAATGGGAATTTATTAATAGTAATTGGCAATAAGATTTATAGTATTTTAGGATTACAATTGCTGCAAAATTTGTCTCATCTTTTGATACATTTGAATATTACCTTGATGTCTAAATAAACTAGCAGCCTTTTCCCAATCTTTTTGACATTTAGGAATATTCTCCAATTTTTTATAGAGAAAACCGCGATTCAAGTAAGATACCGCAAACTGAGGATCGAGTTGGATAGCTTGGTTCAAATCAGCCAGTGCTTTTTCTATTTGTCCTGATTGATAATAGAGAATACTACGACCATTATAGGCAACAACATGGTCAGGATCGAGTTCAATGGCTTGGCTATAATTGACCAATGCTTTTTCTGTTTGTCCCAATTTTCTATGGAGAAGACCGCGATTAGAGTAAGCCTCAGCATAGTTAGGATTAAGTTTAATGATTTGGCTCGAATCAGCTAAAGCCTTTTCTATTTGTCCTAATTTATGATATATAAAACCACGATTATTGTAAGCGGAAATGTAGCCAGGATTAAGTTCAATAGCTCGATTTAGATCGGCTAGAGCCTTTTCTATCTGTCCTGATTGATAATAGAGAAAACCTCGATTATTATGAGCGAGGGCATAGTTGGGATTAATTTGAATGGCTTGGTTCAAATCAGTCAGTGCTTTTTCTATTTGTCCTGATTTTCCGTAGAGAAGACCACGAATAGAGTAGGCTTCGGTATGGTTGGGATTAAGTTGAAGAGCTTGATTCAAATCAGCTAAAGCTTTTTCTGTTTCTCCTAATTCACTGTAGAGACTACCGCGATTAGAGTAAGCCTCAGCATAGTTGGGATTAAGTTGAATGGCTTGATTGTAATCAGCCAGTGCTTTTTCTGTTTCTCCTGACTGAAGATAGAGATTACCTCGCTCAAGGTAAGCTTCAGCACTTTGAGGTGAAGTTTCAATATTTTTAGCTAAATCAGCTAGTAAACCTTTGGATGATTTTAATTCATGGTGAGTAAGACCATGAATTAAGCTATTTTGAGCATCAGCAGGAGAATTAAGTCCTGTCGTTACAAAGCACAATGTAATAATTGCTAGTAAATAAAATTTCATCTTCAACTTCAAATTTTTGTGGTGTCGCCAAAAGTTTTAAAAGACAAAATAACCCTGTGGTTACTTAATTTTTAAGACGGTTCTGTTGCCGAAATTTTCCAGGAACAAAAAGGCTCTGTAGATAGTAAATAACTGCTCTTTCAGATATTAATTCTGAGAAAAGAATCAAGAAAATCTCTTGGCTCTAAAATACCTCTCTTGAGCTAAATTTTCTCCTTAATTTTTAGGGATAGCATTCATAAAGATGGCTGAAATTAGGAATGCAATCTCTGACATCGCGTCCTCATTTAAAAAGTTTTTAATTCTCAAAATGCGTAGATTAAGATGGTAACATAACAAATTTCCCTAAGAACAAACAAAAAGTATAATGTATAAAATTAGGTAGGCATGACTATTAAGCTAGAAACTTAAATTTTCATGTTTAGAGATACCTCGCGAACCTAGAAAAACACTGAGTAAAGTTAAAATTAAAATTAATATAGGTTCAGTCAGAGAAGATAAAAAATCATGGCTAAATAAGTGATGGTCTTGATTCTGAATGGCTATAAACTTAAATTTCTCTAAATTAAAGTGATTTAACATTTCTGGAGTAAAACCACTCTTTAAATTTACGATATATTCTTGATTTTATATTAATTAAAAAGCTATTTTCATGAAAACTTCATAGCAAATATATTTTTGATAAAGTTTTGAATAAACTACTTAATATAGTCAGTAAAATATCTTTTTGAAAATCAGTAATTTCTTGTAAGTAAAATCACGGAATACTTAATACTTGTTAATAATACGAGCTTAATTTTTATGCTTGTTAAACACTTAATACCTGAATGTTCAATCAATTAAATTTGTAGTATTCAGAAGCGACAAATTACTCACAAGAGCGATCGCTTATAATGGCAAACACTATCTCCATCGAAGATAGAATACAAGTATTACTTTTTATTCATCTTCAAAGCCCTGAGATGTAAACTTCAGTGTTTGGCAATTTTCACTCACTGTGCGAATCAGGGCAAACGCATCTTAAATTGAGCGAAAACAGATAATTGAAGAAAGAAAGGATAAAAGTCAAAAAAGAAGAGTAGTAGTATGAAGTGCTTCTTTTTAACGACGCGATCCCGAGTAAAAACATGATAAATTCAGTAAAATTAACAATTAATTGAAGACAGAATTAGTTCTTAGAATTGATGATATGATGACCCAATTATCAAACTTAATTTTGGCTATCTTTAGTCATGAAACTAAGACCAAAAACTACAATAGAAGAACATTTTTCATCTATCAAAGCTCCGAGATTAGATAGAACTAAGCTACATCAGTTGATTGATATTATTACTATTACTCTTTGTGCAGTAATTAGTGTCGCAGAAACCT
>NZ_LR214161.1 GCF_900659865.1 Hyella patelloides LEGE 07179
CTTCGGGACCCCAAAGGAAGAGTAGGGAGTGACCCATGCTGTCTGCGGGGGAGGAGACAGCTACGGTTAAGAAGTTAGCTCCTTCTAAGTAAGAGGATGCTAAACCGTGAGTGTACCAAGATGTGACGAAAGTAGTACCTGTTAACCATCCGCCCAATGCCATGTAAGCACAGGGGAATAGTAGGATACCAGACCAACCCACGAATACAAAGCGATCGCGTTTTAACCAGTCATCGAGAGCGTCAAACCACCCTTGACGTGCTGGTGCGCGTCCTACTGCAATTGTCATGTAATAAATCTCCGAATAGCTATAAGTAAATTAATTTATTGCTAAAGCCGTCAAACTTAATGAATATTATAAAAAGTTGATAATTAGTTCATTAAGTCATTAAGTCAATGATGAGAAAAGTTTACTTTTCTTTACTCTACTAATTATATTAGAAGAAATTCACGGTAATTTCCAGGTAAATCTTAAATAAAAGTTAAAATAAGCCAGGGACTACCCGTAGAGTAGAATCAAAAAAGCTATTGACCAATCGAGGAATGAACTGAATTATATGCATAGTATCAACATCATTGTTAGAAATACTGCTTTACCCATTTCCATAGAAAGAAAGGAAGCTGATGATGCAGAAAAAGCTTATCAAGAGATACTCTCAGCAATGACAACGGATAATCCCAAAGTCTTGGAATTGACTTGCGAAAAACAAGAAGGGAAAAAAATAGCCGTTGTGAGTAGCGCGATCGCTGCTGCCGTGATGTCTCAGAGTTCAGGTGCAAATACCAACCGTGCTGCTGGATTCTTTGCTGCTGCTAGCGCAGAATAAGTAACTTTCCCCAGATTATTAGAATGAATCAGCCCCCTGCTATTACAGTCGAACAACTTTGCTTTAGTTGGTCTTCCACTGCTCCAGTACTGCAATCTTGTTCTTTAAAAGTTCCTGAGGGAGAGTTTTGGATGCTTTTAGGAAACAATGGTAGTGGAAAATCTACTCTTCTAAGATTGATTGCGGGGTTGCTGAGTCCTGATTCTGGGGGAGTGAAAATTAATTCTCCTTTTGGCTTTGTCTTTCAAAATCCCGATCGCCAGTTAGTAATGCCCACTGTAGCAGCAGATATTGCTTTTGGTTTGGTAAAAGAAAAATTATCTATAGTAGAAGTAAGAGATCGAGTTAGAGAAGCTTTAGCAGCAGTTAATCTCTTAGAATTAGAACGCCGACCGATTTACGCTCTTAGTGGTGGTCAGAAGCAACGAATTGCGATCGCTGGAGCTTTAGCTCGTCATTGTCATACTATTTTGTTTGATGAACCTACTGCACTACTGGATGGTGATACCCAAATTGAGCTAGTAGAGCAGGTACAGAATTTAGTTAAAACCCGTGGCTTAACAGCTTTGTGGGTAACTCATCGTCTTGAAGAATTAGACTACTGTGATGGTGCATTTCTTTTGGAAAATGGACGGGTGGTTGCTCAAGGGAAGCCTAGTATTTTAAAAGAAAAAGTGAAACAACAACAAATAAATTAAATTATTGTTAACAAAAATCTTTACAAGATTACAATAAAAAAGTAATATTTTTTAATTATTAGTTGAATTTTATGCTTTCTTCATCGTATCAAGCGTTTCTTTTAGTTGATGGTTACAACATCATCGGTAGTTGGTCAGATCTCCAAAAAAATCGCGATCGCCACGGCTTAGAAGCTGCCCGCGAATCACTTGTGGAATCTTTGATTAACTATTCCCCGATGGTGTCTTATCGCACCCAAATAGTTTTTGATGCTCATTATCAAAGAACACCTAGCCATCTTCAAGAATATACTCCTCTAGTTTCTGCCTATTACACCGCCTTTGCTGAAACAGCAGATACTTATATTGAAAAATTCTGTGCAGCCTCGAAGCACCGAAAAGAATTAGAGAAACCATTAAGATTAATTGTTGCTACCAATGACCGCGCCCAAAGACACGTGGTAACGGGATATGGTGCGGAATGTATCTCTTCCCAAAGATTAGCAGGAGATGTGGAAATTACTGCCCGTAAAATAAGACAAAAAAAGCGATCTGCCAAGAAATCTTCAGGTCGTTTTTTATTTCATGCTCTCGATCCTATAGCCCAGCAACGTCTTCGGCAATTAAGACAGGGAAAACCATGACCTTGATTCGGTTGGGGTTGCTAAATTGAGGTATGACTTAGCCTGAGCAGAAGGTGCGGAGGAGTAAATAGAATAAGTATCAATTTATGTATTTATATATGTATTTCATGCTTCAAATCACCAACGCCGATTCCTGAAAAAAAAATTGCAAAAAGTATTGACAAGCACAAAAAAAATAGATATATTTAAAAACGTTGTGGCTAAGAAACACATAGAAACGAACGCCTAACATAAATCTAAGCCCCCATCGTCTAGTGGCCTAGGACACCTCCCTTTCACGGAGGCGACAGGGATTCAAATTCCCTTGGGGGTACTACAAAGAGATAGAGACTGACAAAATAAGTTAGTCTCTATTTTTTTGACAAGATTTTTATTTATCATTTGTCATACTTGACTTTTTTTCAAGATTAAATCCTGCTTTTGGAGCAATTTCTTCTGTGCTTTATTGGCGAAGCTGCGGGATATGGGTTATATATTTGGGGCAGATAAGTAATACCAGTTCTTTTACTAATGCGTAAAATTTCGTTAAGCTCAATTTTAGTGTTTAATTGCCTATTAATTTTGGCAATTATTGTAGCGGTAGTTGCTACAAGATTTCTTTTTTTAAGCTTGCCGTTAGGTGATTTTACTGGAGTAGTTTATACATTAATATTTATAATATTATTTTATTTGAGCTCTATCCTAATACATCGTTTGTTTTTATATTTTTTTCCTCTGCAAGAAGGAGAAATAAGGAAACAGTCGAAACAAGAATTTGTTTATCATATATACTTACTTTTTTATCTGTTACTTTTTTATTCTCTGACCAGAAGTAAAGTCATTCCAGTCCCTTTAATGAGGCTAGTTTATCTAATGCTAGGAGCTAAATTGGGAGAAAATACATATTCTTCGGGAACAATTCTCGATCCTTTTCTTACTATTATTGGAAGTAACACTTTGCTTGGACAAGATTGTGTACTTTACTCCCATGCCATAGAAGGAAAAAATATTTCCCATGCTGTGATTCGTATTGGTAATAATGTAACGGTTGGTGCCAATGCTGTAATTATGTCTGGAGTTACAGTAGAGGATAATGCAATTATTGCTGCTGGAGCAGTGGTAAAAAAGGGAGAAATAATAAAAGCTAAAGAAGTTTGGGGGGGAGTTCCCGCAAAAAAAATTAAAACTCTGCCTTAACTGTTTGTT
This sequence comes from Hyella patelloides LEGE 07179, assembly GCF_900659865.1. Taxonomy (GTDB): domain Bacteria; phylum Cyanobacteriota; class Cyanobacteriia; order Cyanobacteriales; family Xenococcaceae; genus Hyella; species Hyella patelloides. The sequence goes on from NZ_LR214161.1 coordinate 3,334, forward strand.
TTTGTATTGTTGCTAAAATATCATGGAAACTAAAAGTTATAGTGGTATTAATGATAATTAATGATATTAGTGAATCAAAATCATCAATATCTGAAACACTAATGATGATGAGAGTGATTAATCATATCTTTGAAAGCAGACACTTGTTCCCAACCAATAGTTAATCCAGAAAGATTTAACTCTTCTATCATTTTGATAATTACTTTTTTATCGGTAGTCAGGCGAACATAAATTTTATGCCCTTCAATTTTAATGGGATAGTGCTGATTACCCAATAAATGACCCAAGCGTACTAGCTTCATTGCAGAATGGGAATTAATTGCTTCAGCAAAATGTAAAACCATTAAAGTTTCTGCTTCCAAGCGAATTAAAAGTAGATTTCCTGCGGTAGTTTGGAAAACATCTCCGTCTTGAAGCTTTAACTCTCGACTTTTAATAATGCCAAGAGCTATTCCAGACGTTGATTGAGTAAAAATTCTTCCCTTATGGCGATCGCTTTTTTGAAGGTTTACCTCTAACAATCGCTCGGATTCTCTCGCTTTATCTACTTTTTGAGCTAATAAATTGTCTTGAGCAAGATTTCCCAGGTATACTTCTGCAACTTCGGTCATAATCTATATTATTTAGGAATTCGAGGTAACAAAGGTTGATGATTGAGCTTTCGTAGAGCATTAATCACAGAATGCCAATAATTTTTAATTTTCTGTGCCTTACTGGCTACAACCCGAATTAAAATGCCCTTATTATGGGGTAGCACAGAAGTTGCAGCTACAAGATCGGTAACATTATCTCGATCTAGATTATCCAAAGTATTTTTAAGTAAATCGATTTCTAGATCGGGGATAATTATGATCGCATTTCCCAATACAGGAAAACTAGCAAACAACTCATTGTGACAAAATTGATTATCTTGACCCTTTAAATACATTCGTTCTTTAAACCAAAGTTCTCCCAAATCGGAACAA
>NZ_LR214162.1 GCF_900659865.1 Hyella patelloides LEGE 07179
TTTTAGGGGTTTTTCGCCATTTTTACTTAACTTTTTGCTGCGCCCAAAATCCTTGTAACCTTTATTTGTTCAAGGTTGTCAAGTTATTCAGCAAACCCTACTTATAGGGAAATTACATTCAAGAAACCAACATATCTTACTCTCGATCAATATTTTTCTGAAATTATTATCAATACAAATAATGTTCAATATGCAGGTAACGACGAAGCTGAAGACTCGGAGCAAGCAGAAATCGATTTATTGACTCAAGCTTTAGATAACTCTCAATTAGCAGTTAGGAATACAGCCTATCAGTTACTCAAAGGTATTGATTCAAAACGAGCTAAAAAATCTATAGATAAAGGAGTTAAATTAAAACCAGGAGATAAAATTTATAGCGTTTACCAATCAGGAAGATCGTTTACCGATCAGGATTATATTCTTTATGACTGGGTAGACTATTTAGAAAATATCTATCCACAAGTGTATGAAGAATATGAAGTTGATGAACAAGAACAAGCAGCTAACAGTCAAAGAGTATTTTGTTTTGTAGACAAAGAAAAAGCAGAACAAGCAGCAGAATTATTACATCAAAAACTAATTTTAGAAACAGGGTTTGGTTTATGTGGTTTTGAATGGTGCAAAGAAAACCCCGATTTCAATCTAAAGCAATGGTGTAGCAATAATAATATTGATTTTAATCCTGAGTGGGAAAAATTATTTAGAGGAAATAATATATCCTGTGACTACTTTATTATTTGGAAAGTAATAGAAATTATTGAACAAAAACAAGATGAAGTATTGTATGACAAATTTAGAAGAGCTAGATATATATATATCTTAGATCATATTGATACTTGGTGTAAAGAGAATAATGTATTTTTTGATGACAAGATAAAATATTTTCATCCAGAATACTGGAATAAATATAGAGAAATAATAGACTATCTTTATTTGCCAGAAAATATCGAACTATTAAGTAAGTTTTGGAAAGATGGAGTAGGACACTTTGCTTTTGTCAAAGAAGAGTTTGTCCAAGAAGCTACTTATCTCAAATTTGAAAACAACTTACTAGAATCGGTTTCTTCTGGTAATAATTATAAGTTAATCGCCAAACCAGCAAACTATGATGAAATAGTGGGAGATTTTCTAATCAAAATTTTACATCGCACAGATATTATGGCTAAGTTCAAAGCCTATAAACTCTTACGAGAGATTAATACACAAAAAGCCAAGCAAGCAGTAGAGCAAGGAATTCCCCTTAAATTGGGCGATCGCATATTTCATAGACAAAATAATGCTTTGCAAAATGATATTGAATTTTAAAAAAACACTAATTAAACTGATAGAATGAAAGGATTAAGCATAACTGCTATTGGATTAAGAAGTATAGCTGATTGTCTAGATATTTTTAAAACTCTGGAAAATTCGCTACAATTAGATTTTTTAGAATTAGCAATTGGTAGCAACTGCGATGTTAATTTTAATTATCAAAATACTAACTTGATTCTTCATGATTCTTGTTTATATCAAGGATATTTTCGCTGTAAACTCGATCCTTTTCGCCCTAAAAGTTGGTATGATTATGCTAAATTTATCGATAATAATTACGTAATTGCAGTATCTCTTCATCCTCCTTTAAGAAAGTACTGTAGTCAAAAAGATTTAGAAATGGCATTGGTAAAAATGCAAGATGCTTTGAAAGTACCTGTTTATCTCGAAGTCATGCCTTCCTCTGAATATTGGTGTTCCAGCTTTCAATCTTTAGTTAACTTTCCCTTATTACTTGATGTTTCTCATGTTAATATTTGGCATCAAGGTAATAGTATACAAACTAAAAAAACCTGTTTATCTTTGCTTCAATCATCTCAAGTCGGTGCAATTCATCTTAGCCATAATGCAGGAAAAGCTGATACGCATGATTTAATCCCTCAAAATATTTGGTTTCAAGATTATATCGAACAATGGAGTGAAGACTATTTAGTTACTTATGAAAGCTTGCCAATAGAATATGCCATGTACGAAAGATTAGATAAACCTCGTAAACGTAAAATTAAATGATATTCTTTTCGTATTTTTAGTAATCTTTACTTCTAAATATTATTGACTCATGTATCTAGATTCTCTCAATAACCAGCTAATCTTTTTCGATAAAGCATCTCATTTTTGACAATTATTCCACGAGTTCTATTCCCTTTCAAAACATTATCAATATCCATAAGTTTGTCAATAGAAGAGATACTTTTCCTCCACCTATAACAAGAATTTATACTTGATTGAAGATAAAGAGTATGGTCAAACTTTGCTTGCTCATAAACAAAGTCATTATGAATATGCACAGTAGGAAAAAAATTCAGATAAATTTCTTGTCATAATCTTTAATGCTATCGGATGTACTTAATTTAATTGGTTGAGATTGTTGGTAGGTGGTGGTTGATGGTTAGTGAGAAAAATTCAAGGTTGATTTTTTTATCAACCAATGTCAAAATGATCCTACACAACAAATTGTAGTGAGATGAAGACCACAATAACAATACTTTTGTATCAAAATGTTGAGCCTTGGTTAAATTAGCTTACATCTCTTTGATACGAGACGTACAATCAAATCAAAAACAGTAAAAGCATCTTCCCCAGTATTTCGTAAATTTATAATTGAGGCATTTATGGCAACTAACGTGAATATTCCCAGCAATCCAGATAAAGAAAAAGCTTTAAACCTAGTTTTAAAACAAATTGAACGCAATTTCGGTAAAGGTGCAATTATGCGCCTTGGTGATGCTTCTCAGATGAAAGTGGAAACTTTGTCCACTGGTGCATTAACCTTAGATATAGCATTAGGTGGCGGTTTACCCAAAGGAAGAATTATTGAAATCTATGGCCCAGAAAGTTCAGGTAAAACTACATTAGCTCTTCATGCGATCGCTGAAACTCAAAAAGCAGGAGGAGTAGCAGCCTTTGTAGACGCTGAACACGCCCTCGATCCTACCTATTCTGGTGCATTAGGAGTCGATATTGAAAACCTGTTAGTAGCTCAACCAGATCACGGGGAATCAGCTTTAGAGATTGTCGATCAGTTAGTGCGATCGGCTGCGGTAGATTTAGTAGTGGTAGACTCGGTAGCTGCTTTAGTACCCCGTGCAGAAATTGAAGGAGAAATGGGCGACAATCAAATGGGTTTACAAGCTCGTTTGATGAGTAAAGCTCTCAGAAAAATTGCAGGAAATATCGGAAGATCGGCATCTACAGTAATTTTTCTCAACCAATTACGACAAAAAATTGGTGTTACCTATGGTAGCCCTGAAGTAACTACAGGGGGTACTGCACTTAAATTTTATGCCTCTGTACGTTTAGATATTCGTCGCATTCAAACCCTGAAAAGAGGTAGCGAAGGGGAATATGGTATCCGCGCCAAGGTTAAAGTAGCAAAAAACAAAGTTGCACCACCATTTAGGATTGCTGAATTTGATATTATCTTCGGCAAGGGCATCTCTCGTATGGGATGTATGCTAGACATGGCAGAAGACAACGATATTGTAATCCGTAAAGGAGCTTGGTACAGCTACAAGGGCGATAACATTGGTCAAGGAAGAGATAACACGATTAAGTATCTCGAAGAAAATCCCGAAATTGCCATAGAAGTAGAACAAAAACTCAAAGATAAATTAGCTACGGATAAAGCAGAAGCCGATGGTACTGCTCCTGAAGTAGAAATTATCGCTGAAGAAGAATAAATCTTGTAGGGGTGAATGATATTTGCCCCTTTATTTATGTGTACATCAATAAAGTTTTGGAGCAAAAATTAATCTGTGAAATCCAGATTTTTTTTGAGTGTTTTAATTTCTGTAGGTAGTTTTTATTTCTACTATATTAGCGATCGCTTTATGCTAATAATCTACAAGATGTAATTATTTTAATTACTAAGTATTTTTGGGAATTAACCAAAAATGCGATCGCTATATTATGTTGATAAATATTATTCATCTTTATTCAAATTAATTTTATGTCTTCTAATCAAATCAATATCGTTTATTTTCATAGGTATTAGGGAAAGCTAGAAACAACAGACATCACTTAAAACAGATCGAGATGAACAGCCTTCCCGATTTTTCTTCCTTTGGTTATCAACTAAATTCCTTCTGCATCCGAACAAAAACAAGCTTGGCTAAAAGATCGACAGAGTAATTTAGGTCAAAAAATATTTTACTGGTTGACTCTCAAATCAACCGTCATCTCTTTGACTATTGTTCTCTTTTCGCACGTCAAAATGTAATATGTAAAGATTATGTTTTTGCCCCC
>NZ_LR214163.1:0-1216 GCF_900659865.1 Hyella patelloides LEGE 07179
TTTTTTGAGGATACTCATATACAAATTCCAAATTATCGTCATAGATTTCAAAACTACATTGACAATTAATTCTATTTAAAATATCTGCTATATTTTTTACTCTTTTGATTACTTCTTGTTCGCTTCCAGCAACTTCTCCATTAAATAAATATTCTGAGCTTTGAGCGGTTTTCTCAGTTTCTAAATCATAGATATCTGTGCGAATTTTTAAACATTCATTGCCATTGAATTGTGATTTATATACATAAACTTCTGATTTTGTTAATCCCAGATTATATCGTAGAATTTTGCAAGGTTTTTCTAAACTACTATTACAAATCAATATGCCATATATATTATTATATAGTCTATTACAATCAAACATTTGTCGTTATTAAGATGAAGATTATAGTTTTACAGATCGAGCAAACGAATTTGGTCTTATTGTTGATTCATATAAAATATTTTAGGCAAAATTTAATTCAATTGATTCTATGTTGCGATTTTGTTGGGAATTAAAATATACGCGATCGCTTCTAGGGGAATTAAAGTTGGTCTTCCTGGGCTAGATTTAATAGTTAAGAGAGCTTCGATTCCTCCTTTTCGGTACTGACCTAGCCATCTTGATACAGTGTTAGGATGCCGACCTAACATAGCTGCTAGATATGTCCTACACTGTTTGCGAGGGAGCGTTTTGAGCCAATAGAGAACTTGAACCCTTTCCTTCTTTTTGGCACTTTTTTGCTGAACCAATAACTTTTTCAGTGTTCCCTCTGATTCAATAATTTCAATTTTGAGGACTCCAGACACTGAGAAATTTTAGAATAGCTACTTTTTCAGTATTCATAGCATTATTTAAGTAAATTGGTATCAGCAATCAATTTTTACTTCAATGCTTTGGTAGTAATTTGAATCACACTTTGACTAGAGGAATTTTTATTGATGATTTCTGTCTAAGCTTTGAAACATGCTGGAAAAAACAGTTACTTCTTCAGTGGTGATTGTGTTCGTTTTCGTAATCACCGACTTAGCTTAACGTGAGTTCGACAAAAAGTGGAGGGATTTCCGATAATAAATCTAGTCATCTCAATAGCCATCTCAAATTGGAGAGATTGGCTAGAGATTCTGGAATAGTTGTTAGCTGGTTATCTGATAAATCTAGTCCTCTCAAATTGGAGAGATTGGCCAGAGATTCTGGAATAGTTGTTAGCTGGTTATCTGCTAAATTTAGCCATGC
>NZ_LR214163.1:1517-4239 GCF_900659865.1 Hyella patelloides LEGE 07179
CTGGGGATAGTTGTTAGCTGGTTATCTGCTAAATTTAGCCATTTTAAATTGAAGAGATAAGTCAGATATTCTAGGATAGTTGTTAGCTGATTACCTGATAAATTTAGCCATCTCAAATTAGAGATATAAACTAGATATTTTGGAATAGTTGCTAGTTGATTACCTGACAAATCTAGTCCTCTCAAATTGGAGAAATGACCCAGAGATTCTGGAGCATTTATTAGCTGATTATCTGCTAAATTTAGCCATCTTAAATTGGAGATATCGGTCAGAGATTCTGGAATAGTTGTTAGCTGGTTACCTGATAAATTTAGCCATCTCAAATTAGAGAGATCGGTCAGAGATTTTGAAATAGTTGTTAGCTGGTTACCTGATAAATTTAGCCATCTCAAATTAGAGAGATCGGTCAGAGATTCTGGTAAATTAGTAATTTTATTATATCGAAAATTTAAAACTTTTAACTGCTTTAATTCAAAGAATTCAGGGAAAATATCGGTCAACTTCTCTTGGTCATTAGCATCCCAATCATTACTTAAATCTAGTATTTCAAGCTGTTTTTCTTGAGCTTCTCTAATTTTCTGAAGAAAGCGATCTGGAATATTATTTAAGCTCATATCTTTTCTCATCTAAACTAATAAGAATTAAAATGGTTTGATTATCAACTTTTCTATCTAATTAATTAAGGCGATCGGGCTTCGCCTGGCACTGCGCGATCGCTAATTAATTCTTTGATTTTAAGTAAATCTGTATTATTTTTCGATTTGGTTGACATTGCTATAATTCCATTGAGTATAAAAGAAAAAAAATCAGAGCATCCCCTCTTAATACTAAATCCTGTTCTTAAAGTTGATGTAAGCTGATGTGCATAAAAAGCTGCATATTATTTGATTGGGTAAAAAACATTCAATTACATTTATATGCTGACATTATCGCTCAAGCTTGTAATACTAAATCCTGTTGGTAAAGGTTAAATATTTTAGATTTTAAAAATCCCCTTGTCCCCGCGTCTCGAAGTCTCCGAGCCAACCTTAAAAGTAAACTTTGTGAATCGGGTTTAGTATAACATTGGGTTGGAGAGAATATCGCCTAATTATTTTAAACGCTTGGAGCTTAGAGCTTAAAGGAGGGCGGTATTATTATGAGTTTCATACATTAAATCAGCAACGCCGTATTATTTAGTTGAAGACCGAATGCTATCAATTAAATCATCAATTTCTTCCGCAATCTCTGGCGCACTTGTATTCCAGTAATGAATATGCCCCCCTGCTCCTATACAACATTCCCTAATTTGCATACGTTTACTGGAATTAGGCTTATTTGTTTGAAACCTTTTTTTCTGTAGTCTATAGAGATTTTTATTGTTATTAGAAGCCCAGATATTACGCCCGATATAATCTCCACTACAATAAGCGTTAACCCATTCTTTGACATTAACATTTCGGAGTTGTATCGCTTTGTGATTCAATCATTAACCAAGATTATTTATCATTTATGTAATACCAATTCTCGAAACTAGCTAGATATCTAGCGAAGTTATTTCTTATTAATATTGATTCCCAAATGTCTTGCTAGCTTTTTCTTTTGGCTTTTCATTTTTAGATTTTTACTGTTATCTAAGTCTCTTATTACTTTTGAGCGTTGGCTATGCTTGGGTTTCCAATGGGCTGTGTCCGCCACCTGCGGGCGGACTTTATAAGCCCCACCAAGCTTATAGAACCACGCTGTTGAGAAATGGTATAACTTAGATTTTTGCGATCGCTAAAAAACAAAAAGTCAATCTCTGTATGCTATACCCAGTAAAGGTTTTAGACTTGGGTGACACCGTATGACACGAACCTTCTATTTAGCCCTAATAGTTTAGTTTTTGGAAAATTCTCGCAATTTTGGCGGTCAAAGGCTCTATTTCAAGATTTAATAGCTCTTCTGGTTCTTTTTTCATTATCCATCTTTTTCCGAGCGCGATCGCTTGCTTTGAGGAATATATTTATTTTTCAAAGAACCTGTAATCGCTATGAAAGCAAGTCAAGCAGCAGCAAAGGTATACCAGGTTGAAAGAGAGGTTAGAGGGGAGAAATTAGTAGATGACTTGATTTCATTCTTGACCTCTGCGAAAAAACTGCTTGAGAATTTCGCTGGGTTGACGATCCCAAGTATCAATATGTTCGTAAATCAATCCTTCTGAAGTAAGCTTGTAAGTCGAATAGCCATTAAACAAGATACAAGCTTTCCAAGGAACTCGCAAAGTGCCACGCACAGTCCAATTAGCCAGAATCGTATCGGATGCCGTCTGCTTAATATCATGCAAGTCAAAGTAAAGTGAGGTAAAAAAGAGCTTGCCGTGAAATCTTAATGTCCAGAAGATAATGCGGTAGTTGAACTTGCCTTTGAAGGTATTGACTGGATCTCGAAAATAGATATCTTTGGTATAAATATCGTACGAAAGATCGGTTTCAAATAGACTTGGTAGTTCGGTCTTGAGAGTTTCAATGACATCCTCGACTCGCGATTGATAAACGTTCTTCTCTAGCAAATCTCTTTCCTCTTTAAGTTTTTTTGACCAACGGTCAGAGCAGCGATGCGACCCCGCGTCGGCGTAAGACCCTAAAGGACTTCCTTCGGTCGCGCAAGGGAACGCGCATCAAGACAGGCTTCGGAGGGGCTGTCTCTTGAATCGCATTCAAGCGGGGCGTTGTCAACACGGGAGTGGAATATGCCGACTGAC
>NZ_LR214164.1 GCF_900659865.1 Hyella patelloides LEGE 07179
ACTGTTCTGGGACGACCACCAGGTTTTGAATCAGGAATTAAGGGTTCGAGAATTGTCCATTGTGAATTAGAAATATCTGTAGGATCAGGTTTTCTTTGCTTCCTAACTTCTAGTTTATTTGTACTTAGAAGTTACATTTTAGACTTTTCGTACATCCTCTGAGGTCTTACCTGAAACCGCCGAAGCATTCATCTATGCAGCGATGGTTCGGATTATGGTTCGTCGGTTAGCGTAGCTTTTTAGACTTTTCGTACATCCTCTCAGTTGATGTGCTTTCAAACAACACTTATTATTTAATTCGCGAGTATTACTCGCGAATTAAGAATCTTTCTTATTTTTCTTTTTACCAAAATGGGATGCTCCCATCGGGGATTTGTCTGGGGATAGAATCAAGTGAAGTCTTTGCTTTATCTAGATTTTAGTCATTATCTCTCTCTTTTTTCCGAAAGTCCAGTTAGAAGTTCAGAATAATCATCCCTAGTTCTTCCCGATCGCTCTTTAAGTTTAAACAAAGTAGTTAAAGAGAAGATTTTTCTCAAGCTGGAACAAGCACCTGCATATCTCGAAAGAGCTCAACCTAATAGCAGAAAGCAAGCACAAAACTTCAAAATACACCATTAAAAGGAGAATAAAACCATGAAACCCAGTTTTAAAGCTCAAAATGATTCCAAATCTCACAATCAAGCCGAAAAAGACAGTATTCTCCTGAATCAATTATCTGAAAAATCAAATAATCAAGCAATGCAAAAGTTTTACTGTCAGAAGTTCTTAGAGACAATTCAACTAGACTACACTATGGCGGGTCATCCATCGCTCGCCCGTTGGGTCATCAATTCTATTCAAGTTAATGATAGCGAACAGGACACGCACTTTCTATTTGTTTCGGAGGGCGAAGTTACTCTCAAAAGCAGTAACGGAGAGTTCTTATTGCGAGAGAATAGCTTTGCTACAGTTCCAGGTAACTTTTCTTTAGATGGTTCGGGACAAGTTTTAGTGGCAACGCTCCTTAATTACACTGGATTTTTTAGCATTGGGGGACCTATTGAACCATTAGGACGACTAAAATATATTGATGGCTGCTCTGCAACGGTTCTGATTAATCCTTTAAAACTTGGAGAACCCTGCTTGAATTTCCTCTACGTTCCTCCAGGTATCTCTCAAACTCCCCATACCCATCCCTCATTGCGGATTGGGCTTGTCGCTTCGGGTAGTGGAACTTGTACTGTGGATGAAGGAATATTCGAGATGGAGGAGGGAACAGTCTTCTGTCTTCCAGAAAATAAGTTACATAGCTTCAGTGCCATTGATGACTCTTTGAGAATTATTATCTATCATCCCGATTCTGAAGTAGGTCCTACTGATGATTCCCATACCATGCTGAATAATACTTTTGTTGGAGAAAAGTCAGCCCAAGTTCTGGATGCGATTAGAACCAAATAACAAGTTAATCAAGATTGCCTTTGCAATACCCGAATGTGAAGGCAATCTCGTGATTATGGATCGAGGTTTTCACATTAGTGGAACACAACTTAAACTCACGAGCCTGTTGTGACGGAAAGAGCCTCTGTGATTGAGACAACGGGAAACTATTATCAACCCAAAAACAACCATAGTAAAAAGTTTGTTAACTATGACTGCTTACAACAGATTATCCAACAGTATTGATTCTGATCCCAAAAGCTGGGCTACCCTGAAGAAGATTGGGAAAACTTTGGTCGAAGATTATGCGATTGTGATGAGACGGGATCCAGCTGCGACCAACTGGTTAGAAGTGTTGTTCTGTTATCCTGGCCCTCAAGCAATAATTCTCTATCGCCTAGCCCATGGGCTTCACAATTTAGGCGTTGTCTTTTTGCCCCGTTTGATTTCCCATCTTGCTCGCTTTTTGACAGGAATTGAAATTCATCCAGGAGCGGTAATTGGCAAAGGTGTCTTTATCGACCACGGTATGGGAGTAGTTATCGGCGAAACCGCAGTGGTAGGAGATTATTGTTTACTTCATCATGGTGTAACTCTCGGCGGAACGGGTAAAGAAAGCGGTAAACGCCATCCTACCTTGGGCTGTAATGTTACTGTGGGGGCGGGAGCGAAAATTCTCGGTAATATTAATCTCGGCAGTCACGCCCGTGTTGGTGCTGTTGCCGTAGTCCTCAAAGACATACCAGCAAATTCTACAGTAGTTGGCATACCTGGTCGAATTATTTCCCAGGGAGATTGAGAAGACCTCGACTGTAATTAACCTTAAATTAAGATAACTATTAGATTCGATCTAGTTTTCCAGTTTTTAAATTCAGAAAAAGCGATCAGCCGAAGGCTGGCACTGCGTGGTCTGCGGAGCAGGCACTGCGAGATCGCTTATGGGTTAAAAAACACCTCGATCCAGAAGAAGAAAAACTACGGTTTTCAAAGTAGATGTGGTTTAGCACCATAGTTTAGACTTTGAATTTGTTTTCTAGCAAGATTTTGGTAAGACTGAATTTCTTTATTACTTGCTACTTTACTTCACCAAGATTTTGGCAATTTAACCAAGAAGTTTATTCTGTAGCCTATTTTTCTTCTTATTAACGAAAAACATAAGGATAGACACCATCAATGAGTGGTTTATCAAAATACTGGCAGATTTGCCGTCTTAGCCTTACGAATAATCAAGGATATGAGTTCCAAGAGATTACAGCAGCCCAAGAATTGTCTCAAGAGTTATCTTCTACAGAAACAATTAATCTTTTGTTGTCTTTATTTAAATCTAAGTCATCAGTAGCAGGATTATGTTTGCGTTGTTATGTTTCCTACTCCATTTTGAAATCTTGTCAAAAGCTAGCTGCTTTATTTAGCAGTAATCATAATTTTAGCTATCATGATTTGCTACCTTTTGTTCTCAATGATGATGGCAAACGAGAAATTATGCTTGCTGAAGATGGCAAAACTCAGTTAATTATTGATCGCGATGGCAATACACAAGTTAGTCAATACAAGCTATTTACAGTTGAGATTATCGGCTCTTATAAATCCGATAGCTCCAGTATGAGTTTGGATAACTGGGCATTTTTACAAACCAAACAGCATCCAGAATTGAAAAAGTTTTTAGCTGAATTTGGTTTTCAACACCTCAGTGATTGGGCAATGTTGAATAATATAGGAGTCAAACAAATGGCTCAATTAGCTCCTAGAAATCGCAATTTGATAGAAGTTTTTCACGCAGTTTATCGTCGAGATCGTCGTCAACAAAAAGTAAAAAGGCTGGGTAAATGTCCCAATCCCACTCAAGAGCAATTGCAGGAGATGCAAACTCTGTTACGCGAGCGTAATTGTATCTTTCCCAGTGCAGAATCAGTATTTGCTGCGTTAAAAAAAGTAGCCAGTCTGTTAAGACAATACGATATTTGGAGTTACCGAGAACCTTTGGAAATTTACGAACCCGACAGTGGTAATTATGCGTTCAGAAACGATTTACCCACGGAGAATTCTAACAATGCGATCGCTTCTGAGGAACAGGAATTACTAAATTTTCTCCAGGATAGTCTTAATAAAGCTTTAGTTACAGCCATCGAGCAAACCATTAGCACTCGTATTGCTAAGTTAAATAAAAGCGGGAAATATCGACCCTTTGCAGCTAAATTTGTCACTGGTTTAGAGTTATATTACTGTCAGAAAAAGTCTCTTGGAGAAATTACTCCCCTGTTGGGATTTAGTAATTGGAGTCAGGCTAGAAGAGTTTTAAACCCTGGGGAGATCTTAAATACTGTCAGAATTCAAACCGTACAGCAATTGTTAACAATTATTTGGCAAAAAACCCAGAATCTAGGCTTGACTGACGCATCTCCTAGTGCCAATTATCTACAAAGCCTCAGTATTCAAATTGAAGCCTTTGCCGATGAAGCAGTTTTTCAAGCTGCAACTTCCGAGATTAAATCAGGAAAACATCGCGATCTACAAAGTCTCTACGCTCAAAAAATTCGTCTTTACTGTCAACAATCATCAAGCTAACCGTGGGTTAGCTTAGATTTAAATGACACTTAGCCGATCTCCGATCGATCTTGCTTCTTGCAACCAAGTTCAACAATTGATAATGAACAATGGATAATTACCTCTTCTTTCAAGGAGAGGATTGAACCTAGGGTGTTGATTTTGGTCAAAGCGATCGCGAACAAATTCATGCAACTTACCTGGAAACAATTATAGATTGATTGCTGCAAAAGTTTGCTATATTTAAGGGTTAAAATGTATAGTTTAAACTCGCT
>NZ_LR214165.1 GCF_900659865.1 Hyella patelloides LEGE 07179
CACAACTATAAGGATTTTCAGGAGTTCGAGGGGAGATATTTTGATGGGGAACGGCGGTTAAAATCACAGTTCCGTCTTCTTGTTTCATGACTCCCCTAGCAATATAAATAGGTTCACCATTGTCTTTATATGCCACTGGCTGCACATGAGGTGGAATCTCGTTGGGGTCTAGATAATGACTATTATTGTGAGGTGTATCTGATGTTTCGGGTTCCCCATTGACAATTAAAGCATCACTATCAAAGGGTGCAGTGGGTTCTGGTGCTACTCCTCCTTTACCTTGAACTGCAAGACTAGAGACATCTTCGATATCTGATGCCGAACAAACATCCGATGTTGTAATAACCTCTGTGGAGACAAGGTTATCAGTTAATTCTGGGGTTTCTCGCAGGGGATTATTATCAGGGGTTTCGATAGTAACTGTACCATCTAAACCTTCAGTTCCCGAACTAGCATCAATGTCGTTAGTGCCATTGTTGTCAAACGCTCTACGTTCTTCAAGTCCGAATAGAGATTCTGCTGTGATGCTGATTGCACCACCTTGTCCTTGTTCGGCACTCGCAGTAATATCATTGCCGTCACCACCGCTAGGATAAGCAATAATAAATTCGGCATTGATATTCACATTACCACCAGAAGCCTCATCAATTGCTTCTGCTGATATCAAGCTGTTATTGCGTAAGATTAAATCATCGGCTATTTTCAGAGTAATATTACCCCCTTGTCCAAATGCAGTGGAGGCAAATAAAGAGCCTGAATCTAATGTTAAGTTGCTTGTTTGAATAAATAAATTACCACCAATGCCTTGACCTTCAGAATTGACATTAATTTCTGCACCATTAGTTAAGTTTAATTGTTTTACAAAAAACTGTTCGCTACCGATGTTAATATTTCCGCCCTGTCCTGTTGCACCTTCTCTGACTGAAGCAAAGAATCCAGTCTGAAAACCATTCTCTCCAGCATCTGTTTCAACATTATTAGCAAAGATGGATAAATCACCTGCATCTCCTCGACCAAAGGTAGAAACTGATACTCCTGCACCATTAGTTAAGTTTAATTGTTCCACGGGAGATTGTTCGCTACCGATGTTAATATTTCCGCCCTGTCCTGTTGCATCTTCTCTCACTTGCGCAAAGAATCCAGTCTGAAAACCATTTTCTCCACCATCAATGACAACATTATTAGCAAAGACGGATAAATCACCTGCATCTCCTCGACCAAAGGTAGAAACTGATACTCCTGCACCATTAGTTAAGTTTAATTGTTCCACGGGAGATTGTTCGCTACCGATATTAATACTTCCACCTTTTCCTCTTGCCTCTGTTCCTACTTGAGCAAAGAATCCCGTAAAAAAGCCATTTTCTCCACCATCGATGACAACATTGTCAGCAAAGATAGATAAATCACCTGCATCTCCTCGACCAAAGGTAGAAACTGATATTTCTGCGCCATTAGTTACAGATAAATTATCAGTAATAATTTCAACATCACCACCATTACCTTTAGCTTCGGCTAATCTGACTTCACTAGCAATGAAACTCCTAAATCCATCACTATCAAATCCATCTACAGAAATATTGTCAGCTTCAATGCTGACATCACCAGCATTTCCTAATCCCAAAGTAGAGGTGCTTATGAATCCACCATCTGCTACAGAAAGAAAAGGCGTAGATATAGTTATACTTCCTCCCTCTCCTCTTGCTCCTTCAAAATTATCTACTGTTGCAGTAATTTGACTGGGAAAAATGTCAGTAGAATTAGTAGAAGCAGAAAAACCTTCTCCTTCTAAAATTACTCTCTCGCTGGCTTCAATGGTAATATCTCCAGCATCTCCAATATTTTCTGTATCAGCTAGAAGTGAAGAGGCATCTTGAAGTACCAAAGAACCAGTTTTGATATTTATATCACCACCTTCTCCTATCCCTGTTCCTTCAGTAATTTCAGAAATAATAGTAGAGTTTACTAACTTGACTTCCTCCGCTACTTGAATATTAATATCTCCTGCATTTCCAGTTCCTGCTGTATTACTAAGAAGCTGAGCGCGATTGTTAATAGAGAGGGAATTGGCGTTTATTTCTATCCCACCACTATTACCATTTCCTCCTTCAATTACACGACTGAAAGCAGCACTGGGAATTGAATCAGTTTCGTCTCGTCCATCAAAAGAGACTGTATCTTGAGCATTGATGATAATTTTTCCTGAATTGCCTTGTCCTCGTACTTGCGATTGTATCTGAGATGAGTTTTTGACAAACAATGAGCCTGTATTAATTTCAACACCTCCACTATTGCCGACTGCACCAGAACCCACATTGCTAAATAAACGACCATAGCTCTCTAAATCACCATTACTCTCTTTATTCCCTAGAGACACTGATTCGCTAGCATTAATAGTAATTTTACCTCCGTTTCCTTGACCAAAAGTAGAAGTACTAATAAAACCGCCATCAGTAATAGATAATGATGCTGTCTTAATTTCGATATTGCCTGCATTACCTTGATTTTCCGTATCAGCTAAGAATGTCGAACCATTTTGAAGTGATAAAGAATTAGTACTGATATTAATATTGCCAGCATTACCAATTCCTCCAGTACTACTGACTTCAGTAAAAATGTCAGAATTGGACAATGTAATTTCTCGTGCTTCGATGAAAATATCTCCTGCATTTCCTACTCCAGAAGTTCTGGTATCTAAAGAAGCACCATCGGTTAAAGTTACTGATTCATTGGCATTGATAATAATATCTCCTGCTCGAACATCAGCAGAAGTCGAATTGGGGGCAATTCCCGATATAATTGAACTGCTATCTAAAGTTAAATCTTTTGCTGTGACGCTTACGCTTCCTCCACCAGTAGCAGTGACATCAACCACTGCTGTATTCTGCAATGTAATATCTCCAAAAGAATTTATCTCGCCGTAATCTAGTGCAAAGCCAGTATCTGTTTCTGTAATACCGACTTCTCCTGCACTCTTCACGCTACCAATTTCAAGATGACCGCCTTTTGCTGTTAAATTACCATCATCTAGTAGAACATCACCACCAACAAGAGCTAAGGTTTCACCATTTGCTACTTGTAAACCTACTGCACCACCAGTAATATTAGTCTCCCCATTGGGATTTTGACCTACAGAGGTATTAACAATTTCTCCTGGATTATCTCGAAACCCTAAACCAATGGGTGCGTTAACCGTAATTAAAGGCGGATTATCTAAATCTGTCGCACTAAATTCTCCATCGGGAAAAATGATACTATCGGCGGTACTGCCATAAAATGAACCACCTAGTTGTAATCTGGCATCATTACCAAAGACAATTCCTGCGGGGTTGATGAGAAATAAATTAGCTGCACCGTTAGCACGAATTAAACCATTAATATTAGAAATATTGCCCCCTGTAACGCGGGAAAAAATATTAGCTATCTCGCTAGTATTATTAAAAAATGCCTCACTTCCTGTGGGAATCGAAAACTCCCCAAAGCTATGAAATAAGTTACCGCCAGAGCGATTGCCATCATCAATGCGTACTCCTGTTTCTGTAGGAGTTACTGTTGTGGAAGTTGCGCCATCCACTGTTATTTGAGCAGAAGCATCAAGAGTCAATAACAGAGGAAATAAGAAAAATACTGTCTGAGAAATCTCTTTCATCTTTGAGTCCACCAAAATAGCTTCCTATACGGAGATAGTACTACATTCTGTTGATTCAACCGAGTTCTATTAAGTATTTGACTACACCTGAGATTAGCTCAAAAACCAAGAGCCTTAAAACACCTCAAAATATCAAGAATTTTGCAGTGTTTCCCCCTTCTAATACTAAATCCGATTGATCTAAGTCATGTACAATTAGCCACCCGAAGACCGTTAGTTTTTCTCCATTCGGCGATCGCTATTGCCCTTATTGGTGTTGTTTTTTTCATCAACTAGCTACTCAATGGATGCAGCGAGTTTACAGCTTCGGCATCAACAGCAAGAGCGTTGGTGATGATTGTGCTAGAGAATGGAAGTCTCAGGAGAAGGCTGTCTAAAATGCCCGTTGCTATTGTTGCCTTGGTTAGTTGTTTTCTCTTTGGAGCTATCTTTATGTGGTCGATTCTCTCTGGGATGTTTTGGGCTGTGATAGCTGGTGTGATGGTTTTTCTCTTTTTGCTCCCGATCTTATCTTGGTAGTCAAAAAAGAGTGGAACAATAATAGAGGGGATTCACTATAATAGAACTTACGCATTGACAAAAA
>NZ_LR214166.1 GCF_900659865.1 Hyella patelloides LEGE 07179
CAGAGGTACAAATAATAATTGCTCTTTCTTCTGGTAAAGACAAGTCAAACAGTTTTTTATAGCTAGAGATGTAGTCTACTCCTGCATTGGTACGGGAATCAGCAGCCATTACAATACCAAATTGATTGATAATACCCAAGCAATAAGTCATTTCTGAGGGAAAAGGGATGAAGGATGAGGAAGTAAGTGAGTAAGGGAGCGGAGGAAGTAGAGGAAGAACTAAATATTAGTAATCAACCCTAACCACCAACAACCAACTATCTCGATCCCGCTTGACGGGACTAACGAAAAGCAATCTTTTCAATTATCTAACTTATGACCACAACTACCACAAAAACGATCGCCTATTTTAGTTTCTTGTCCGCATTGAGTACAAAAATGCTTGGTAGAAGTTGATTTTTGTTCTTTTTCCATACTTAAAGACATATTACCCATTTGCATCGACATCTGATTGATATCCATAGACATATCACCCATTTTCATCGGTTTCATCGGTTGCATCGGCTTCATTGGCTTCATTGGCTGCATGGGTTCAAATTCTACATTATTAGGGCTTGATGTTCGATCGGAAATACTTTCTAAGTCTAGCTGTACCGCATTTTGCATAGATGATGTCGTAGTGGTACTCATACTGTTACCTTGAATCAAAATATGATGCTTTCCACGATCGCTATTTAATTGTAAAATAAAGCCCGATCCTGTTTTGTATAGTTGTGGTGCGCTAGTCCAGTTTCCTGTAGTAAAGCTATTACTCTGACTCTGTTGTTGTCCTGGGCTGCTTGAGACTAAAGTAATTAGGGTTTGAGTTCCTTGATTAACTACTGTTAAGCGTTGATTACTACTCAGATTTACGGTATAGCTCATAATAACGATCTTTATTTTATTTACTTGCTTCACTTCAATTCTAGTTATTTCTGAAATAATCGATGTTGTGAATTAATAACAATAAATTGCTTGAGAAGATTAAAAACAAAATTCTGGATCTATTTCCCACTTTTTACCATTATGTTGAAATAAAGTAAGCTTTGAAGCATTAAATTGAGAGTCAAAAGGGCGTTCTTTGAATTCTTCCCAAGCTTGGTAAAAATTAGCTTTAGTTAAATCTTTAAATCCTACTGTTATATGAGGAGTAAAAGGACGATGTTTCGCAACTTTATGAACGATATTCAGAGAAGACTCTAACTGTAACATCAACTCTTTTTGTAATGATAATAATTCAGGAGTTTTTAAGACATTAATGTAAATGACACGGGGCTTAAAAGCAGCAAAACCATCTAAAATAATGAGAATAAAAGCTTGATGCTGTGCTAACTCTTCTAAGACTTTCTTTAGTTCACCAAGCCTTGTTATTTCCCAATAAAAAGGTGGTTGTAAGGTAATATGAGGGGGAGATTTTAAAGCAGCTTTACTGTTATATACTTCTGCAAAATGATGCTTTATTTGATTCGCTTCTTTCTGTATTGCCAAGGGAGGTAAAAGAGCCATAAAAAATAAGTGTTTACTCATTGCAAACTTAGGCTATGGGACTCTGAAGAATGAAATAAGGTAGTATAGATACCTTGAATAATGTAAGATATCATTTATCTATCCCACTCAACTCAATCCATTAAGCGATCGCTCTTTGAGCAGACTTCGCCCAATCATGCCGATATTATAATCGCTCAGACACTTTCAGCAAAGCGAATAATATCATCATCCCCAAGGTACTCACCATTTTGTACTTCAATCATAACTAAGGGTATTACCCCAGGATTTTCTACTCGGTGAGCAGTATTCATCGGAACGTAAGTAGATTGATTTTGCATCAGTAAGGTTTCTTCCCCATTACAAATCACTTTTGCTGTTCCTGATACCACAATCCAATGTTCGCTTCTATGGTAATGCATTTGAGTACTGATATGATTACCTGGATTGACTTCAATTCTATTAATGCAATAGTGTTCTCCTTGTTCTAAAACTGTAACTGTTCCCCAAGGAGGCAGACGAGTAGCTTCTAAATCTTCAACAGCAGATGTACCTGGTACTTTTGTCTTATTATTAGATTCGCTCATTAGATAAACTCTCACAGAACAACTAGAGTCATAACATTTCTAGTTTACATGAAAAAAAATCAACTAACAGAGCGATTATTTATTTTGTTATTCAAATTAGCAACGCTTAATATCTGATGAAATAAGAGAAATAAATTGTGGGCATCAGATAATTATTTTGCTATCTTGGCTATGGTACTGACTATTTTTATTTTTAACTAACTAAGTTTAAGATTTTATACTATTTCTATTAATCAATCAGAACTGAGCAAAGTCTATTATTAATAGACAGCTAAAATACATAATTTTCAAAATATCTCGATAATTTCCCACTTACAGGTAAATATCAATGACAAATTCTTCCAAGGTTGATACTAGAAGAAATAAAAATTTTATTATTAACAATAGTACAGCACTCAAAGAATATGCTCTGGGTAACAAAAAAAACTTAGGAACGGGAATTATTGTGATTAATTTATTACTAATTGAAAATGATATTCTCCAAGAAAAACACCTGGACTATCAGCCTTTACCCTCTAATGGCGATCGACGAAGTTCTCTTAAACAACCAATAGCTTATATTCCCCTAACAAATTTTTGGTTTAAAATAATTAGATTAAAGATCAAAAAAAATATGATATAGATATTAAACAAAACTACGATTTAACCAATAAGTTTTTGCTTATTTTTGTTAAGGATGCCGATCTTGAAAATTTTTCTATTTATTCTATTAAATTAAAGTAAAAACCAATAATAAAATCTTTAAAAGGTTTCCCCAACACTCAAAATCCGAGATTTTCCTTGGCGACTAATTTTAACCTTTTGATTAGCTACTGATTGCAAAACCCAGCCAGTACTTTCAATTTTTTCTCCCAACCAAATTCTTTGAGTAAAACCATTAATTTTAAACAGCGCAGCCGAACCTTCTTTTAATTCCATAACACCAACTAAAGTATGATTCACCTTGGCTGTAGTCGTTGCTGCTGCAATTTCAGGAGGCGCAACTGTTGACGCTATAGATTCTGTCACTTGGTTATCATTAGCCGATGTGTTGGGAGTTGTTTTAACTTTGAATGATTCTGAAGGAGGTGCAGGAGGGTTAATAGAAACAGCAGCCACAGGAGGATTCATTGCTGCTAATTGGTTGGGAAGGGGAGGAGGAGGAAGTAAAGTAGGAGGTAGCAACTGATTACTCGAAACAGTTGGCGAAGCTGGCGTGTAAACAGGAACATAAACTAATTTAGAAGTTTTATTTTCTAATGAAGCTACTTCTGTCGCTGAAGACTGTTTTTTTGCAACCTTACGATCTATTACTTCTAAAGATTGTTTCATATAATCAATGAACTCTACATCCGCTTGAGAAATAGTTTCCTGTCGGGATAAAAAGCTAAGAGGAAACAGGGAATTTTTAGCACCAAAAAGCCACCATAATACAAAGCACAGATAACCACCAGCGCAAATTAGTAAAATTTTGTCTAGATAGTGACTAAAATCCGCTTTTTTTGTGGGATTTTTAAAATCTAACTCTGGTATAACAATGACAGTTGCCAGACTACTATTATCATTATTAAAAGTGTTTGATGAATACCAATAATTACTAACAGTAAGATTACTATCTATAGAATTATAATTACTGAGAGAAGTACTAGCTGAATTCGCTCTAGTGCATAAAGCAGAAGATGAAGTAATATTGCAATCGCCACTTGTCTTTCCTTCAGCGAGATTACTATCTTGCTTTGAAAACGAGATATTCTGAATCTTAGTACAATCAGAATTAGCCTTTTGTGCTGATAAATTTTGATTCTGTTCCTCATTATCTGAATCAGGAACAACAGTGATAGTACGAATAAAAGAAAATTGTTCTGTTTCTTTTGAAAGACTGGAATTGTAAACCATAAACAATACAGCAGAGTACTTTACATAACCAAAAATAACTTTTGATGAGTAATTTATGCCATAGTGATTACCCAGAAATTTTAAGTTGCGTTTATATGAATTTCAGTGTATTCACCGACTGTTTACGATACTTAGTTCAATAGTAAATTTAGTTTTTTCAGCAATTTATAAGACAATTTTTGATAGCAGATAATGAGAATTGATATAATCTTGTAGCGGGATGGGAGTACTTCCTTATTTCTCAATACCGTTCGGTTAAGCCCCC
>NZ_LR214167.1 GCF_900659865.1 Hyella patelloides LEGE 07179
TGCGCGGGGATGGGGAGACTTCAACCAACCATAGACAACTGTTGGCAGCAAAATCTCAAACCAGAAAAGTCTCCCCTATCCACCCCCGCGCCGACGTAAGTGCGCGACCGAAGGAAGTCCTTTAGGGCAAGGGAACGCGCACCAAGACGGACATTAAAATTTACGAACTTCGGAAGTAATGAGTAATAAGTAACTCGTCAATGAGTTTTTTGATTAAAATACCACCAAAAAATGTGAGGGGCTGACACTGCCCTTCTTCGGGCGGTGCAGGGGATGCCCCGTCTTAACGTTAATATGTAACGCTATATTGTTATTTTTTTAGATAATAGCGATCGCTATAAGTTGTAAAATCTTATATAAAACTACTATTGATTAATTTCGGCTCAAAGAGCGATCGCTTTTTCTTCAAAATTCTCTATACTGATATTTAGCTGCGATTTCTCTCGCTTTTTCAATATCTTTGATTGCTCCTTCAATATCATTTCCAATTTGATACTTAGCTAATCCTCTTGCATAATATCCATGTTCATCTTTTCGATGATTTTTATCACTAATTGTTGCGGTAGTTCTAAAGATGTAAGGACGCATTGTAGTGATGAATAAAATACCAGATTGCCCCAATATGATTTTCAACTATTGTTGTTTTTAAGGAAACGGAAGTTTGCCAGTTTTACAAAGTATAAGCTTTATTAGAATTACCTTATTGATAATTGCTCATAGTTGTTGATTATGAGCAATTTTTGTGTTATGAATACTAAAATTAAAGAAGGAACAGCATGGGAAATTTCTACTCGATCTACTATTTCTATACACTTTAGACTTATTTTCTTTCTAAAAACTTTAAAGGAATCTAGTTTGGACTCATTGTATAGTTAATCTGAGGTATCGAGAAGCTAAACTAATTGAATTTTATGACAGAAATAACTGCTGTTATTGACTTGGGCAAATCTCTAGCAAAAACTATATGGACTGTTGATTCAAGTAGTAAAAGAGAAATTCTCTTTTTAGAACCAGAGATCGTTAATTTAACAGCAAATGACATTGCCAATACCAAAAGAGAAAATGCTGACCCAGAGAGAGATGCCTGGTTAGTGTTGCCAGATGGTAGGGGAGAAGCATTCGGATTTATTACTCGCACCTCTAGCTATCGCAATCGTCGGAAGTTAGGGCAAGATGAACTCAAAACCGTAAATGGAGTCAACAGATGTTTGGCAATTCTGGGTTCTATTGCCGAACGAGCAGGAGTCGCTGACTATAAAGATAACGATGAGAGCAATTTATCTGTTCCACTGAATAAAGTTACAGAGTTTTCCGTGACCCTACGTATTTTATTACCTCTAAGTGAGTGGTCTACTAGTCAAGAATTCAAAGACAATTTACTCGACGCTTTACAATCGGGGTTTAATTTTCGAGGTGTGCAGTATCGAGTCCAGGTACAAACATTAGAAGTTACAACCGAAGGTTCAGGACTTCTGAAAACAAGGCAGTTACAATTGATTAATTCAGCCTATCGCAATCGAGCGATTAGTTGCTTAATCATGGGTCACTATAACAACAGTTTGTTTCTCTACGAAGGTGGACAACAGATAGTGGCCGATTGTAGTTCTAATGGATTTTACCAATTAGTTGACACGATCGTCTCCCAGACTGCTTTGGATTCTAGTAATGTAGCTAGTGGCGATTTAACTCAAGCAATTTATGAAGCAACGAGCGATTCAACTCTAGTTCAAGCATTACTTTGGCAGAAAGTTAAAAGCAGAAAACAACTTCAGCAACAGGTCAACCAAGCTGTTGAAACTATTAAGAGAACCCGTGCTGAATTTTGGGAATCTATAGTTGATTGGATTTACAGAACGCTAGGACCAAATTTTCTCAAGGTAAATGAAGTGTTAATTACGGGTGGTTCTTCCCGCTTTTTTCAACATAATATAGAAGAGTTTTTTGGAGATTCCGACATAGATATACTTTGGTCTTGTCAACTCAATAAGTTAGTAAGTCGTGATTTTAATATACCTGCTGAGGATAATTTATCCTATCGTCTGAGTGATGTTTATGGAGTTTTTAACGACCTTATCACATGATATTTGAGCAGAATAATTTGGAGTGACATCTTAAATAATTTCCGCGATTATTATTCAACCTACTATTTTATTATGGTTGATTTTTCCTTGGCTAGAGATTTTGTTTATACCAATTATCAAAAATGAACACACACATTTCAAGCTTATTTCTTATTAACAATTAATTATTCAAACCTTTATATTTATTTACTTTTGAATTCTGAATTTTGAATTCAGAACGCATTCCCAAGGAAATGCTCACCTAGCAAACATTGCGTACTAGTTCCTCTTCTCTGCGACGAAATCATCCCCGAACCGAATGCTGACCAAGAAAGCGATCTCGCCGTTGGCGAGGTGCGTTGCGGACAGCCTGAAGGGCTGGCGCGAAGCGATCGAGGGTGAAAAGTAGTACTAAGTAACTTGTGGTTTCTATTGGGAATTACTATATTTGTTATTCTTTAAATTCGGAGAATGACAGAAGAGGGATTAACTGATATCTCTTAGCTTCAGAACCGAAATTAGACAACATTAGCTGAAGCGTATAATTTAAATTTAATGGCAATGTTTGTCCAAACGTGCCTGAATCCTTCTTTTGAGAAAGCTGCCTTCATCTTGAGTATCAACATAATCATCAAGATAATCTATTTTATCGACTTTGGTTAAATCTCGCTGCTTCAATAATTTTTCTTTCTCTGCCACTGCTTCGGCTAAAGTTGGTTTTTGCTTCGGAGCAATTGGAGGAAGGCTTTCGGCTGTCTCTCCCTGATTAATAATATCATTGTGGCTTGGATTCAGTTTTACCGATTTACTTTTTGGTAAAGTCTTAATACCTGCAATATTGTGAAAAGTGTTACTGGCATTGACGATTAACTCTATTATCTTCAGAAGATTAGCACTATTTTGCTGATGAATGGCGATTTCTCGATCTTTATGATTTATTCTGTATTTTTCTTCTAGAGCTTCAAGTTCTAAATTATATTCGCGCTTGAGACATTTTTCCACTTCTGTTCGATTAGCTAAAGCTGAAACTTCTATATGAATAACAAGAGTTCCACTTGATTTGTTCTCTATGGCTCTAATTCTTAATTCAAACTTTCTTTGTAGCTTTTGAAATGAGTTCAGAAATGCTTGCCAGTCTATACCATCAGAAAATACCCAGTAAACAGATTTATTCCAACCAAAATTACTATTCAAACGATATCTATAACACCTTTGTTTTACAGAGTCTTCTTTACATTCGACTATTTTATAACTGATGAGCTTTTGAACTACTTCTGTCACCTCAGTTTCATCTAAATTCAGCTTCTTGGCAATGCTTTTATAGTCGATTAACATCCAAAGTTTAAAATTTAATTGCTGTAATATTACGGTTATTATCCTAAGTTCAAAACTTGAGAGTAAATCAGTTGAAACTATCTCAGTCCAAAAATCAGCAAACATAGAATACAGCTAGTTAATAAATCTAAAAACTCCTTGCAGTAAGCGTTGTAGGAAGATTTTAAAAGGATAATTGCTTCATAACTTATTTCCCTACTATCATAATATTAATATAAACGCTTGAAACTTTTGTTTTTATGAAGTTTTTAGGAATTTTAGGCAGAGAATAAGTCGAAATTATATAGCTAAACCGCATCTACTTTGAAAACCGTAGTTTTTCTTCTTCAGGTTATTACTCATTACTCATTACTTATGAACAACCAACAACTAAACCAAAAACTTCCAGGCTTTTATTAAATTACCTTGCATTAGTGCAGCGACTCCTTGTAAGGTTTTTACTTCGGAAATGTTGGGGTTAATGGCTTCTGCTTTGTTTAATGCTGTGTTTGCTAGTTTGGGTTGCCAATCGTAAAGATACACAAATGCTAGATAAGCATAATTATATGGATTATCTGGAGCTATTTGAGTGAGATTTTGCCAAGATGTAATTGCCCCTTTGACATCTTGCTGTAATACCTGGGATAATGGGTAGGATACGATTTATACTCGGACTGGGCGTATGAAAACGGTGCGTTTTGTTTACAGGCTAACCTGGGTTGGGCGATTCAATTAGCAGCAGAAACAGCCAGACTAAATGGAGATGAAACGGCTTA
>NZ_LR214168.1 GCF_900659865.1 Hyella patelloides LEGE 07179
GCTAACAAATAAGTATGCAGAGGGACTACCAGGAAAACGTTACTACGGTGGTTGTGAATTTGTAGACCAAGCAGAACAAATAGCTATTGACCGTATTAAACAGCTTTTTGGTGCAGAAATGGCTAATGTACAGCCCCATTCTGGCGCACAGGCTAACTTTGCCGTCTTTTTAACTCTTCTAGAGCCTGGAGACACCATTATGGGTATGGATTTATCCCACGGTGGACACCTCACCCACGGCTCTCCTGTAAACTTTTCAGGTAAATGGTTTAACGTCGTTCAGTATGGCGTAAACAAAGAGACTGAAAGACTAGATTTTGACCAAATTCGCGAAATTGCCCACAAAGAAAAACCCAAATTAATTATTTGTGGTTACTCAGCCTATTCCCGTACTATTGACTTTGCCAAATTTAGAGAAATTGCTGATGAGGTAGGAGCTTACTTACTGGCAGATATTGCTCACATTGCAGGATTAGTCGCGACAGGACATCATCCCAACCCTATCCCCTACTGTGATGTCGTTACTACCACCACCCACAAAACCCTCAGAGGCCCTAGAGGTGGTTTAATTATGACTAAAGACGCAGAGTTGGGTAAAAAGCTCAATAAGTCAGTATTCCCTGGAAGTCAAGGAGGTCCTTTAGAACACGTAATTGCAGCTAAAGCAGTGGCTTTCGGCGAAGCCCTGAAACCTGAATTTACAACCTATTCTGGTCAGGTGATTGAAAATGCTCAAGCGATGGCAGAAGGTTTCAAAGAAAAAGGCATTAAATTAGTTTCTGATGGTACTGACAACCACTTGATTCTTCTGGACTTACGTAGTGTCAACATGACAGGTAAAAAAGCAGATCGTCTAGTCAGTGAAATCAACATCACGGCAAATAAAAATACTGTGCCTTTCGATCCAGAATCACCCTTTGTCACGAGTGGCTTACGCCTTGGTTCACCTGCAATGACCACTAGAGGTATGGGGGCGACAGAATTTAAAGAGATTGCTAACATTGTGGCAGATTGCTTGCTTAACCCCGAAGATGAGGCAATAAAACAAGATTGCTTACAAAGGGTTACCAGTTTATGCGATCGCTTTCCTCTGTACCCCTATTTACAAATTCCTGTAACTGCTGGGGTCTAAAGGAAACACTACCAACCTCACATCAAACACTTATACCTCAGATGCCCGTAGAACTATACCATCTGATTGCCTTCCTAATTTCTGTAACCGTTGTTTTATGGACGATTCCCGATGTTAAGACTGTTGCTCTTAGGTTGGGAATTGTCGATAAGCCGAATGCGAGAAAAATTCATAAAGCCCCCGTTGCTCGTGTCGGCGGGGTTTCCATCTTTGCTGGCACAATTATTGCCTTGCTGATTGTGTGGCGGTTAGGAGGCTTTGCTGCCATCCCAATAGAGCAACACGGAGAAATTTGGGGGCTTATTCTGGGCAGTATTTTATTTTTTTGTATTGGGTTTGCAGACGATATTTTAAGCTTATCTCCTTTTTCCAGATTGTTTATGCAGATAGTAGTTGCTACTATGTCATGGTCAATGGGAGTCAGGATTGACTTTTTATCTGTTCCTTTTAACGAACTGATTCATACCGATGTTTTAAGCCTACCGATTACAGTTATTTGGCTAGTGGGTATGGCTAATGCAATCAACTGGATTGATGGAGTAGATGGTTTAGCAGCAGGAGTATCTGGCATTGCAGCCGTGGTAATGCTCATTGTGACTCTTTTTATGAAACAACCCACTGCTGCTTTAGTGGCTGCTGCTTTAGCTGGCTCTGCTTTGGGCTTCTTACGTTACAACTTTAACCCCGCTCAAATTTTTATGGGAGACGGGGGAGCTTACTTTATGGGTTTCACCCTTGCAGGTGTTGGGGTAATAGGTTTAGTAAAAGCTACCGCCGTAACTGCCGTTTTGTTACCTTACCTGATTTTAGCCGTGCCTATTTTAGATATGTCCGCAGTTATTTTGTCTCGTATTAGTAAAGGAAAATCCCCTTTCATAGCAGATAAAAGTCATCTGCATCACTGGTTACTCAATGCAGGTATTTCTCAACGTCTAACAGTTCTATTTATCTATGCCCTAACCCTTTGGGTAGGCAGTTTAGCACTAGGTTTTTCCAATATTCCTAGTGGTTGGGGGTATGCTATAGCTGCCACAGCACTTTTGGGATATATTGGCTGGCAGGTATATCGTAATCGTCAAATACAAATAGAGCGAACCAAAGATCTTAGTAATCATAAATCGAAGGTTAATAGTAAATAATGTTTGGTTAATGGTTGGTTGTTAGAGACGCGATATATGCTGGGCTGTACAGTCCGTTCGTTGTTTGTTGTCAATTACTGATTAGGTGTTTCCTACAATCTATAATCCTGATATAACTGATTAGGTGTTTACTGGCTACTAAAAATGAGTGCAGAAATTATTTGTATTGGCACTGAACTATTACTGGGGGATATACTGAATACGAATTGCCATTATTTAGCTCAAGAATTAGCTAGCTTAGGCATTCCTCATTACTATCAAACTGTGGTAGGAGATAATCTGGCTCGAATTCATCAAGTTATCGATACTGCGATCGCCCGTTCTTCAATTCTCATTTTTACTGGTGGTTTGGGACCAACTCCTGACGATTTAACCACAGAAGCGATCGCTAGTTTTTTCAATACTTCTTTAGAAGAAAGACCAGAAATCATTACCGATATTACGAAAAAGTTTGCTAGCATCGGGCGAAAAATGACTTCCAGTAATCGCAAACAAGCTTTAATACCCCAAGGAGCGCAAATACTTCCTAACCCTTCAGGTACCGCCCCAGGAATGATCTGGGAAGTATCAAAAGAAAGCCAAGATTCTCTAACCATCCTTACTTTCCCTGGTGTCCCTTCAGAAATGAAACGGATGTGGCGCGATACTGCTATTCCTTTCTTGAAAAGCCAAGGTTGGGGTAAAGATATCATTCATAGTCAGATGTTGCGTTTTCGCGGAATCGGAGAATCAGCCTTAGCTGAAAAAGTAGCACCTTTATTGGAGTTAACTAATCCTACCGTTGCGCCTTATGCATCTAGAGGAGAAGTTCGTTTACGAGTTTCTGCTAAAGCTAAATCAAAAGCAGAAGCAATCGCCCTGATCGAACCTGTGGCACAAAAAATTCAAGAAATTGCAGGTTTAGACTACTTTGGTAGTGATGAAGAAAGTTTAGCAGTAGTAGTCTGCAAATTGTTAAGCGATCGCAAAAAAACTTTAGCTGTGGCAGAATCCTGTACTGGCGGAAGTTTAGGAGCAATGTTAACAGCAATTCCAGGTAGCTCCCAATACTTTAAAGGAGGTATTATTGCTTATGCGAACGAAGTTAAAACCCGTCTTTTAAAAGTAAATACCACAGATTTAGACCAATTTGGCGCAGTCAGCGATTTGGTTGCTCAACAAATGGCGCAAGAAGTAAAGCAAGTTTTGGGTACAGATTACGGCATCAGTATTACAGGTATAGCAGGACCCGATGGCAGTACAGAAACCAAACCTGTAGGCTTAGTTTATATTGGATTAGCTACTCCTAACGGTCAAGTAAGTAGCAAAGAATGTCGTTTTGGTGACCGAAGAGAACGTTCTCTGGTTCGCCATTTAAGTGCTTATACTGCTCTCGATATTATCCGTCGGCAAATTTTGAGCTTTTAAACTGTTTGATCCCAAATCTTGTTAAGATAGACCATTTAAAATCTGTGTAAAGGCGTGATGGGCGTGATGAGCAGAAGATTTTTCATCCATTGAACACTCTCAATTTAAAAATGGGTTTTAAGAATCGGATTTATAGCGTTACGTATTAACGTTAAGACGGGGCGTACAAGCACCGCCCTTCGAGGACGGTGTCAGCCCCTTACATTTTTGGGCATTTTAATCAAAAAACTCATTACTTATTACTCATTACTTATTACTTCCGATCTCGTAAATTTTAATGTCCGTCTTGGTGCGCGTTCCCTTGCCCTAAAGGATTCCTTCGGTCACCCTAAAGGACTTCCTTCGGTCGCGCACTTACGTCGGCGCGGGGGTGGATAGGGGAGACTTTTCTGGTTTGAGATTTTGCTGCCAACAGTTGTCTATGGTTGGTTGAAGTCTCCCCATCCCCGCGCA
>NZ_LR214169.1 GCF_900659865.1 Hyella patelloides LEGE 07179
ATGCCACTGCCGATGATACTCGTTACGATGATGGTGGTACTGACGCTCAAGACTCAGGAGATGAACCCGTACAAGATATTGCTCAAGTTCGCTATAGTCTTGGCGACCCTTCTTGGATCGAAGGTACTGACTTTTACTCTTTAGATTCAGTGGATGGAGAACTCGATAGTTCTGTGGAAGAATTTACTGGTATTATCGATACTGGGGATTTAGAACCAGGTCGTCATACTGTCTTTATTGAAAGTCAAGATGCTGATGGTAATTTTGGTGTACCCACGGCGGTTTTTATTGATGTGCTTGATTTTGCCGAAGATGCCGAAGTGATCACTGGTAGCGACCAAGCAGAATTACTCACAGGTACTGAAGCCGAAGAAGTTTTTTATGGTCTTGATGGTGACGATACCATAGCTGGCGGTTTGGGCGACGATCTCATCTTTGGGAATGCTGGTGCTGATGTGTTGCGAGGGGATTCCAATCAAGCTTTGCCTACGGGAGAAGATGGTGGCAATGATATGATTTATGGCGGTCATGGTGATGACACCATTGATGGCAAAGGTGGCAATGATACCCTCAGAGGGGAAGGAGGAAACGACTACATCATTGGTAATACAGGTAATGACATCATTCGCGGTGGTTACGGTGACGATACTCTAGCAGGGGGTGATTTATTCTCTGATGGAGGTCGAGATGTCTTTGTGCTTGCGGATAAAGGAACCGATGTCATTTTAGATTTCCATGTCGAGAGCGATTTTATCATGTTGCCAGAAGCGATTAGTTTTGAGCAATTGAGTATTACTCAAGATCGTCAAGATACTTTGATTGATTTTGAAGATAGCACCATGGCAGTGCTACGAGATGTTGATTCAACAGAGCTTACTGACACTTCTTTTGTTTAAAACTCGCTTCGCGATCGATCGCATCGATAGCTTTAATTGATGGGCTATCATAGCCGTTGCCATTGTTGTATTAGGACAAGTTTATTTGATTGCTCGGAAGTAATAAGTAATAAGTAATAAGTGTCCTAATATAAATCCGTAGTGCTATTAGCTCTAAGCTTTTCGCTCAACAAGCGTAAGAAAATTAATAAAGAACTGTTGACCAGGGTTTCCCCAATAATTAATTAATTTATGCACTCCCACACTATGTTCTTTTCCTCTTTATAAGCTAAGAGCTATAAGCTGATTAAAAGGCGATCGCTTTCAAGGGAGAAATTTTCTTTGATTGCGATCGACCTGCGGCTGCCAACTAATTCACATCAATTAACCAATATGAGCCAATATGCGATCGCACAATTGAATCAAATGTCTCAACAAGAGTTTACAATTGCTTTAGGAGCAATTTGGGAAGATACCCCAGAAATTGCCCAACAAACTTGGCACAATCAGCCTTTTGCAGATATCGAAGCTTTGTATAAAGCTATGGTTGCAATAGTGAAAAGTATGAGCGAAACGGAACAGTTGGCTTTGATTAAGGCACATCCCGATCTTGGTAGTAAAGCCAAGATGGCAGAAGCTTCAGTACAAGAACAAGCAGGAGTAGGTTTAGATCGCCTATCCGAGTCAGAATATCAGCGTTTTCAATCTCTTAATCAGGCTTATAAAGAAAAATTTGGTTTTCCTTTTATCATTGCGGTTAAAAATCATACCAAAGAAAGTATTTTAGAAGCTTTTACAATTCGTTTAAAAAACAACCAAGAGCAAGAAAAACAACAGGCTTTAACCGAAATTAGTAAAATAGCTCGGCTTCGTTTGCAAACGATTATTAATAATTAAGCTTCAAATAATATTAACACCATAAAGGCGATCGCCAAATCAAACAAAAAAAGACGGGAACAAATCCCGCCTAAACTTTGTTAGAAAAATAACTAATTGGCTTGAAAATATGTTGATTTTTGAGAAAAATAATTAACTCTAAACAACTTCAAAACTAATTACATAGTCATCAAAATCGCGATCGCCACCGCCGAGTAAATCTTCAAAACCAAAGGTATTATCAGCAACTGATTGAACGTGGTCTAAACCATCAGCATTGGCTTCGGCATTAGCCGTAAAAAATTCAGAACCATCAGCTAAAAGATAAGGAACATAAACAAAACCGCCTTCAAGTTCCACAGTAGTTGCTTCACCATCACCCAGTTCAGTAACACTATTGGCTAAAGCAGCAGTTTCATAACCTTCATCCCCCACTGCAATTTCTTCCCCACTGATAGGATCGATAACAGTTCCTTCAGCATCAATTGCTTGGAAGAAACCACCCACATTAGTAAAACCAGCATTGGAACTAGCAGATATCTCAGCTTCAAAGCTAGTTAGATCTATAATCTCTGGATCGTCAACTATTGTTTCGTCTGTTACCGCAGTACCACCAAGTCTGGAATCGAGGTTTAAAGGCTCATCCAAATCGATTAAGACAACCTCGTTATTATCAATATCACCTTCTCTTCCCATAGAGAAAGGATAGTTATTATCGTTAGCAACTAAAATGGTGTCTTCATCAACTACCACCACATCTTCAATAGTGACGAAAGGCATATCATAAGTATTATTACCATCACCATTTAAGTCTTCAGGGTCGGCAATGTCGAGCAAGTCAACCACTTCAGTTTTCTCAACAAAACCATTTTCATCGATATTATCAATGTTGATTTTGAAGATTTTTTTAAATTCTGCTTCTTCCCCTTGATTACCATCTCTTTCAATAACCAGAAATTCACTATCGTTGATGGGAGTAAAATCCCCAATGGGATTCCCATTGGTAGTGGGATAATAACCAACTAAACCCTCAAAAGAACTGCTAGCAACATCAAACTCGTAGATGCGTAGAGAATTTTCAGGATCGCCAGTCACAGTACCTTCTAATAAAGGATACAATGTGCTGCGGTCTGGACTAAATGCCATTCCTTCATAACCACGAGAACCAGATAAGTTAGGAAGACTATCTCCTAAATCGGGATTTTGGGGAGACTGAACAAACTCACCCGTAATCGAATCAACTACCGCAACACCAGTAGCGGGAAAATCAGTAAAGAAGCCATCGACACCAATTGTAACCAGTTGTTCAATTTCTGACTCTGGAGTTTGGGGAGTACCATCTGCGTTTAAGGTTAAAAAACGTTCTTCGTTGCGATGGGTATAAGGATGTACCTGCAAACCAGCAGCGTGAGCATCTTCAATAAAAGGTGTTACTTCTCCTGTTAACTGGGTGGTAATTTCAGCAACTCCATCACCATCACCATCTACGGGTTCATCTAAAGATTCACGAAGTAAAATGTTATTTTTCCAAGGTCCAGCACCTTCTGCATATTTTTCACTGATAGTTTGCAAAAACTCTGCACTATCTAAATCGCGATAAGTGGTGTCTTCAGACAAACCATTTTCTACCGCATCTAAAAAATCTTGACCGTAAATTGCAGCTAGATCGTTACCTTGCTCTAGGTTGTAGCGGATGTCATAAGGAACAGAAAAACCTTGATCGGGACTAGCATCTTCTGTGGTATCACCATAAAGTTGCACCAAAGGAATATCCCCTAAACCGACCACATCTAACATTCCTTGAAGTTCGATTAAGTTTTGAAACTCAAAAGATTGAATAAAAATGCGATTGGGGTCGGTAAAACCTGTTACTTGTAAAGTTTCAATTAAAGGCTCTTCTAAAGATAAACCCTGTTCATCAGAGAAAGTGGGATGTTTGGTTTCAGGATAAATTCCCACTTGTACCCCTGTGGTGGCTTCTGTCTCCTGAACTAACTCAATAATTTCTTCCAGGGTAGGAATTTCAAATGCATCGTTAAAGTCTTGAGGACGATAATCTCGCGATTGTACCGCTCTTAATTGCTTGATTTCTTCCAGAGTAAAATCTTCAGCAAACCAGCCACCTACAAGGGTTCCGTCTAAGTTTTTAACGGTAAGACGGTCGGCAAATTGAGGTAGTTCGGAGACATTGGTGGTATTGGCAGTACCAGTACTCAGAATTGGCTGACCATCATCATCATACAGAATATTACCTTCTTCATCGAGTTGCACCTGTGCTAGGGTGGGTTCGTGACGGGCAATTAACACACCATCAG
>NZ_LR214170.1 GCF_900659865.1 Hyella patelloides LEGE 07179
TTTTGAGCGTCGTCGCATTTGTCCTCAATGGAATTATTTATTCAAACCTCGCCCTCTATCTTCGGCTTAGAAGTTCTGAATCTATCCTCTGCTAAAAATCCGAAGTTAATTTTGGACGACTTCTTAAACAAACAGAAAAACTGGCGAGAATTTGACAGATGAGCGATCGCTATTCTCACTCTGCTCTGCTTAATCAATACTTTGCTAATTCTGGGTTTGAATGCCATAGAGACACTCATGCTGCACCTCCTCTTCTTCGTCTTACTCTAGAGCGAGCAGGTACTATTTCAATTCTTCCCGATACAGATGTTTCTTTTCCCGACTCCAAATCCCTAATGCCTTGAACTCACGCTTCCTCTAAGAATGCCATCGCCTCTGTTATCGAATATTCCCCCTCTCTATTTCTGTACACTGTGACTATGGGTGATTCCCAAGACTCGATTTCTGGCTCTTGAGCGATGTTGACGAATAATACTGGTATACTATTTCTCATGAAGTGCTATCCTACTTAAATACTACAAAACCCGCGAATTGTTTTTTTCTGCTTTAAAGATGCGATTTATTCTCCAATCAAAATTTGTCTCAAACCTCTATGAGCAGCCCATAGTCTGTCTAGTTCGGCTATTTCTTCAATCGGAATGTACTGGCAAGAAGTCGCTATCAAACCAGGCTTTAAGACATCTTCTTTGCCAATTGACTTCAACCAGTCCACCAAGTCTTTAGCTCTCTTCATGCCGTATTTCTTGGCTAGCTTCGTCTTGGATAACCCTTCATAACTGACTCGGCTTCGTCCCTGTTCGTTGATTAAAACTGTCCTTTCTATGACTTCTGTTCTAGTAACTACCGCATTGGGATTGCCTAAAACTATTGCTGGTAATCCTGGATCTACCAGTGCTAAGACTCTCGATTGCGCGAGTAATCTTTCCTGTGCTTGTGCTACCTGTAGTTGTAGTTTCAGTTTTTCGATTTCAATTGCTTGTGCTGGGATGGTTTTTTCCAATGCGTTCAGTAAACTCGTTCTTACTGCGAGTGCTACAAGCGAATCTCTCATTAACATTCCTAATCTCAAGACAGCACGAGGAGTCCAGATCGTCGCTTGACTGGTTTTTAATGGTAGTGACCATAAGTCACGAGCATCCTTCAAATCCTTTCCTCGTATAGTTTTTAGCCCATCACTAATAAATTCTTCTCTGTGAGTTTTTAGTAATTTTCTTAGATTAGTTTCTGGTACTTCATAGAACTGGGCTACTCGATCTGTTGTTATACTTTCTTTGCCCTGCCACACCGCAAAATAAAGATATTTTATCTTGCTTAAGATTTCTCTTACTCGTTCTTCTTCTATCTGTTTCAGTTGATTGGAACGGGCTGCTTTTGACTCCATTAATATGGATTCAGTTATTATAGTCATAGCCGATACCTTTGCTTAATGTATGGTTTTGGTCATGAGCGATCGCTGTTCTTTTCGATGGAAGGCGATCGCTTTTGCTGTTAATGAATTGAATTTTTCGGGAGCTTTGTTCCAGAATTGACGATTTTTCCCTTAATTATCGGATTCTTCCACAATTAAATCGTCTACTGTTAAGTTTTTCCCGCTCCATATCGAACACAAACGAGCTAGTGCTTTTAGATTGGAGATGTTCGCTTTTTCTAGTTGCCCATCTCTAGCTCTGGTCAGCGTGTGCCTTGTGACCTCATTTTCTGTTCCTTCTATCGTCTTGTGAACGGCATAAACCGATAATGGTTCTCCTTTCTCATCTTTTAACCACCAAGCTCCTATATCTATATAAGTTCTACCCATTAAAGCAATTGCTATTGTCAAGTTCACCTCCAATTATTGACTATCAGATATTTGATATCCACTATATCAAATATCTGATTTACTTGCTAACTGACATTTACATAGTTGACAATCAGTTAGCAGAGTGTCAAAATAAAGCTATCAAGAAGCAACCAAGCCAGCGCAAAACTGGACGCACAACTAACAACGGTTAGCTCATCTACCAGAGAACCTTGATAACTAAATACTGATTCCTTTTCACTTGTCAGATAAGCATAACGTTCGCTAGAACTATTACCCTGCTTGGTTTGGAACTCTCGCGTTAATATCGCGAGAGTTCCAAATGATGATTCTATCTGACTTTTGTATTTCTCGATCGTTGCGAGAAAGTTTTTGTGCTTGATGTCTAAATTCTCTGCCACAAGGCGAGAATCCATCACCAGTACACTATTGCGTTCTTTAACTGTTAAATTGGACATAACTGTTATTTGATGGTTGAACGTCGGTGACAGCCTCGAAAAGGCGATCGTATACTTCTTGGACGGAGAGTGCGATCGCTTTTGCTTGAAGCCTAAAAAAAGATACTGAGATGATTGAAATTACAAGTTAATTTTTTGGTTCTTTTTGGTTTTGTGTTAATTTCAAAACTCCTTCACGAATTACCATTTCCAATAGCTCGGAACGGCTTAATTGTTGCTCTTTTGCCAGACGGTCAATTTCTGTTTCGACATCTGCTTCTTCAATTTTGTAATCTTTGACTAAATCTTCGACCTTATAATCTTTAGCTAATTCCAAACCACCTGCACGAATTGAGCGTTCTAGGAGATCGGAACGGCTCATTTTAAATTTCTTAGCCAAACGGTCAATTTCCTCCGATGCAAAATCGGTAATCATAAAACACTTTTGTTTTTTAACCTCCCCGTAAATTCCAGGCTTTGAGCGCAAGTCATCAGACATTATTAGTAACACCATCTATATCAGTATCACCTTAGCTTAACTTGAAATTATCTTAGCATATGTATACTGATATTATTATATTGATATCAGTATATCAGGATGTTAGTATATTTCTATAAGGCAAAGGGAAAGAGATCGCCCCCTCCCGACGGAATCAAGACTCTCACTTTCAGATTTCTGACAATTTCTCGCACTGCACGCCTGACAACCGAATATCGATTCCTTTTCAACTTAAAGAGTGCGTAAATCAAGAGCGAGTCAGTCTCCACGAAGCAATCTTTCTTTCTAGTCTCTTTGACTGACTACGAACGCCTACGAACAAATAAAAAAGGAGAGCAAGCTTCTTACCTTTGCTCTCCTAACAAACTAAAATATTACTTCCATTATGACGTACACAACGCAAAAAACCACTCAATTACCGACTAATTGTGCTAATTGTCCTCAATTTCACAATTATCGAGACAATAGAGGTGGAGGATGGTGCAACTTTTACGATCGCTTTGCTAAAGAGCATCATCCTTTTACTCACGACTGCAAATTAAATTATCTCGACTCAGAGGATATTCTCCGCTCCGAACACGAAGCAGGAAGCCTCGTTAAGTTAATCGACTCTCACAAAGACCATAGCCAATGGACTACTTATGTCGTCGTCGGCAAGAAGTACAATCCAAATCGATATCAAAACACCAAAACCTTTCTCAATCAGACTGATTGGTACTATCGACTAGCCACTATTGAAAAGCTCGAAGTCACTCAACAATGGGTTGCAGAAGACGAAATCTGCCACTACGACCAAGCTGACATCATTAACCCAATCGGCGAGTTCTAATTTTTTTGACAACAGTCCTTGGTTATTTATTACCAAGGACGCTCACATCAATCAACCTTAACTACACTATGGCTACATACCTGATATCAATTCAAGTTAAACCACTGAGCGCATCAAATGTGGCAGAGAAAATGAACGAAATCATGGCTTTTCAAGAAAAAGAAGCTTTCTATCATTTGGCAGGAGCAGAACAAATAAGCGACCAATTAAAAGTGGCTCTTCCAGAAATCCATTTGAACAATCCTCAGATAATTAGATTCGGCGTTGGTAATTTAAGGTATGATTTTTCGGTAACGCGATCGCTAACTAAATAATCAACCATAGTTAAATGTCAATGCAATGCCCTGAATGTAAGTCTACTCATATAAACAAAAATGGCAAAAAGAA
>NZ_LR214171.1 GCF_900659865.1 Hyella patelloides LEGE 07179
TTTGTTTTCTGTCGGGTAATATTTAGTTGACTAACTTACCACGCCCTTCGGGCTGAAGTCAGGAGGATAGAGTCAGCAGTCAGGAGTTAGATCAAGCCCGAAGTTGGAGTATGCGCCTCGCCATTTTTAGGCGAAGAGAAACAAAATATATTCAAGTATTGAATCCTCGCTCCTTCGCCTCAGAGGTAAAACGACTGACATCACGACTTCAGATTTCTGACTTCGTGAATATCTATCTGGATTTAGAAGCGTTTATTTTTGGTAATTCCCTGACTGATTAATGGTTGGGACGAAATAGATGAGAATGTTGAGGATTGTAAAGAGCAGAGCGAGTTGTTATGGCAGTTTTTAAAGCAGGACTAATAAGATATAAAGTAGTTCGGATTAAATTATTCTCTTCGGTGGTTACTGCCATTTTTTCCAGAGGTACTAGCCAGATTTGTTCGTCTTTCCAGCCCACACGATAGCAAACTGCTACTGGGGTATCTGGAGGATAATGTTGAAGTAATTTTGTTTGCGCTTTAGTGGCATAACGAGCAGCCAAATAAAGACATAAACTAGCTTTATGAGCAGCTAAATCGGCTAAATCTTCGCTTTCTGGAACAGCAGAAGCTTGACCACTAACTCTGGTTAAGATTATAGACTGGACTAATTCGGGTATAGTCAATTCAGCTTGTAGTTTAGCAGCAGCAGCCTGAAAAGCACTAATTCCAGGGATTAAATCAAAAAAGATCTCCGCTTCTGCGAGAAGTTTCATTTGTTCGGCGATCGCACTGTATAATGTTAAGTCTCCAGAATGTAATCTGACTACTATTTTTTTTTGCTGTACCCTTTCAATCATCATCGGAATAATTTCTTCCAGGGTTTTATTTCCCGTAGGGATCAATTCCGCATCAGAACGTACATCCTGTAAAATTTGTTTGGGTACTAAAGAATGAGCGTAAAAAATTGTATCTGCTTGAGTAAGAATACGATAGGCTTTGAGAGTAAGTAATTCAGGGTCGCCAGGACCAGCACCAATAATATATACTGCGGGTTGAAGAGGATAGTTCATGAGTAATTTTTGATTATTAATAATTGGTTATTCATTGCTCACATTGCTGGAAAGTCATTTGTTTGTGGTTTATTCACCACAGTTGACCAACGGTCAGAGCAGGCTCCGTCGTGTCTTGACGAGCATTCCCTTGCGCGACGCGGAGCGAGTCCTTTAGGGTCTTACGGAGTGGCTGTCTTTTGAGGTTACCTCAAAAGCTTGTACGCCACGTCCGACGCGGGGTCTCGTCGCTTGTAAGGCGGAGTAATCTCTGACTAACTAGTCACTGATAACTCTTTACTATATCGGGAAGAGAACGCTTGAAGACGTATAACCAGATTAAGCCTACAGTTCCCATAGAGATCGCTATTAAACTAACTATTTGAGCAATTCTTAATGGACCAAACATTAAACTATCAGTTCGCAAAGCCTCAATCCAAAAGCGTCCTACACTATAAGCAATCATATAAACAAAAGTCAAGGTTCCTACTTTTAAGCGATCGCTGTTTGTAAGTCCCCAAAAGAATAGAGACAACAACAGAAAAAATACCCCTAAATTCCAAATTGACTCATAAAGAAAAGTTGGGTGAAAATAATCATAATTGAGATAGCCCAAAGGACGATTTGCAGGGGGAATAAACAATTTCCAAGGAACATCAGTGGGTCTACCAAAAGCTTCAGAATTAAAAAAATTGCCCCATCTGCCGATCGCCTGACCTAAGATAAGAGATGGTGCTACTAGATCGAGAAGTTGCCACACCGATACTTTATTAATTCGGGAAAAAATAATCGTGGCAATAGTCCCGCCAATGATTGCACCATGAATCGCAATACCTCCTCTCCAAATAGCCAAAATATCTTCTGGATGTTGACTATATTGTTGCCATTCAAATAAAACATAATAAATCCTGGCAGAAGGAATCGCTGCAATTACTAACCAAATGATTAAATCTCCTACTAATTCAGGATTGACTCCTCGGCGTTTTGCAAGATACTGAGACAAACTAACACCAATTAAAACGGCTGAAGCAATTAGTAAACCGTACCAACGCAAAGCCAGAGAGCCAACTTCAAAGATAATCGGGCCAGGCGACTGAAATTGAAAAGCCAAAAACATAGGGATTAGGGATTAGGGATTAGGGATTAGGGATTAGGGATTAGGGATTAGAAATTAGGTAATAAATAATTACTACTTGTTACTTTATTCCTTATTCTTCATCCCCTCTTGGTGCGCGATGCGTGATGCGGAGCGAGTCCTTTAGGGGAGCGAGTCCTTTAGGATATTCGGTTGCGGATTACTAGCGCATTCTCATGTCGTAATTGCTTGCGCGTGCTTTAGATGAGTAAAACTCATCAAGTTTGCTCGCTTTAATCACCAGGATTGCTCGTCAAATTCCGCTTCTTTTGCACCGCATTCATCCTTTTAAAGTGCTTCTCGTTTTAAATAGGGTTGTAGTACTTCAGGGATTTTAACAGTACCATTAGGTAGTTGATAATTTTCTAAGATTGCAGCCATAGTTCTACCGATAGCGAGTCCCGAACCATTAAGAGTATGGACATATTGCGTACCTTTTTTCCCAGTTTCTTTAAAACGGATATCCGCTCTTCTAGCTTGAAAAGCGTCACAATTAGAACAGCTAGAAATTTCGCGATAGGTTTTAGCCGATGGTAGCCACACCTCTATGTCATAACATTTAGCTGCGCCAAAACCCAAATCTCCCGTACAGAGTTCAATTACTCGATAGGGTAGTTTTAAAGCTTGTAAAATAGCTTCTGCATTCTGCACTAAAGCTTGATGTTCTGCTTCGGAAGTATCAGGATGCACCAACTTAACTAACTCTACCTTACTAAACTGATGCAGTCGAATCAAGCCCCTAGTATCTTTCCCGTAGCTTCCTGCTTCTCTCCGAAAACAAGGAGTATAAGCACAGTGATGTATGGGTAATTCTGTGGATTCTAAAATCTCTCCTCGGTAGAGATTAACCAAAGGTACTTCTGCGGTGGGAGTTAACCACAAATCATCATCACCACATTTAAAGCTTTCCTCGGCAAATTTGGGTAGTTGTCCCGTACCTGTTAAAGATTCTGTATTTACTAACACAGGTGGCATTACTTCTGTGTAACCAGCCTCAATTTGGCTATCTAACATAAAGTTAATTAAAGCACGCTCTAGGGCTGCTCCTGCGCCAATCAGATTAACAAAACGGCTTTGAGCAATTTTAACTGCTCGTTTAAACTCAATAATGCCTAACTGTTCGCCAATTTCCCAATGGGGTAAGATTTTTTCTTCCTGGGTAATATATTCATCTCCCCAGCGACGAATCTCTACATTTTCTGCTTCATATTTACCAACAGGAGTAGATTCGCTGGGTAAATTAGGAAATTGTAATAAAAGTTGATTGATCTGAGCTTTTAAATCTTTTTCTTGGGGTTCTAGCTCTGCTAACTGCGTTTTAAGCTGATTTCCTGATTCTTTTAAAGCGGTGATTTCTGCTGATTTGGGATCGCCACCACTTCTCATTTTTTGACCAATAGCTTTACCAATTTCATTACTGCGCGCACTTAATTGGCTACGATTAGTTTCTAATTCTCGTGTTTTGCGATCTAATTCTAAAAGAGGTTGAATGTCGTATCCTTCTGCACTACGACGGTTCAGTAATTCTTGAACTTTGGTGGGGTTTTCTCTAATCAGTTTGAGTTCTAGCACCGCTTCATTTATTGTTTGCTTCTTATTTCACTCTTGCTAGGATATCTCTTTTTTCGTAATTAACGATCGGGAATTACCTAATCACAT
>NZ_LR214172.1 GCF_900659865.1 Hyella patelloides LEGE 07179
TTTTAGGCGAAGAGAAACAAAATATATTCAAGTATTGAATCCTCGCTCCTTCGCCTCAGAGGTAAAACGACTGACATCACGACTTCAGATTTCTGACTTCGTGAAAATTAGCCATCAAAACCGAAGAAGATGCAAAGGTGCGGGAAAGAATATTGATGTTGCTACTTTTAAATGATGGAAAAACTTACCAAGAAATAGCGGATTTTCTGGGAGTTTCTTTAAGGAGAGTAGCCTATTGGTGTGTTCCTGGAGACCCAGATAATCTAGAAACTTTAGAGGATGGAAGAAAAAAAGGTAATTTTAAGAAAGCGACACAAGAATATAGAGAATTACTCTTAGAAGTAGTAGAAAAAGAACCCCAAGACCTAGGCTATGAATTTGGCAGATGGACGGGAAAAAAATTATCAGAACATCTAGAAAAAGAAACAGGTATCAAACTCAGCAAATCACAAATTAGCCGAATATTAGCCAGAGAAAAGTATGTATATATCTGGGGAAAATATAGTCTAGAAGATAAGCAAGACAAAAAAAAAGAGAAGCGTTTCAAGAAAAATTAGCCGAATATTTAAAATTAGCCCAAGAAAAGCCAGAATCCATCCAAATCTGGTTTTGGGATGAGTGCGGGTTTAGTTTAAGAGTAATAAGAAGAAGATGCTGGACTAAGAAAGGAAAGAGAAAAAAAGTCAAAGGTCAAAGGAGAAGAGGAAGAGTCAATCTGATGGGAGGCTTGAGATATAGTGACAAAAAAAGAATATGTTTTGTCATCAAAAAAGGCAATTCCGAAACCTTTTATGAACAATTAAAACAATTGACCAATCAAGTGTGTCAAGAATGGGAATCTCAGGGCAATGACTCGAAAGAGTTTCAGGAAAAAGGGCCAAAGATAGTGATTATTTTAGATAATGCTAGCTGCCATAAAAAACCAGAGTTTCTCGATAAAATAGAATCGGAATTACCCAATATTAAATTGGAATTCTTGCCAGCATATAGTCCAGACTATAATTTAATAGAATTAGTTTGGCATTCAGCCAAAGAATATATCGCTCATCGTGAATTTGAAACAAAAGAAGAACTAGAAAAACTAGTTAAGCGACTTTTAAATGAAGGAAAATTAAT
Source organism: Hyella patelloides LEGE 07179 (assembly GCF_900659865.1). Lineage (GTDB taxonomy): Bacteria > Cyanobacteriota > Cyanobacteriia > Cyanobacteriales > Xenococcaceae > Hyella > Hyella patelloides. The sequence continues at coordinate 1,117 of NZ_LR214172.1, forward strand.
TATTAATTGGAGTAGGAAGCTAAAAAATCAAGGTAATGCGGTTAATGTCATTTAATTGCGTTTAAGCTTAAGAAAAAAATAGAGCAATTCTTTTCTCTTTAAAGACTTCAGGATTTAGAAATGATAAAAGTTTTCGGAGTCTGACAGAAGATGGATATGAGGGGCGTACAAGCAATTTTTATCGGAGGTTTTGATCGTCGGATTTAGTATGATGAATTTTGATGATAAATTTACTTTTGCAACAGGACTATAAACTAGCAGATTAAACAGACAGGACTTACGCAAATAAACCTTGTTAACACCATTAGGTAGGGTGGGCATTGCCCACCCTACATATATGTAGCTTTTGCAATAGGGCTATAAATTAGTAGATTAAATAGAAAGAAAATCTAAATGCTCTCCAGAAAGAGAGCGTAATTCTGATAAACTGCCTTGTAATTGAGGTTTGCCGTCATCTAGTAAGATAATCCAGTCGGCTTTGGTAATTACTTTGGGTCGATGGCTGATGATAATGGTGGTTTTACCAGAGCGATGAGAGAGCAACTGTTGCAGTACTTGAGCTTCGGTGATGGGGTCTAATGCTCCTGTAGATTCATCTAAAATGAGGATTGGTGGATCTATCATACAGAAAGTTTACTGCTTGTAAGGCTGCTTCTGGAGGAACACCATTATTATTTAATTGTTGAGTAATTTCTCTAGCGGTAAGATTTCCTTGAGTAACTAAAGAACCTAAAAGCGCAGCATAAGCTGTTATGCATTTAAATTAGGTATAATAATGAGGCTAAAGACTAGCGTTCGCTAAAAAAGATGCCAGCGGAAAATCATCTAACATCAGAGCAAAAGGAAAAACTGCCACTAGCTCTAAAAAGAGAAGAAAATGGAGACATTAGAGAGAGAATATTAATCTTGTTATTGCTCAATGATGGCAAAACACAGTCAGAAATAGCTAAATTTATCGGCTGCTCAAAAAACAAAGTATGTTATTGGTGTGTCCATGGTGACCCAGATAACTTGGAGAGCTTGAAAGATGAAAGAATGAAAGGTAATCATCAAAAAGCTACAGAAAAATATCTAGAGATCTTATTAGAAACAATCGAAAAAGACCCAGAAGAATTAGGCTCTGAATTTGGACGATGGTCGGCAAAAAGATTAGCTATATATTTAGAAGAGGAAACAGGAATCTCCTTAAGTGGTTCTCAAGTAAGGAGAATATTAAAAAGAAAAAAGTACCCTAAAGGACTCGGCTTCGCCGTCGCGTTTACTTTTGGGCAAAATATAGCTTAGAGTCCCAGAGAAATTCCCAAAATAGAAAAGCTTTCAAACAGAAAATACAAGAGTATTTTAAAATAGAAAAAGAAAATCCTAATCTTTTGCAGGTATGGTTTTGGGACGAGAGCGGATTCAGTTTAAGAGTCATAAGGCTCAAAACCTGGTGTCTCCCCCGAAAGCGAAAAAAAGTTAGAGGAGATAGAAGAAAAGGTCGAGTAAATGTCATGGGTGCATTACGATACTCAGACAAGAAAAGATTTGTAGACTTTCTCGACAAAAGCAATAGTAAAAATTTTTATAAAGTTCTAAAAATATTTTATCAGGAGATAATTAATGAATGGATTGAAGCAGGAAATAAAAGAGAAGAATTTAGCGAAAAAGGAGCAAAAATAGTAATTATTATCGATAATGCTAGTTTTCATAAAAAAGAAGAATATATCGAAAAAATAGAAACAGAAATGCCCAATATACATTTAGAGTATTTACCAAAATATAGTCCAGATTACAACTTAATTGAATTAGTGAGGACAAGACTGGCGAGGTCTCCTCGCCAGCTTGATATGTCCGTTTGGCATTCAGCCCAAGAATATATTGCGGGTAGACTCTTTAAATCAATTGAGGAATTAGAATTTATGTTACATCAGCTAGAAGATGAAGGTGGATTGATTATCAAATGGGGACGAAAACTTAAAAATAAAGGTAATGCTGTTATCACAGTTTAAATGCATAACAGCTTAAGCACTATGAGTAAACTTATAGGTTTTGTGTTTTGTTCCTACTTGAAAACCCGTTGCTAAAGGTTCAAATTTGAGTTCGGGACGAAATCTGACAATGTCTGTTGCTGGGAGAGTTAAGGGCATATGATAATCTATCATCTCTTCCATAACTACTTTAAGATCGCAAGCATCGGTGAATTGTCTGGTTTCATGGATACGATAACCATCTTTCCAGCGTTCAGTAGCAATACAGGGACTGATTAATTGAATGGTACGCTGAACCATATTCAACAGAAAGCCGATGGTAGTGGTAATCGAACCTGAAGATAAATCAAGTACTGGTTCGGCAATATCTTGGTTTTTGTTTCTGGCTCTTCCCGCATTTACCTTGGGTTGTTCTGTTTCCATTTCTTTGTGGCGCAATTCCAAACCAGTAAAAGCTAATTCTCTGGGGGTAAATTGTCGATGCACTTCTGAAAGCATCTTCAGAGAAAGAATGGAAAAGCGATTGTGTAGCTGTCCTTTGGCTTCGGATAACTTGAGAAATTCTTTAGTTCTGGCAGGGTTTTTTAAAGCTTGGGCGGTAGTAGTTTGGGGAAATACCCCTAAAATATCGTGGAAATCCCGACAAAACTTTTCATAATCGGGATTATCTAGGGTTTGCTGAATAACTTGACAACCTTGAGCAAATAAAGGTTACAAGGATTTTGGGCGCAGCAAAAA
>NZ_LR214173.1 GCF_900659865.1 Hyella patelloides LEGE 07179
CAAATCCTCAAATTGTTGCTGATATCAATGGTGATGGAGTAATTTCCGCTTTCGATAGCTATTTAGTTTCTCAAAAAGGAATGGGTGCAACAGTCGATTTTATTCCCGATATTCCAGTAGATTGAATTTAAGATTCCCAATTTTTAGCGATTGATAATCAACAACAGTAAGGGCGAACGGCGGTTCGCCCCCACCGCCAACATCTATTCTATAGAAATAGATTGAGGTCCACTATTACCGCTATTATCATTTCCATCATTACTACTATCAGGAGTATATCCTTGGTTTGCTAACCAAGCAGACAAAGGTTCTTCATTTAAGTTGAGTTTAAATAATCCAGAGCAAAAACCTCCAGCAAAAGCGATGGGTTGTTGTAATAATCTTTGAGCTAGGGGTGATAATTCTGTTAAAAACATTTTGATTCTTATCGGATACAACGGGTTTTATCTAAGAATTGTAGCTTGCTAATCAAAAAAATTTTGGGTAGATATAACGTTTTTTGTACTTAATGGAGGTGCAAAGTTAATCCATAAAAGTAGCAGCAACTTTGGCAACGCACTTCGCTAGCTGCTTGCTTATTTAGATTTGTAGAGGATTGCTACCAAGCAATTCAAGATTTAGCTAAAAAACCATCTTTAACTCACCGCATATTCAGTATACTTTTTCAAATGCTGAGGATGAAAAGCTAACACCATTGCTGCTCTCAAGAAATGGGCTGATAATAACTTAGAGTATAAGCAAACCCAAGAAGCGGTACGACCCCGCGTTATCCGAAGGTGTATCCTTTAGGGCGACGAAAGGCGTTTATACCCGTCGCATTGGGTGTTTATCCCCATCGTATTTGGGGGCAAGGGAATGCGTACCAAGAAAAGGCGACAAAATTATGGACTTGATTGTAGATATCTTAGATGGAAACCCTTTTCAAGGAATAGGTAAGCCAGAACCTCTTAAATATATAGCATCCGATACTTGGTCGCGTCGGATTGATTTGGAACATCGTTTAGTTTATAGGGTAAAGAATAATCGAGTTTATTTTTTGCAAGCTCGTTATCATTACCAACCAGAAAATTAATATTGGCTGATTTTTTACTGGTTTTTGCCCCCCTAGCCCCCCAACTCTGGGGGAAAAAAAAGAGTAAATGGTGATTAAAAGTCCCCCAAGCTTGGGGGATTTAGGGGGCTAGAAGCAGTTACAAATTAAACAGATAAGTTAAAACATGAGTTATAGTTATGTGTACACCGCAGCCAACACCAACCAGAAAATTAATACTTACTTAATAGCAAATTAACTACTAAAATTAGCTAGTATTGAAGTGATTGTCTTAAACACAATTGCAATTACTTGAATTTTAAATGAGTTTAGAATTATTGGCTGCGGAAAAGCTGCTAGAGATGGCTTTAAGTGCCATTGTTGGTGATGCTGCTAGTGAAGGTGCAAAACTTCTGTGGCAAAAAATCAAAGATCGCTTATTACAAAATCATCAACCTGTTATTGAAGCAGAGATAGTCGAATTAGAACAAAATCAAAATCTAACTCAGGAAAATCTAAAACCATTAAAACCTTTTCTAGAGGTTGAAATGCTTAAAGATCGACTATTTGCAGAAGAGATTAGCAAGTTAGGTAGAGAAATTGCTAATGCGATTAGTAGTGATACTATCGAAATGAAAGGATTTGTAGCCAAGGATAATGCTGCTGTAGTAGGAAAAGCTGAAGGAACTCAACAGTTTTTTGGAGGTACACATAATCACGAAAAAAAGTAATTTCTCCAAAGCCTGACAGCCAAAAAATTATCACTTCTACTAATATCATTACTACACCACCGAACCTCTCTAATTGCGTAGAAAGAGAAGAAGAAATAAAGGAGATTGAAGCATGGCTGAATAATCCGCAAGTTAGCACAGTGGGTATTCAAGGCTTAGGTGGTGTGGGAAAATCTACTTTGGCTGCTTATTTTTATCATTTTCTTGAATCTAAATTTAAATCTCTTAATTTTAAAGCTAAATTTTGGGCTGATGTCAGCCTCAAACCCGATTTTACAGTCTTTGCTAAAAAGATAATTACAAAATTTACTGGAAAGCCTCCTCAAAGTATCGATATTACGGAGTTAATTAATAATTTACTTTATCTGCTTAGTAAGCGTCGCTGTCTGTTGGTAGTAGATAATTTAGAAACTCTGCTTGATGAACAAAGAAATTGGCAAAACAAATATTATCAAGATTTTTTTCGTCGTTGGAAGCAACAGGGAACCAATAGTACTTTATTTATAACTACTCAAGATAAACCTCAGTTATTCCAAGGTTTAAAGCATTGGCTTTACTTGGGAGGGATAAAAATTGAGGAAGGAATTGCTTTATTAAATGAGTTAGTAATAAAAGGAACAGAAGCAGAATTAAAAGCTTTTGTGGAGTATGTAGATGGACATCCTTTGACAATAAAATTAGTAGCAGAATTTTTAGGGGAGCATTATGATAGTCAATTAAGCCCAGTTAAAAAATCAGACTCAACACAATTTAAGTTTAAATTGGTTTACAACGAAGCACAAGGATTACACCGCAATAAAGACAATGCCTGTTTATCTTGGATTATTCAACAGCATTTAGATAGATTAAACTCTGAACAAAAACAATTTATCACTAATTTAAGTGTATATCGCTTGCCGTTTAACCACGAAGCAGCAAGTCATATGTGGCTGGAGGACGAAGTAAAACTGACATTGACATCAATATCAATTAAAAAGAAGCTTCTCGAATTATGCAATCGCTCTTTATTAGTTAAAACTCAAGAGAAATTTCAGTTTAAATCTTTAGTACAGAAATATGTTTTAGAGCAAGCAAATGATTTAACTAATGCACATCAGCAAGCTATTGAATATTATCAAGCTAATTTTAAAGAACCAGAATCTTGGAAAGTCTTAGAAGATGCCAGGGAACATTTAGAAATTATCGCTCATCACTGCGAATTAAAACAATATGCCTCAGCTAATAAGGTTTTAGATTCCTATTATGGTTTTTTGACTCGACGGGGTTATTATGAGGTTTTAGTAGAAATATATGAAAAATTAGTTCAAGAATGGCAACCAAACCTGCAACCAGAAGATAGATCAAATTATGCTAATTCTTTAAAGAATTTAGGCAATGCTTACAATCTTCTAGGAGAATATAAACTAGCAATTTATTACCATCAACAGTCATTGGAGATTGCACGAGACATAGGCGATCGCAATAGAGTAGCTTCATCTTTAAGTAGTTTAGGCAATGCTTACAATCTCCTAAGAGAATACAAACTAGCAATTGATTACTATCAACAGTTATTAAAGATTCGACAAAAAATAGGCAATCGCGAAATGATAGCTGATTCTTTAATGGATTTAGGCACTGCTTACTATTGCCTAGGAGAATATAAACTAGCAATTGATTACTATCAACAGTTATTAAAGATTCGACAAAAAATAGGCGATCGCGTTTTAGAAGCTTTTTCTTTAATGGATTTAGGCGATGCTTACTATTATCTAGAAGAATATAGACTAGCAATTGATTACTATCAACAGTCATTGGAGATTGCACGAGACATAGGCGATCGCGATGGAGAAGCTGATTCTTTAATGGGTTTAGGCGATACTTACAATAACCTTGGAGAATATCCACAGGCAATTGATTATCTTCAACAGTCATTAAAAATTAAACGCCAAATAAAAGATCGCTATGAAAAAGCTAATTCTTTAATGGGTTTAGGCAATGTTTACAATAACCTTGGAGAATATCCACGGGCAATTGATTATCTTCAACAGCCATTAGATGTAATCGTTCATTCCCCCCCC
>NZ_LR214174.1 GCF_900659865.1 Hyella patelloides LEGE 07179
CTTCTCTCGAAAATCCACCGAATAAGCTTTCATTTACGATCTACTTTTACAATGCTTGATTGTCCCACATTTAGATGCAAACCGCTGTATAAGTTTTCAGGAGCAATATTCATCTGTTCGATGAATTGTTTCATGCGTTTAAACTGAAAAGTTGAATAATACAAACGATTTAACCCTACTAAAACACCAAGAAGATTTTGCCCTGCTTCTAAACGTATTTGATGCTGGAACAATGTAGTGTCTCTTGTAGCCAAGTCTTCTTGTAAAGCCCAAATCGGGACAAAAATTAAATGTTTTTCTACCATTGCCCTTGCTAGTACATCTGGGTAATCAGCAATCTGTCTTTTCCATTCTTGAATTAACTCCTCGCCGTACAGAGGAATACAGTCTAGCATTCCTAAGAGAACCTTTTGTCGAGGAGAAGTAACGTCAAGCTCTTGCAATACCGTTGCCATATCCTGTTCCCAAAACGCAATGGTTACGTTACCGATTTGAAATTCTACTCCATCGATAAAATAAAATTCACCAAAGAATCCCTCGTTATATCCATCAAGAATTCGGATAGGTTCTGAACCTCGATTTTGCTGACGGGCAGATTGTAGCTTGTCAATAGAAGGTAACTCATCGTAATAGATAAACATTTCTACATCTGAATAACAATCCGCTTGTCCTGTAGCGGTAGAACCTGTAACCATTGCTGCTTTTACTTCTGGATTGGCAATATAGGCTTGTATATTTCGTTTTGCTAGTGCGAAAAGATATTGGCTTGCTTGATTCATGTCTACTTTTTTTTGAATAGTCATAACCAATTAGCAGTAACGCTGTAATGTCTGTAGTAATTTGTGATTGAGACGATAATCCCATTCCTCTTTTGAGTCTCTGTGGTTCGGTAAGAAACTGAGTTCACCTCTTGTCATCCGTTGATGCAAGCTTGTTTGTAGCATCTGCTGATTGAATTTGGTAACTGGCTGTTCGTCCAAAAATAAGCTAGGGCGATCGCTAATTTCTCGGGAATTTCTATTCTGATTGCAGACAAGTGTTGTTGCATATCCAGCTTGTTGATGCTTGAGTTGCAATCGTGTTCCGCCTTCTACTGGGGTTAGTGTCCAAATTACCAATGACGCTTCACCCGTAACATTATCTTGCCAAGTATAAGCAAGGCGTTTGGGCTTCTCTAGTTCCACCACTTCACAGTGAATAATAGTTTCGATACCTGGTAATGAATTGCTTTCAAATTTGAATTTATGCCCTATGCTTGGCTCAAAGTCGTTTTTCATCATCCAAGCATTTAAGATACGGCAATCGGTTAGAGCTTGCCAGACTTTGTCTGGTGGATAAGGATAAAAAACACTTCGCTTTATTTGCTCTCTCATGAATTATCCTCCAAATAGTTACCAAGGACATCTAGTTTTTCTTGCCAGAATTGTTCGTAATGATTTACCCAATCAGATACTTGCTTTAAAGGTTCTGGATTCAAACGATAAAATCGCTGTCTTCCCTCTTTCCTTTGAGTAACAAGCTTCGCCTCGCACAACACGCTTAGATGCTGAGAAATGGCAGGAAGAGACATCTCAAATGGTTGGGCAATCTGCTTAACAGGCTGTTCTCCCTGACGTAGCAAATCAAGAATAGCCCGTCGAGTGGGATCGGCGATCGCTGTAAACACATTGGCATTACCAGCAGTTTTGCTCATATACACACAACAGTTAAGTATTTGCTTAACTAAAAATATAATAGTTAAGTATTTGCTTAAATGTCAAGCATTAAAAAATCAAGCGTTAGTTGGGCTAATCAATCAAGCGATCGCGTACAAAGCGATGCTAGAATATATTGCTTAAGTAATATTAGTTTTTGAGCCACAATTGCTATTAGAACGCTTGCAGTTTTCTTATGATTTAACCCACATATTTAGGGGTATTTAGTAAATAAAACTAGATTTCTGCCAGTATGTAACATTTTGCTTTTAAGACAAATTATCTTTTTAAGAGTGCAAAAAGTAAGGATAAGCAATTGCATTAAGATCGTCTATTAGATCGTCTATTAAAAGAGAGGGATTAATTTCCTCAACTATCTTTTTATTTAATATTTGATTGTTATAAATATATCGAATATGCTCCAGATTAATTGGTCTTTCATAATATGATTCGCCCCATTGTTTATAAGTTTCAGGTTTACCATCTCAAATAAAAAGTAAATCATCTGAGAGATCGTTATCTTCTTGTGAGGGTAAATGGTAATTTACCAAATTCCAATTACTATCTAAATATGTTCGCCAAATACAAAAAGAACTATATTGAAACTCTAAAGCTGGTTCAGTAATTGCTTTTGTAAAGCAGTTAGGAACTTGTGCTAAAAAATCAGGTAATAATTTATCGTTTTTACATATATCTAACCATATTTTTGATTCATGAGTAAATCCTTTTAGAATTGCCCCGTCGCTATTAAACACAATATAGTATTCATCACCACTTCCATTTCTCATAGAAGCCAAATATTCATTTTCTGACCTTGGTTTCTGCTACTCAGGACTATCTTTAGCGATCGCCATAATTAATAAAAGCAATTTTACAATTAGGACAATCGCTACGTAAAATTAGCTCGCTTGCCATTAGCTATAAGCTTGGAACTTAAAGCTGTTAGCTACTTAAAACATCAATCAAGGCTAGTAGATGAGGTTTAAGCAATAGTTACTTCATCGGATAAGTAAACATCTTGAATGGCGTGAAAGAGCTTAATTCCTTCAGACATAGGACGTTGAAAAGTCTTTCTACCAGAAATCAAACCACAACCGCCAGCACGCTTATTAATTACCGCAGTACGTACAGCATCAGCAAAATCATTATCACCAGATGAACCACCAGAATTAATTAAACCACTACGTCCTGCGTAACAGTTAAGCACTTGATAGCGAGTTAAATCGATAGGATGATCGCTACTTAAGTCACTATAAACGCGATCATCTGTTCGACCGTATTTTTCTCCTGTCGCTTGAACAACCGCGTTGTAACCCCCATTGCATTCAGGTAGTTTTTGCTTGATAATATCAGCTTCGATAGTTACTCCTAAATGATTGGCTTGTCCTGTGAGATCGGCTGCTAAATGATAATCTTTATCTTGTTTAAAAGCATCATTGCGTAGATAACACCACAGAATTGTTGCCATTCCTAATTCATGGGCTTGGGCAAAAGCCTTACTAACTTCTTGTATTTGCCGAGATGATTCGAATGAACCAAAATAGATAGTTGCTCCCACGGCTACTGCTCCTAAATTCCAAGCCTGTTTCACCGAAGCAAACATAATTTGATCCGATGGATTGGGATAAGTGAGTAACTCGTTGTGGTTGAGCTTAACGATAAAGGGAATACGATGGGCATATTTACGAGACATCATCCCCAAAACTCCTAAAGTAGTAGCAACCGCATTGCAACCACCCTCAAGGGCTAATTTGATAATATTTTCAGGATCGAAATATATGGGGTTAGGAGCAAAAGAAGCAGCCCCCGAATGCTCAATACCTTGATCTACAGGTAAAATCGATAGATAGCCAGTATTAGCCAGTTTTCCTGTAGAGTATAGCTGCTGTAAAGAGCGGAGTACTTGAGGATTGCGATCGCTATAGACAAAAATGCGTTCTACAAAATCTTTTCCTGGTAGATGTAAGGTATCTTTTGGTACTTTAGCTTTGTATGTCAATAAATCTTCCGCTTCTTTACCCAGTAATGATGAAAGATCGCGAGCAGCTAGTTCAGTAGCAACCATAGTTTTATTCTTGAATGTAATTGTCTTGCTTCTTTTTTATTGTGACTACTATT
>NZ_LR214175.1 GCF_900659865.1 Hyella patelloides LEGE 07179
TCTTTGTCCTTACATGAATAATTTTCTCACTTTTTGCCCGAATTTTTCTTGAGTAATTCTACTTAGATGTAGCGATCCTTTTTCTGTCTGATTTTGTACTACATTTCAAAGTGCGGAATGTGGGTTAAATATCTGGGTGCTAATGATTTTGGCAAGCTGAGTTATGGCATCAGTTTTGTTGGTTTATTTCAAACCATAGCTTATACCATTTATTAAAAGTAATAAGAGACGAAGGTTTAAAGCTAGGAGTCAGAAGTCAGGAGTTAGTGTAAACAGTAGTTTGAGTGTTTTTTCTTAATAGGAAACAATTTTCTATCTATCTAGCTATTTTTGATAATTGGTATTATTTAGGACTCAATGATATTGCAGTTCGTAATTTAGTAAAAACAGAATCAGCAAAGCATAAAATTTTAGGGACTACTTTTGTCTTAAAGTTAATTGGAGCGACTATCGCTTTTTTTTTAGTTGTAATTACTGCAATTATTGTTAACACAGATCGCGAGATGATTTGGTTAATAATTATTATGGCAAGTGGTTTATTTTTTACAGCTTTTGATGTTATCGATTTTTGGTTTCGTTCCCAAGTTAATTCTACAGCGATCGTAACAGTGATATCCTATGCTATATCTGGTTATTTTTCTGGCTTTTTTTATCCCCCCATATTTCGCACTGGTTGGATGTTAACCCAAGCTTTATTGATTCCATTTTATGTTAGGAAGTATTGGAGAAACTAGAATTTTAGTTTAATTTTCAACTTTAACGATCATTGCTACTGATTTTAGTTGTTTTCTTCAACAATTCAAAAACTGCATCAGTTAAAAACGTCTGCATCTATCACAAGACAAAGCAACTATAACAATGTAGGAAATCAAAAAATGGCAACTTTTAACGTAAATACAAACAATGATATTGTTAATGCAAACGATGGAGTTTTAAGCTTAAGAGAAGCCATTACCGCAGCAGAAAACCTACCTGGACAGGACACAATTAATCTCACTAGCATTGTTAATATTGAGAGTCCTCTATCGATCGACCCAGGTAACGATCTTGATATCAAATGATTTGTTACGGGGTGGTATAGTCTGCAATATGAATGTAATACAAAAATAACTGGCTACTAACAACCAATAACTGTTCCCTCAAACACAAATATTTTGTAATACTAATTAACAGTTATTAATGCACTTATAAAAAAATATGTTGTTACGTCCAGAACATCGCACTAAACAAGACCCCTCAAACGATAATGACTTCTATGCTGCACCTCGCTTTGTTACCCATGTGGATGCAGGATTTATCGACCAACTCACAGAGTTATACAAAGAGAAACTAAAGCCTAACAGTCGTGTTTTAGACTTGATGAGTAGTTGGGTATCTCATCTTCCTGACGAGATAGAATTTGACCATGTAGAAGGACATGGCATGAATCGAGAAGAACTAGCAAAAAATCCTGGTCTCGATAGTTATTTTGTGCAGAATCTCAATCATAATCCTAAATTACCTCTGAATAATGAAGATTTTGATGCAGTTTTAATCACAGTATCGGTGCAATACTTGCAATATCCCGAAGCTATATTTGCCGAAATTTATCGCATTCTCAAACCAGGAGGCATTGTAATAGTAAGCTTTTCTAATCGGATGTTTTTTCAAAAAGCGATCGCAATTTGGCGTGATAATAGCGAAGCAGGTAGAGTAGAATTGGTTAAAAAGTATTTTCAAGCAATTCCTGGCTTTAGCACTGCTGAAACAGTAATTAATCAACCTCCTATTCCTGGCTTCTTACAACTATTAGGTATGGCTGGAAGCGATCCTTTTTATGCTGTAATGGCAACGAAGGAGGGATGAGGGATGAGGGATGAAAGTTGATGATCGATCGGAATTATGGGTGGTTATTTACTATTGGTTCGTGTTTGCTTGTCAAGTAACACTGGCTAAATATGTGTCTTGTTCGTCAAGTATTACTTACTAATAGTGATGTGCCTTTTTCTTATCTCTTGATGTTTAGTAATGAAATCTACATTGGGCAATTAAGATTGAATCTTTTTTCACAGTATAAACAAGTCTATGCTCTTTAGTAATTCTTCTCGACCAAAATCCAGACCAATTATATTTGAGTGGTTCTGGATCGCCAATTCCCTCAAAAGGATTTCTTTTGATATCTTTAATTAATATATTGATACGTTTGAGAATTTTTTTATCTGTACTTTGCCAATATAAATAATCCTCCCAAGCTCGTTCGGCAAATATTAGCTTCATATTTTATGAATATTTTTTGACTGATGACATATCAGCAGAGTCTTACTCTTCTTCAATTAATTGCTGTTCTGTTCCATCTCCAGAACGAAGCTCGTTAATGGCATCATTTAGTCTATCTGCGTTATTTTTACTGGATAGCAAGTGGAAAGTAGCCTCATACGCTTTAAAATCATCCAAACTCATGACTACTACTGATGGTGCATTTTGCCTAGTTACAATTAACGGTGTGCGATCTGCTTCAATTTGATTAAGATAGCCAGCTAGCTTTTGCCGAAACTGTGTGTAAGTAACTGTATCCATAGTCAAATAGTATTCTATACGTGCATATCATTGTACATGATTAAGTAGATTATTTGAAGTAAAGGCGATCGCTTTTAAAACTCATATTTAGATATACGTCTACTGAATAAATACAATTTGCAGATCATAAATTAATGCCATTGAATCAGAATACAAGCAATCACTTTTAATTTTATTGGCTCATATAGTGAGATCACAACCCAACTATTCTTAGTAAGTAAAAATAATAATAGTCTACAATTTTTACTACAAATATTATGGATGTATTGATTTCTCCTATTGCTAGTTTGTTGCAAACTCTTATTCAAGAAGCTCATGCAGAAAATCAACGGCGACATGAAGAGAAGATGGCAGAAATAAAATTAATTGCTAATTCTGAATTACGAGATAGTTCCGTGTAGCAAATGCTATTAGATAAGTTTCTTTATCCTGTAGAAAAAGCACAGCACGATTTACAAAATGCTGCTAAACACGCTCAATATTTGGCTGAATGTATTAATTATTATTATCGAGATCATGGTTTAACTAAAGAACAAGCAAGAGATATTAGCCAGCAATTTCGTTTTTTAGCGATCAAAATCGCCCAAATAGATTCTTTATCTGATTTAAAGTTAATTTATGAAGCTACTACTTTTTTTACTCATCGAATGTCTGAATTTAAGCATCATGATCGCAAATATGCCATCGAAAATTCTATTAGAAAACATATTTTGAATAAGCTAGGGACTTGTATTGCGATAGAGAATAATTTTCAGCGTCGCTTATCTTTTATGGATCAAAATCAAAACAAGATCGATAGTGAGGATAAAAGTTTATCTTCTGCTTGGTAATTAGCTTTTCAAGATTATTATTTGATTGTAGGGCGAGGTACACCCCACCCCAGGGCAAACGCATCTTAAATTGAGCGAAAACAGATAATTGAAGAAAGAAAGGATAAAAGTCAAAAAAGAAGAGTAGTAGTATGAAGTGCTTCTTTTTAACGACGCGATCCCGAGTAAAAACATGATAAATTCAGTAAAATTAACAATTAATTGAAGACAGAATTAGTTCTTAGAATTGATGATATGATGACCCAATTATCAAACTTAATTTTGGCTATCTTTAGTCATGAAACTAAGACCAAAAACTACAATAGAAGAACATTTTTCATCTATCAAAGCTCCGAGATTAGATAGAACTAAGCTACATCAGTTGATTGATATTATTACTATTACTCTTTGTGCAGTAATTAGTGTCGCAGAAACCT
>NZ_LR214176.1 GCF_900659865.1 Hyella patelloides LEGE 07179
AACTTTCATGTCTTTCAGCCACTGCTTTACCAAGTGGCTACTGGCGGTATATCTCCCACTAATATTAGTTCTCCTCTGCGGGGAATCTTAAAGCGCAACAAAAATATTGAAGTGCTGATGGGAGAGGCTAAAGACATCGACCCAAAACAGCAGACAGTCCAACTGCAAAATAGAACAATTAGCTATGACTCTCTCATCGTTGCTACTGGTGCTAGCCACCAATATTTTGGACATGAAGAATGGGCCGACAAAGCACCAGGCTTGAAAACTGTTGAAGATGCTTTGGAAATGCGTCGTCGTATTTTTATTGCTTTTGAATCGGCAGAAAAAGAAACCGACCCGAAAAAACGCCAGGCCTGGTTGACATTTGCGGTTGTCGGTGGAGGCCCAGCGGGAGTGGAATTAGCCGGAGCATTAGCGGAACTAGCTCACGGCACTCTCAAAGAAGATTTTCGTAATATTAACACAAAAGAGTCCCAAATTATTTTAGTGCAAAGCCCAGAGAGGATTTTGCCCTCTTACTCTCCTTCACTATCAGCCGAAGCGAAAACTTCTCTGGAGCAATTAGGAGTTACGGTCATGACTAGTACTAGAGTGATCGACATCAAGAATCAGACGATAAGTGTTCGTCGTGGTGGTGAAATTGAATCAATTCGAGCCAGGACTGTGTTGTGGACTGCGGGGATGAAAGCCTCAGCCATGGCGCAAATCCTCGCCAAATCCACAGATGCTCCTCTAGACAAAGCTGGACGAGTAATAGTAAACCCAGATTTTGAGGTGCCAGGGACGGAAAATATTTTTGTGATCGGCGATCTAGCTCATTACGCCCACCAAGAGGGAAAACCATTACCTGGTGTAGCTCCAGTAGCAATGCAGTCGGGGAAATATGTGGCTCGCCTGATTAAAAGTCGCCTCCAAGGAGAGACGATCTCAGCTTTTCGGTATTGGGACTGGGGCAGCTTGGCTGTAATTGGAAAACACGCTGCCGTGGTAGAGTTCGGTTTCTTGAAGCTGTATGAGTTTCTGGCTTGGGCATTCTGGATGTTTATTCACGTCTTTTACCTGCTGGAGTTTGACAATAAATTAGTGGTGATGATTCAGTGGGCTTAGAGCTACTTTACTAGTGGCAAGGGGGCGCGTATGATTACTGCTCCTGGAGAACAACCCAGTATCCAATTGGAAGAAGAAAATAAACAACGGGCTGTCACCAGTGTCTTCTGAAGCTTAATTTCAATTAGATCGGTATCTTTCAGATCGATCTTTGAGAGTTCAGTTTTTCCACCCTTGACGCTAAAAAGCTTCCGATTGAGCTTTTTCTAAAGGGCTGCTTCCAGAAATCTCTAATTTTAGTCTTTCAAGCAGCTCCTTTTTTTGACAATTGCTTAAAGTATTATCCTATTTCGGGTAATGCCGATATAACTTTGAGAAGACACAAAGAGTGAGGTTCATAAAGATGCGCTGGAAAAAATTGCTATTTAGAACAACTGTGTGGTTAACAACTGAAATTTATCTCAATTCCCTGGGAATTGATGATCTGGCTGACTATAGCGAATTTCTTCTTGAAAGGCAAGCCTTTCAAAGGCATTCGTCCGAAGAAGACAAATGGCAGAAGCTTCCTTGTTTAAAAGGAGTTTGCACTACTTGTGGTCAAGTTCTTTGCCCAAAACCTCTTTTCGTCTTCCAGGACGAGGCTTATATCCAAAGGGATCGGGTAGAACATCTTTCGTGAATTCCGCTCTTATTTTAATGGTAAAGTCAGCCCCGTACTAAATATCGGGACTTAAACAAAAATTAAGCCCAAATAAAGCCACAACTGGCTTTGTAAGCTGCAAATACGTGCTGATTTTGGTTGAGCCATGAGACAAAACGAAAAGACATGGCTGTACGAAATGCTTCCAATGCTTCAGGAAATGTGTTTAAAGGTTTATTAGCCCAACGCCTTCTTAATCCTCCAGTTAGTTTATGCCAAAGGATAAAAGTATAAGCGCAAAAAACTAAAATAAAATGCCTTTTCAAACTTCTTTTACTTCTAACTTGATATTCTTTTAATCCTAACCAGCCTTTTACTTCGCGATAGAATATTTCAACCCAATTTCTCTGAGAATAAGTATTAACTATCCACTGTGGAGTAACAATTGATGGGTCAACATTAGTTATAAAGTAATCAATATCTTCTGCATCTTGAAAAGTTGAATTATTCATGACGATAGCTATCTTTCTCTGACCTTCAAGACGTGATATTTCAACTAAAATGACGGCAACCCAAACTGTTCTCGGTTTTTCTAGATTTATTTTACTCTCAGTGAAAGCCTCTTTGGGTAAAGATTCTGCTAATTTATCTAATCTTATTTCTTCAGTAAATGTTGTTGAGTTGACAACCTTAACTTTCCTGTTTTTAGCCAGTCCTCCTAGGTAGCTTAATTTTCTTTTTTCTAGTTCATTCAAAAAACTTGTATTGTTACCATATCCCGAATCTATTAAGACTATTCCTGGTTTATATCCTCTGTTTAAACTTTTATCTATTAATGTTATGGCTAACTCTGGTTTTTTCTTAAATTCTGGGTCTTTCTTCCCTTTTGGTAATGAATTGCCGTGTTGATATAATTCTATGTCTAGAGGTAAGCTTTTTTTTCCATCATATAGATGAGTTGTTACCACCACATTACCATTATCTGTTTTCCCAATTTCTCCTATATATTGTCTTCCTACTCCTGCTGTAAAGTTGCCACTTTTCCTATGTCCTGAGTCGTCAACAATTAGACTAAATCCCCGACTTATTCTAGTTTGGTTGGATTTACTCATTACTTCTAAGCGACGCTCGTTAATCTTGTCCGCTCCCCAAGTTGCTTCAGTCAAGAAGCGATGCAGCGCGGTCTTGGGGGTTTCCCCCATGAGTGACTGCATCAAGACAATGGTGTAATTTGTGATATGTCACTTCTACTGAGTCTCTCGCCATTTGAGATAGATTTTTTCTCTCGCTTTCCCCCAATAATCCCCCTAAATAGTGTCTAAACTCCCTTTTTTGCGCTTTGGTTCTTAATAAATCATCAAACTTTTTACACCATCTATCGAAGCAAGGAGGCATGGCTGCGGGAGTGGTTTCTTTCATAAAGTGCGATCGCCGTATACAGTAATGCTCAAGTCAGTTATTAAAAGCATTCTATCTTATTTTTACTATCAAAATTGTTTAAGTCCCGATATTCAATCTACTTAGTCTAAACTCCAGTTTCAAAAGAGGTCGCCAGATAGACCAACGGAAGAAAGAACATGGGGAGTAAACTGTTGAACCTCCTGATTAATTTCAGTCAGATGAAGTGCAGCAGCTTGTTTGAAGACCAATAACTTAAGCAGACTAGCATTACCAAGACCTTGCCGTCAGGTTCTTCTGTCCTTTTCAACTTTTGGCAACACCACCTTATTTGGCATATTTATCACTGAAGAATAGACCTCTTGCAAAAGTCTTTCGTGGTACGATGAAAGATTTAGTTATTTTAACTTGAGGCGATCTCGCGGAGCGAGGCACTGCGTGGTCTGCGAAGCAGGCGCTGCGCGATCGCTATTAACTAAAAAACTTTATTAAAACTGTTGCAAAAGTTTTTTATGATAAGGTAAAAGGTTAAATTTTTGAGTAATTAAAATGAAATATTGGCAAGCGAAAAAAGTACCATCAACTGAATTTAAACGGATGACAGGAGTTAAAAAAAACTTTTCAATTGATGGTTCGCATAGTTAGAGCGAAGGAAAAAACCAAAAAGAAACCTGGTCGCCCTACTAAATTAAGAATTGAAGACCAAATTTTAT
>NZ_LR214177.1 GCF_900659865.1 Hyella patelloides LEGE 07179
AAATAGCCCGCCCCTACAACTAATAACTGGAAATAATGGATTTAATTTTATGTCATCAAACCGCAGATTTTGATTCGCTGGGTGCAGCAGTGGGGTTATCGCTGTTAAAAAAGGGTGCAAAAATAGTCTTGACTGGTGGTACTCATCCCACAGTAGGGGAATTCTTGGCGTTACATCGAGATGAGTTTCCTTTGATAGAATTGCGTAGTGTTACTCCTGAAAATATTCGAGCGCTGTATATTCCCGATACCCAAAAAAGCGATCGCGCATATTGGTTTCCCAGAGGTCAAGCCAGGTAAGCTGCAGCAAGTTTTCCAGGGCTGTGGTTTCCTCGATGGGCGTGTTGTAGAGAGCTAGCCAGCTCAACTGGGCCAGAGCTTCAATCGGCGAAACATCAGTCACCAGTGTGTTGAACAACAGGAGTTCTTCTAACGCGTACAGGTTAGCGAGAGACGATACCTCCTCGACAGGATTGTTACCCAGCGATAGCGAGCGCGCGCGGTGCGCCAAGTTCAAGCCACCGACCCTGCTGAAGTTTTTGGTGGCTAGCGTTTTTGGCGGCTAACGTTCTTCAACAGTTGTGAAACGTCTACCATATCTCAAACTTATCCCTTCGGTTTGAGATCGTTATCGTTGGTCTACAGATCGTTCGGATATTATATAGATAATTCCTGCAGCCACTTACTCACAAAATTACTCACAAAAACCAGCATCTGCCGCGATACGAGTGCTCTTTTTAGTCGGTAGCAATGAGAGTAATAGTAAGCATTGATTTATCTCTTTTTGAATCTATCTATTTTAAAAATACTAAGGACACCATCATGAATAAGACAAAGACGAAACCATCCACAGGCGAAGGGTGGGCTGTCCATGTTTACGATAGCGATCGCCACCTGCGGTTTACTCTAGAGCCTTCGCATATCTGGGCGTTCAGTTGGGGCATTGGGGTGGGTCTTCTAGTGGCCATTGTGTGGTCTGCGCTCTATAGCGCGTCCCATAGCTTCTCAAGCAATACCAAGCATTTAACAAACCTTGAACCAACTCCTGAAATCACCTCTAGAGAAGGCTTCCGCACTGAGTCTACCAGTTCATTCCCCTTCGGGATAGATTGACTATTGGTCACATTTAGATATGATTCGAGCTTAAGTTATAAGCCTAAATTATCAATTGAATAAAATAATATGTCTCAAATTCTTAAAATTTAATCAGCTTTTGCGCACCTAATGAGATAGAGTTATATCAATGAGAAATGAGATGGTAATTGATTTAACTATATTCCATTAGCCCCTGACCCCTAAGATCTGATTAAGGAGGAATTACAACGTGAATTTTTGGTCCGATTTCTTGACGCTCTTCCTGGATAAGTTGCAGTCCCCGACACTCGGTTTTCTGATTGGTGGTATGGTCGTTGCCGCCGTCAATAGCCGACTGGCAATTCCAGATGCGATCTATAAGTTCATCGTCTTCATGCTGCTCATAAAAGTCGGCCTGAGCGGTGGCATTGCGATCCGCAATGCCAATCTGGCGGAGATGCTGTTGCCCGCGGTGTTCGCCATGGTAGTGGGGATACTTATCGTGTTCATAGGGCGCTACACGTTGGCCAATATGCCGAAAGTCAAAGTCGTGGATGCCATTGCGACCGCGGGCTTGTTCGGTGCCGTGAGTGGCTCTACCCTCGCTGCTGGCCTGACAATACTGGAAACGGAAGGTATCCAATACGAACCCTGGGCCGCCGCACTCTATCCCTTTATGGACATCCCAGCGCTCGTGACTGCGATCGTCTTAGCCAGCATTTATACCAGCAAGCAGCGCGACAAGTATTTCAGCAAGGAGGAGTCTCTCAGCAAGCAGCGCGTTACCGCAGGCGGATATACCAGCGAGCAGGGCGGTAACGCAGGCGGGTATTCCAGCAATCAGGGCATTACTGCAAGCGGGTATCCCAAAAGGCAGCCCGAGCGGGTCAAGATATGGCCCATTGTGAAGGAAAGCCTCCAGGGCTCTGCCCTATCGGCATTGCTGCTCGGCCTTGCTCTAGGCATACTAACCCGGCCAGAGAGTGTCTATGAGAGCTTCTTCGATCCCCTCTTCCGTGGCCTGCTTTCGATACTGATGCTGGTAATGGGTATGGAAGCCACGGCAAGGATCGGCGAGCTGCGCAAAGTGGGCCAGTGGTACGCCATATATGCCGCGGTGGGGCCGCTGCTGCATGGGTTCATTGCCTTCGGTTTCGGCATGATTGCCCACTTCACCACGGGATTTAGCCTTGGCGGCGTCGTGATCCTGGCCGTCATCGCTTCCTCCAGTTCAGATATCTCAGGGCCGCCCACATTGCGAGCCGGTATCCCGTCAGCTAATCCCTCCGCCTACATCGGTTCGTCCACAGCTGTCGGCACGCCAGTTGCCCTTGCCATAGGAATACCGCTCTTCATCGGGCTCGCCCAGGTGCTGATGGGCAGCTGATCCCAGACGGGTTGCGGTCTGCCAGTGCTCCCCTGGGCCAGCGACCAACGCGACGGCTAGATCAGCGCGATAGCGAGCGGTGCTGCCGTTTTCCTGAGTTTCTATTATATTTCAATGAATACACACATCGAGAGGTAACCAACATGACCCAGCAAGCCTGCAAGCTCGTCATTGTCACAGAAAAGTTGCTGCTGAAAAAGATCGCCAAGATCATCGATGAAGCTGGAGCTACCGGTTATACGGTGGTGGACGCTGGCGGTAAAGGCAGTCGCAACGTGCGCTCGTCGGGACAACCCACCATTTCCGACACCTACTCGAATCTAAAGTTTGAGGTGCTCACCCCCAATCGGGATATGGCCGTGAAGATTTCGGATGAGGTCGCAGCGCAGTTTTTCGACGATTATTCGGGCATCGCCTATCTCTGTGACGTGATGGAGGTACTGCACGCGCACAAGTTCTAACTCAAAACCCCTTAATGGTACAGAAAACTCTGTCGTCCACGGTCAATGGTCTCATCATGAGAACGTCACCACCTTTGAGAACTCAATCCGAGAGTCTCGTGCCTGCTGGTAGTGCTTCAGGGCATAGGCTTTCGGGGGACTTCGCTGGGGCAGTGGGGTGCTTTCAAGTGTATGTTTTTAATATTCATCCAGGGGCTGGAGAAAAATCGGGAATAAAACGGCCTTTAGGTAAAGGCATTCCTTTAATTACAGAGGCCAAAATTATTAAAAAGCCTCGTCGGAAACAACTCAACAATCGAGTTGGATTAGGATGCTCTAATCTAGTATCATCTAATGAAGATTCTCCAGAATTTGGGTTGAGATTTTCGTCGGTGTCAACATCTGAAGTAATTTCATTTAAAGGTGGTAAGCTACTGGCAGGTAAATTAGCCTCGTGCAGTCCACCAATACTAACTAAGTATAAAGTGGCAAAGCGCGAACGCTAACCCCAGACGTTCTGCTCGTTGAGGGTCAGTCATTTTAGTATGATGCCAACCAAAACCACCTCGCTTCATATCTTTGAAAAGGCATTCAATCCAACTACGCATCCCATACCAACAAATCTCTGCCTGCTGGGGAGTTAAATCGGTAATGATCAGCCAAGGGTCAGCAGAGCCTTCATCCCATCGAGCCAGAAGAGTACAAGATAAACTTCCCATTACGCACTTCAATTTGTAGTTTTATCAAAGTATCTACTCTCAGACTTTAGATAGAGGAAGATTGGGGACTTGCGCGTAAATAAGTTACCAGATAATCTGATAAATATGAAGCAATAATAACTAGAAAAA
>NZ_LR214178.1 GCF_900659865.1 Hyella patelloides LEGE 07179
ATGCACCAGAATTAGCTCGTACAATCCTAAAGCGATCGCCATATTGTTGTCTTAAATCCCGTGCAATGGCGCGTAAAACTTCGGGATCGTCATCTATAGTGAGAATTGCAGGTTTAGACATTTTTTAAAGGATGAGGGATGAGAGATGAGGAAAGTAATGGGTAATGGGTAATTACAGATAACTGGCTGTTTAGGTTTTTACTACGTGTACGACTTCATAGAGGTGATATTCGTTGTCGGCAATGCCTTCCCCGTAAGGTGCAGCTTTGCCAAAGCCTGGTTGTTTGGTTAGTTGCTCAATTGCTTCTTGATTTGACCATTGTCCGTAGTTAATCACACGAGTACCATCTAAACTGCGGTGAAAGGTAGCAGAAATTAGTCCTGGTTGTTCCATTGCGGGTTTGACGTGTTCTTTGGCTAATTCTATCATTTTCGGTTGATTTTCAGGTTTCATACTAAACTCGGCAAAGTGAGTCAAATATTCTCCTTCTTTAATTTCAGGAGTACCTACTTTGGACTCGCAGGTTACAATTTCATATACATGGGAATCTGGTCGATCGAAGGTAAACAGTTTTTCTGCTTTTTTTTGGATCTCTACATTATTTCTAAAAGCTTCAAATTCTGCTGTGCTTGCCCATTGTGCATAGTTAGCAACTTTCACTCCATCAGTACTTTTATGCAAATTAGCTGAAACAAAACCAGGCTGAGTTTTTACTGTTTCGAGAAATTCTTTAATTGCTGCAATCAAATCATCTTGTTGAGAAGTTTCAACCGTAAAAATAATGATTACTGTAGTTAATTTGTTATCTAAAGAAAGAGTAGTCATGGGAATTTACTTATTACTTAGAAAACTTGCTACTTGTGGTGTGACCCCGCTTCCTGCTGAAGATGCGACACGAAGTTAGTGATGCGCGACGGCGAAGCCGAGTCCTTTAGGGAAGCTAATCCTTTAGAACCTTTAGGGCAAGGAGCTTCCCCTGTTCCGCCTCTTTTCGACGGAATCAACCCCGAACCGAATGCGCACTGTTACTACTTGATAATTGATAACTGGTTACTGAATATCACAGTTGATCAATCGCCCTAAGAAAAAGTTGGTCATTTTTGAGCCATAGGGAGAATTCCACCAACGGGAAGGATGACAACCTTCGGGTGCATTAAGACTAAAATCTAGTTCTTTGCAGGGTAGCCAACGATTTTCTTTGCGCCAGCCTAAGATTTCACCCCATTTTTCCACTAATTTTTGATTTTGCTCGATAGTCGCCTGAATATTTCCTCCCATTTCTTGGTATATCTTCAACTGGGGGCTAAAACCAAAGCGATTTTTACTGTACTTGAGCCATAAACCATCAATAGTCATCAAGTCTTTACAAGGAAAATGTTGGATATCTTCTGGAGTTAGTTCTTCGATTTCTTTACCCATGACATCGAGGATTAGTTTAATAGTCTCTTTGTCGGCTTCAAACCAGTTTTCCTCAGCTAAGTACTGCTGAAGAGTTTCATATCGGTAGCTATCAGCAACTAATAAAAATTTGTCTTCTAATCTGGATATCTGTTTGGATAAAGGAGATAAATCTTCCAGTTGATTTTCGATGCTATCAAAACGGTTAGTAAATTGGTCAAGCTGTTCTTGAATCGCGCTTAACTGTTGTGATAACTGGGAAATAGGATCGCGATCGCTCATTGATTCTACTTAAGACTGTTTTCGATATACTATCGTATTTAGTTGAGAACCATGAGTTTTTTAAATTACATTTCAATTTGTCTGTTATGTAAGTGTCAAATTAAACACAATAGATCAAACCGAAAAAGTATCAAAACGGGTGCGCCACAATTTTTCTAAGCCATTGGCGGGGATCGTCAGATACAAGACATCTTGAGGAATTAACTCAGTTTCTAAAAGTTGCCAACCTCGTATCAATTGTCCTTTTCTTTCAATATATAACGGAACAAAGTCTACTGCCATTGCAGCTTCTTGTAAAGACTCACTGCAAAAAGGATGGGCGGGAGTAATCAAAGTGCCTAAAGCGACCCATAATAAGTCTTGGGTCATACCATTTCCTAAAATTCTGCCTCCCAAAGCTGCTGCTACAAAAGAATCTATTGCCAATTCTATGGGTGATAATACATGATCGAATTCAAAAACTTCTTGCATAGATGTCGCAAATTGAGGATCGTAACAGCGCACAATAGTTGAAATGTAAGGAGATATGCCTTTAGCAGTTAGAGCAATTTCTAAATTAACGGTGTCGCTACTGGTTACAGCAATTAAACTGGATGCTGAAGAAAGATTAACGGCTTTGAGGGTGGTAGCAAGGCTAGCATCTTCTATGACTACGGGTATTCCTAAAGAGCGGGCGCAATGAATATGACGACTATGAGAATCAAATTCGATGGCTACTACATCATGACCTTGATTATGAAGTTGACGAACAATTTGAATGCCGATTCCTCCTAAACCACACACTATATGATGCTTATTTCTTGGCATTTTGGCAACATCCCAAGCTTGTTTAAGACGGCTTCCCAAGACAAAATCATTGATTAAGGCATAGCAAATACCAATCACCCCTGCACCAACAATCATCATGATGGCAGTTAAGACTTTAACCGTATCAGGAGCTTGTTCTGCTACTTGTTCTTGTCCTCCTGCACCTGTAATCATACCTACAGAAAAATATAAAGCATCGACAACTGATGTCTGAAAGTTGACGCTGACATATACTGTGGTAGCCAGAAATATTAGTATCAGCAGAGATAGGGTTACGAGAATAATCGGACGGGTATAGCGTTGATAATGGGGTAAATTGGCCACTGCTTTAACTAATTTGTATAACCAAGAATTTTTTTTCTGACGTACATTGGGTTTTGTCCCAATAATTAAATGATCGCCAATTTCTAAGGTTTTACCAGTAGCTACTGCTGAAACAAGATCGATCTCTCCTTGGGAAGGTAAGTAATAAATCAGCATTCGAGAACTACTTTCCCAAAGCTGACTCAAGGGTTTACCCAGCCAAGGATGATCTGAATTGATAATTTCTTCATGAATTGGCCAAGTACAGTCGAAGAGTCTTAATTGTCCAATGGCTTGACTACCTAAAGCTGCAAAGGTAAAAATAGGGGCGACTAAAGATGCCACACTCATGCTAAAGTGTTCGGCTAGAGTCAGATCGAGTCTTTTGCCTAAAGTTTGATTGAATAAACGATTAACAATCCGAATCTGAGGATTTAAGACTTTGGCTTGGGTTAAAATTGCCAGATTAAGCGAATCATGGTGACTACTTAACACTAGGGTTTTGGCTTCTCTGATACCTGCTTTGACCAAAACTTCAGGAGAGCGAGCATCACCAATAATAACTGGATCGCGACTACTTAAAGCCAAAGGGCGATCGCTTACACCAACTACTTCCACTCCTTGTTGTTTTAATAGAGTATATATTTTATAACCTGTTCTTCCTAGACCACAAACAATAATTAGAGGTTTCATTTCCAGCAGCTAATAACTCTTTATAATTTTCTCCCAAGAAAAAATCAGTGATTGTAGCTTACAGCACCCTTAATCATTGAATAGGGTCTATCAGGGGCAAATATGAAGCCCACAAGTCCTCATGTAGTGGAATTTATGCCCATTGGTTCGCATCATACCTGGGCGGGGTTAGCTTTTGTTAAAGGAATGGTGGGTTTTTATTCTTTAGCTATTCCGATGATTTTAATTTTTTT
>NZ_LR214179.1 GCF_900659865.1 Hyella patelloides LEGE 07179
CATAGAAAAGTAAGCCGTGTTGACCATTTTCTAAAAAATGATGCAGATATCAAGTCTTATTTGAGATTGGTAATTTGTTTAAACCCTTTCTCTGCTTGGTTTTTGAAATTTAGGTGCGTTGCCCCTGCTACCCAGAGCGTCTGTCGCCGACGCGGGGGTGGATAGGGGAGACTTTTCTGGTAGAAGCTGAGTGCTGCCAACATTTGTCTGTGGTTGGTTGAAGTCTCCCCATCCCCGCGCACCGCTTTTTTCCGAGTCAACTCCAATTTTTGCAAAATACGACACATTGTGGGAACACTGACTTTGATTTTGGTTTTAGCAGAGAGGCGATCGCATAATTGTTGAAGAGTAGCATCATTATCTTCTTCAACCAATTGAAGTACTATTTCTACTTGTTGAGGGTTGAGTTTCCTTGGCTTTGCCCCTCCATGAGGTGATGGTTCAACACTACCTGTAGCTTCGTACCGTTTAAACAATTTTTGGACAAAACTGTAGCTCACCTGAAACCGATTTGCTATTTGCTCAATTGATTCATTGGTCTTGTATTTGGTTTCTACGATCTTCGTCCGAAAATCTGTTGAATATGGTTTCATTCCTAAATTGACAGAGGTTTTTCTGATTGTCTCACTTTACTTCCTCTAAAGTCCACCCAATTGAAAACCGCTATTAGCTAGCAAAGACTGGATTTTAGAGAGATGGGAGTTTATAGTTAAAGCGATCGCAATTTGAGCATTGTTAGCGATCGCTTGAAGTCTCGGTCTATGGCGTTGGTTTCGGGGTGGGTAAGCTGTAACTGCGATCGTATTTGCAGACAAACAACCAAAAAAAGCAACAATATAATCTAAACCAGAAGGGTACAAAAGTAGAGCGCGTTTACCGCTCATACTTAAAGACTGTAGTTTAGCAGCAAGCTTTTTACTGCGGCGATCGAGTTCCCCGTAAGTTATATTCTCCTGTTCGACTATTCCATCTTTTAAAAATCTATAGGCTAGTTTGTTAGGCTGTGTGGAGCTTCTATAACTCAAAAGCTCTACCAACGATCTAAATTTAGGCAATTGATTAGATTCTTTCATTGCGCTCTCGATCGAGTTTTCTTGTTAATAAATATTGTTAATAAACAATGTCTAATGACTGTATTAGTCAAGGTATTGCTTGTGGGAGTAATTTTTACAGCTTGAAAATTCAACTCAGAGCAACTTAAAATCCAGTAAACCCTGAATATATAACTTTTTCATAGCATTTGAACAAAATTTGTTTTTCAGAAATAATCTAAAATAATTCTCAATAATAAACTAGAATAAAATGAAACAACTTGTCAACTACCAGAGTCAAATAAAACTTTCTTGAGGCTAAACATCCGCCTAAAAGCTGCCAACCACAGCAATCTTAGACCTCAATTAGTTAAAGGATATCTCCAGCACAGGTTATGCAAAGCTTTCGTTATGCTCTCAAATTTCTCTGTTCAGCACTTCTTAGCTTGGTGTTCGTCGCAGCTTGTCATAATTCTGAACCTACCGTTTCACAACTAATTTCCGATCGTGGAAAAAGGAATTAGATTTTACAGTACTGAAGAGAAAGTCTAGATTTATCTAATCGTGAATTGCTCTAGTAACATTTGTATTGAATTTTTAATTATGCCAATCTAAACCTTGAGGTAAATTACAACTACAATATTCTAGATGAATTGTACGTCGCTCATTGCCATTAATACTTTTACTTGAAGAATGCAAAATTAATGGGTGCATAATTATTGCGTCTCCTGCTTTTAGAGAACATAAGATAGGTTTTCGCTCGTTAGTAATTTGATTTATTTCTGGTTGGGTTAATATTCCTAATTTATGAGAATTGGGAATAATTTTTAACGCACCATTATTACTATCTGTATCATCCAAAGCAATTCTAATAGCAGTAATTTTTTCTAATATCTTGAGTGGTGGTTGTACGTGAAGTGTACCTTGTTTCACTGTCCAGTTTTTATATTCGGTAAGGTTTAGTTTTTGCTTCACGGCAATGGTTTTGTCTTGATGCCAAGCTACTGCCCAATTATGATCTATGTTTTTATTAAAGAAAATAGCTTTGATTAATTGAAACTGATTGTATTTAGTATATTGCTTTAAGGTATTTACAATTAGCTGAGAATTGGTTAAATCAGAGATTTTAGGTATTTTATGGTGTAAGTCTCTAACGCCATAAGCTGATTTTGCTTCTATATTGCTAATTATCGCTTTTTTCAGATCGTTAACTAAATTGCTATTAATTAGTTGTGGTATTATTTCATAACCATTTATCCAAAAATCATTGACTTGATTCATGCTATTTTATTTAATTATCAACTAATTTCATTAGCTCCAAATCTTCAGGACGATCTATATCTCTTAAAGTTGGCAAATAAGCAACAGCTAAATCTAACTTTTCAGCAATAGATTTTGTTTGAGCAAAAACCCGATCTGTTCCCCAAGCAATATCTATAAATAATTCAGGAACTAATTTACTTAAACCAATTAAATAATAACCCCCATCTTCTGCTGCGCCTAATACTAAATCATTATTCTGTAAATCATTAAAAGCTAATTCTAAGATATTGCAATCTACACCAGGGCAATCTATTCCAATAATTACAATTCGTTCTCGATCTTTGGCAAAATTATCAGCAAAAGCCGATCGCATTTTAATTCCTAAATCCCCTTCTATTTGAGGAAAATAATTAACATCATCTCCTAACCAGTTTTGCATTAAATCAATATTTCCCCCTGTAAAATAAACGACAATATCTATTTCGCGAAATTGTTTTAAATCTCCACTTTGTTTTA
This sequence comes from Hyella patelloides LEGE 07179, assembly GCF_900659865.1. GTDB lineage: Bacteria > Cyanobacteriota > Cyanobacteriia > Cyanobacteriales > Xenococcaceae > Hyella > Hyella patelloides. Next base: position 2,811 of record NZ_LR214179.1, read on the forward strand.
GAGTGTGTTCGCTTAAACGACGCTGTAAATTAGCTGCACCTTCCGCACCCAAAGCAGGAATCATGCGAGTTTTAGTTTTACCAGGCTCAGGATAACGGGAGAATATTATTAGAGTTTCTTTCATGGAGACTTAGGCTAAGTAAGTTATAAAATATCGTAGTGGGTTAATTGATTAGGACAAAAAAACTATTGACAAGCGTTCCCTATCCCCATCGCATCTCTACGTTAGCAAATGACAATTTCAGTAGATCGAAAAAGGGATTAAAGCTGCATTTTATAGTTCATATTAATTTAGCTTTAAAAAGTAAAATACCTCAAGGATTAAAGAAAAAAAGATTGGTTTTGGCAATTGATCTAAATCTAATACCTTAATTATGGCAAACCAAAAGTAGTTACAGATTGAAAAATTTATGTCGAATTAGAAGCACTACCAAGCAGCCAACTTTAAGATTATTATTTGTAGGCATTTCCTTTTTATTAGTTAATATTTGGGTTAATTTACTATGGAGAAAAATTAGTAAGCCCCGAAGAGGAGGAAGATTAATTTATCGAACAATCTTTCCTTTAAGACAAATGCTTTCTTTCATAAATCAACGGTACGAACGAATTTTTCAAGTGGTAGAAACCATTTACAGCGGTTTGCAGGTTTATAAGGGACAGTAGCAGCAGTGGGCAAACCAGTTACGCAGATGTTGGGGATTCATTAAATCCATCGCTATTTTAATCAGGGTATCAACCCTTTTGGAAGTTCTGGGAGAGAACTGCCTCAAGAAAGCCTTTAGCTGTGACCACCAGTGTTCAATGGGATTAAACTCTGGAGAATAGGGGGAAAGCTCTAAAACTCTCGCTCCTAC
>NZ_LR214180.1 GCF_900659865.1 Hyella patelloides LEGE 07179
AGCTAAATTTATGATTTTTTGGCATCAGTTTTTAACAAAATTTCAATAAGTTCGTATTCCAAAGTCAAAAAGAGAACTTTATATTTTTGACTTGGCACTTATGGTAGCTTCCTTAGCTTTACCCCATATACCAAGCCATTCACCGTTCTCCCTTCCCCATTCTGATACACAAGGTCTAGTCCTGGAGTGTCCATAACGGCAGTACAGTAAGCTCGTTGGAATAGTTGAAAAAGCATTTCCGCTACGCGAAAGCACATAATACCCTTCATAAGGGACAAGGTGTAGCCCCGATTGTTGCAACCGTTACTGGTATTGGTTTCTGGCGATTCTGATACGGGGTCATTTTTGCGTACTACACAAGAAGGTGTAGCCCCACTTTCCTGATGCCTTGTCGGTAAGGGGTCTGCCTGTAGTACTTCTTGTGGTACGACTGGTTCTGGTACTCTGTGTGGTTCAGGAGGTGATGGAGGTGCTACAACAGGCAACTCAGACACCGATTCTTGCTGCATAACCTGCTCGGTTAGTTTCTTGCTGCATACCGTCTGTGCTGGCTCTGTACGTTCCTCTTGGGCAGCAGCAGTAGTAGCATAGGGATTTCCTTCCTGTTGTTTGAGAAATCGAGGATGCCAGAGGGGAAGATTACTCTCTTTCTTGAGGGTTTTGTCACTGACACTGATGCCAAATAATTGCTTTGAAGTTTCCCTAATAAGCTTCATAAGCGTTTTAACCGTGCGGGGAAGTGCTTGAAGTGTCTCAGAAAGGTGCGCCACGGTATCGGTAATTCTCTGCGAAGCGCGATCGCGTTTGACTTCATTGAGATTGGGTTTATGAGATCGTTTCTCTAAACGCTCGACCATCTCCTGGTAGGTAAAGCTCCGTCGGGGACGAGACGGGTAGGCTCTCCAGTATTTTTCTGCGCTGCGTGCGACATCGCGACTTCTCTGTTTGATTTCATGTCGATGCCGACAGTGAGGGTAATAGCCTGGGGCAGCAACGGCAGTGTCTTCAATAAACTGCGCCAGTTCTTCACCTTCTAAATGGTGCGCTTTCACCCCGACATTAGCGATCGTCAAAAGGAGATCGTTGGTCTGATGATTATCAGTCCACCCTTCAGCAATATACCTCGTACTGTTTTTGAGCCAGTCCTGATAATCGCTGTTGTTTCCTTTGCTGGCATAGCTTCTGTAGGTCTGCTTGAACCAGGTATCAGCTTCTTCAAAAGTGCTGCTGAGCAGTTCAAGATCGTTGTTTTGAGCCGATACTTCTGCTGCTTGAAAGAAGTGTTCTAACTTGTTGCTGTAGGGCGTAAAATCCTTATCGAGCAGGCAGGAGCCCTGTTGTAACGGTAGCCTGTGCCCATTGTAGTAGCTAAATTCGCGTTTTTTCCCCTTGTGATGCTTCTTAAAGTGCTTAGTATTGGGAAAAAGCTCTAGGTGCCCAGGTTTAATGGTAAATCCTGCCTGCTCTAGAGCCCAGCGCAGGGAGCAGGCAAGCTTAAAGGTGGGTACAGCTTCTTTAAAGAAGTAGTAGAGGTGTAGTCCTTCGCTTTCACTGGAGCGCACCGTCACTGAATTGATGAGCCCAATAGCTTCTAGTGCCCCTTTGAGACGATGATAGGCTTCTTCATTGGTGTAGGGATGGATGAGCCCCCACCTATCGACATCCACGACGGTGTGTTTAGTGTATTGCCCGAAGCGGATACCGATAGTCTGGAGTAAGTCGGTAAATTTGTACCAAAGTTTTTCTTTGGTTAAGCAATATTTTTTAACAGTTTTCCAGTCTGATTCTGGACGTTCTTTGATGATGAAATCCCAGGCATGGCTGAACAGGGTGTATAATTTGTCTCGTAGTAGCTGCTCCTGGAGAGTAGGTTGATGATTCTCTTGATTTTCGGGAAAAAGAGGTGAAAATGACACGATTTCGGTTCAGGGAAATGGTTTACGATTTGAAGCGATCCAATCGTAATGACCAATAATCGTGCTAACCTGAACTATAATGAGATCAAGTCAAGACGATGTTGGCTGATATTTCTGTCGGCTAGTAGTCACGGCTGTTCACATATGAAAGTGAACCAAGAATAAGTCAGCTTCGACCTTTAAAGCGATCTTGCTAATTCGCAGTTAACAAGAATCGCGGTCGAAAATGATCTAGTTTGTACCTCGGCAAGAATTAGACTTTGGTGAAAAAGAGATGCTAATTCCTTGCTTTTCAATCAGACAAAATAACGTTAATTTCGCGGTTTCTGGAAGGTTAGATCTCCAGTTATCGCGATTTTGCGTTTTCGTTGTCTTAGAGCAGTCGTTTCCTTAATATAAGGTGCGCACCGCTTCGCGGATCTCTTCGAGATCGCTTTTACCTAGCGCAACATAAAATCGCTTCATTTGGAATTATCTACTATTTCGCTGCATTTGATCTAACAAGTTAAGACCAGCTTAAAAAGAATTATTGTTTTGAGGTTGAGATTGGGGTGAGACTGGGGTGTGATCATACGACGATTTTTTAACAGGTGAGAGTAAAGAAAGGCTTGCTACTGCACCTTTCACCTGATCGGGGGTGACCTCTAAATATTTCTGGAGCTCGTGTAAACTTTTATGTCCGCTTATTTCTTGGATAATTCGCAAGGGAATTCCTTCGTTACTCATGAGAGTAAGTGCAGTACGTCTGAAACTATGGGTACTCGCTCCTTGGATACCCACTCTGTCACAAGCTTTTTGCAAAACCCTACTGGCTGATCCTGGATGGGTATGTCCTTGTCCGCTCAAGCCTGGAAAGTAATACCAGGTGCGGGGGGACGGGTAGTAGTGAAGCAGCATCCTCCGTAAATCTTCTATGACGGGTATACAGCGTGTTGCAAGCTTGCCTTTGGTATTTCCTTTGCGGAAAATGATTTCTGGTCGTACTACGCCGAGACGGTAGTAAACATCGGTAGTTCTTAGGGTGACGCACTCTTTGATACGGCAGGCAGTGTAAAGGCAGAGGGCAAACATTGCTCTGTCGCGATCGTTTTTTAGTCCTTCGTAGAAGACGAGGTTAATTTCATCCGTGGTAAGTATTTTTGCCTTGCCATGCCGATCTACTTTCATTTCAGACCACCGACTACGCCCAATTATTCCATACTATAGGAGTTTGGTGAAAATAGTTTCCTGAGAACAGGTAAATAACTATAAGGAAGCCCTATCGGGCTGTTTGTTTTTTTGGGGGTGTTAGTCCGAGACACCCCCAAGCCCCCAACGGACTGCCTGTTGCTGAATGTGCGTCGCCAAATAAAACTGATACGATTCAAAAGGTGAATGGACGCACATTCAGTCCGCTTCGCCAACAGGCTACGAAACCTGTGCTCGCTTTTTCTCACGTCGGGCAGCTTTCCGTGCTCGTCTTTGAGCGATTGCTCTTTGTCCTTCAGGACTGTGAGGATATTTTTTAGCAAATGTTTTTTCAATAAATTGAGGTAAGGGAAGTTTCCAGCCTTGCTGTTTTCGTTTCCCTTTCGGGGTAGCGTATCTAGAGAAATTCTTGGGATTCATATTCAGGCGTTTTGCCATTGCAACATGACGCTCGTTAAGCTTATATTTAGTCATAGCATCATTCCATAGGGCTTGATTCTTTTTCGCTTTGGATTTGGAGTTCATAATATTTGTACCTAAATGTGAAGAAAGCAGCAG
>NZ_LR214181.1 GCF_900659865.1 Hyella patelloides LEGE 07179
GCTATTTAAGAATTAGCTATGAAGATTTTATTCAAAATCCTCAAATGGCGGTAGAAAAAATACTTAACTTACTTGATGAAAAAGTTACAGAATTACCTTTTGTTGATAAATCAACTGTCAAAATGAGTACCGATCATATTGTTACAGGTAGTCCTAGTAGTCGTTCTAATACAGGAATGGTTAATCTAAGACTCGATGAAAGATGGAAAAAAAATATGATTTTTCGAGATAAATTGATAATTTCTGGCTTGACATTGCCATTGCTTTATAGTTATAAATACTTCAATTTTAAGTCATTGCAGAACATTAGCTAATCTAGTATTAAGTAAGTTATGAAATTTTAGTTATTAAAAATTATGTCGGAAGTAAGTGAAGTAACAAAAAAATTGCCAAGTTTTTTGGGCATCGGTGCTATGCGGTCGGGAACAACTTGGCTAGATAATATTTTACGTTCTCATCCTGATATTTATTTACCAGAAAGAAGAAAAGAAATTCACTTTTTCGATCTTTATTATGATAAAGGCATTAACTGGTATCAAGATTTTTTCCCTACTGAAGAACAAAGACAAAACTATCAGCAAATTGGAGAAATAACTCCTGCATATTTATATCTTCCTGAAATTCCTTCTCGGATTAAAGACTCGATTCCAAACTGTCGCTTTTTGGTAATATTAAGAAATCCCGTAGATAGGGCATATTCTCACTATGGTTTTTGGGTAAAAAACTCGGCTGAAAAAAGAGCTTTTGAAGATTTATTAGAGCAAGAACCTGAAATTATTGGAAAGGGAATGTATTATCAACAATTTGAAAGATATCTACAGCATTTTCCTAGAGAAAGTTTCTTAGTTTTAATTTTTGAAGAAATCACTCAAAATCCCCTACCAGCACTTGAGCAGCTATCTAAATTTTTAGCGGTGGATTCTCACAAATTTGACTTGTCAACAACTTCTCAAAAGAAAAATGCCTCTGCTTCAGTTCTTTTTCCTCAAGCTAGAGCATTGGCATGTAAATTCAGAGATTTTCTGCGTAACAATGACATAGATTGGCTCTGGAACTTGGCAAAATCATCAGGGGTAAATCAAATTTTTGAAACTACAGGAAAACCTTTACCTCCTTTAAATCGAGAAATAAGAGCAAAATTAATAGACCGCTATAGTTCTGATGTTAGCAATCTAGAGAAGTTGCTTGATATAGATTTTTCTCTTTGGAAATACTAGAAAAAAGTTACTTTATAAATACTAAAAAACTTAAAATAAATAGCTTACTAATAACTTAATCAGTAAATTATCAATTTATGAACCAACAAAATAGTGCTAACAATCTTGCAAAAATTGCAGTTTTAATCACTTGCTATAACCGTAAAAAAACTACAATTAATTGTCTTAAACAGCTTTATCAACAAAATGTCGATTTTGACGTTTATTTAGTTGATGATGGCTGTTCAGATGGTACTCCTGAAGCAATTCATCAAGAATATCCAGAAGTAAATGTATTACAAGGGGATGGTAACCTATTTTGGGGCGGAGGAATGCGCCTGGCTTTTGCCACCGCTATGGAGCAAGATTACGAGTATTATCTCTGGCTTAATGATGACACAATTTTAAACTCTGAAGCATTATCTAGTTTACTCGATACCCATAAAAGTTTGTCCAAACGTGGCTCTGAAAAATCTATAGTAGTTGGTTCGGTAACCGACCCAGCAACAGGTGAATTTTCCTACGGTGGAAGAATTCCTTCCCAACGTTTATTTTCGTTTAAATTTGATTCTCTTGAACCAGGAAAAGAGCCACAAGAATGTACGACGATGCAAGGTAATTGTGTACTGATTCCTCGTTCTGTAGCAAAGATAGTTGGTAATATTGATGCTGCTTTTATTCATAACATGGGAGACTTGGACTACGGACTTCGTGCGCGTCAGCTTGGTTGTTCTGTTTGGGCTGCTCCAGGTTATGTTGGAACTTGTACGAGTAATTTAGTAGCAGCTTACAGTTGGGCAGATACTAATCTTTTTGCTTTAGAACGTCTCAAAAAAGCACTCGGAACCAAAGCATTTCCCCTTAAAGCAAGAGCTATCTATGCGAAAAGGCACAAAGGAACATTTTGGGTATTTCACTGGCTCTTACCTTATGTAAGAGCCGTCATAGGATATAAAAAAAAGTTGAATCATTCCTCCTCTTTTCAGCAAGAGAGATAAACAGTTAGTTTAACCAAAAATTCTTCGTATGTTCCCCAAAAAAATACTGACAAGAAGACAAGCACTTTACTTAGGCTTAGGTACTCTGGCAGGTCTGAGTACTTGTACTAAAAGCCAATGGAGCAACGAAGAAAATAGCACATTTCAAACATTTGATGAATCAGCAGAAATCGATCCAATAGCAATTGGAGAAACTTCACTTAAAGAACGTGCAGCAGCTAAAGGATTAATTTATGGTGCAGCAGCTAGAAACGTCGAACTTAAGAATAATCAGTTTTCAGCTAGTGTAATTCAAGAGTGTGGCATGATGGTGCCAAAATGGGAATTCAGATGGAACTGGCTCAATCCTAGCCCAGATAATTTTAATTTTAGTCAAACCGACTTAATGGTTAAATGGGCAATGACGCAAGGTATGCTGTTGCGAGGACATACCTTGATTTACCACCAATCGATGCCAAAGTGGTTTCGAGAGCGAGTGAACCGTCAAAATGTTGAACAAATATTTCTTCAATATATTCAGAAGGTTGTTGGTCATTATGCTGGTCAAATACACTCTTGGGATGTGGCTAACGAAACGATTTTTCCTCCAGATGAAGACCCCAATAACTTAAGAAAGACAAAATGGGCTAAATGGTTAGGTTTAGACTACTTCGACCTGGTTTTTCACGCAGCAGCAGCAGCAGATCCCCAGGCATTGCTAGTTTTAAATGAGGATTGGATTAATCCCGATACTGATGAGGGCGAAGCAAAAAGAGTTGCTGTACTTAAACTGCTAGAAAAACTCAAATCTCAGGAAATCCCAATAGATGCGTTGGGGATGCAGTCTCACATCTGGGCAAAAGACCAAGCCCCTTTAAACCAGAAAAAAATTAGAACTTTTGTCAGTGAAGTAGCTCAATTGGGACTAAAAATTATAATTACAGAATTAGATGTTAATGACCGCCATTTACCAAAAGATATTCTAGTACGCGATCGCCTTGTGGCTCAAGCCTATAGTGATTATCTTTCCGCAGTGCTTGATGAACCCGCTGTAATTGCAGTGAACACCTGGGGATTAAGCGATCGCTATACTTGGCTTGCACATCCCAAAAGAGGTGCAAGAGATGATGGTGCAAGCACTAGACCCTTACCCCTGGACGAACAATTTAATCGAAAACTCGCTTGGTATGCTATGGCTAATGCTTTTGACAATGCCCCCAATCGTTAAACAATTTTAATAACTAATCAAATACCATTGAATCATCGGGAGATAATTTAGTGACACTGAAAGCCATGGAATCTTAATGTTCGTGCTATCACAAATTACCTCGGTATCAAAATTCCTAACTCACGGTTCGCTTAAATCAAAAATGATTAGGGAAATAAAATAGCTAAAGTGTATGCTGTTATTGAAATTCAATGAATAGAGAGAGCTATATTATTGAAAGGAACGATTTCAGAACGAGCA
>NZ_LR214182.1 GCF_900659865.1 Hyella patelloides LEGE 07179
TTTATTCGTTTGGAAAAAATGCGTTCAAATAGCTCAATTTCTAATTGGTATCAATTGCAAAGGAATCTATTCACTTTAGTAATTCGCGAATACATTTTAAGTAATCTTACAGATACTTTTGCCGTTTAGCATCCATGACAGTGATTTTTTGTCAATGCGTAAGTTCTAATAAATTGCTTAAAGCAGTCTGAATATTAGCTTCGGGTAAAGGAACGTAAAAAGTTTGAACGGGGGATGGATTTCCCGAATCGGTAAAAGTTGTAATTGCAGCCTGATTAGAATTCAAACCCGTAGCCGTTAACTCAAATGCCGAATCAGCAGAATCATCGGGATTGACGTACCAAGTAGTCTGAAAATTACCATCGACTTTACCATCTAGATCGGCTAAACCACCATCGGTAATCAGCCAAGGAGTATGTCCGCCACCAGTATTGGGCGTACCGTCTGTGTGTAATATTTGAAGCTCGACAGTTTCGCCAACCTGAAAATTGTTACCAGAAATAATAGCCGTACTACCAGGAGCATAATCATCTAAGTCGGTAGTAACAGTCTGACTTTGAGTATCTAAAGTTGATAAATCATCAATTTTAAATTCTTGGAGAAGATTAAAATTCCTAGTTTCGCGATCGAGATTATGAACTAAAATAGTTGTTTCTTGACTCGAAGCTATATTCTGTAAGTTTGTTGATTCAAATTGTAAACTCTGATTATCACCCTCTGACACAATATGTAAAGTTTGAGTATCTGAATGATCCAACAACAGTCGATCGATTTGTTCTCCAATATCTTGCGTGGAATCAAAGGTAACTATTTCTGCATCGGTCGCAAGATTATTTAGTATTTGAGGATCGAGATCGATAGTATCAGCGATCGCGATTAGAGATTGAATAGATAAACTCAACTTTGATTACTCCTTAAAAATTTCAATATAAATAATAGTTGGAACGGACTTTGGTTGTTAGACAGAGAATTTATTCTCTGGTTGGGAAAATGAAATAGCTTGTTAGTCATATTGCTTTAATTCAGTTGTTATACCAGGAAGCCATCACTTAAAAATATTCACTGAGCTTGAGAATTGTTGACAGGATAAAACAGCAATTAAACAATCTGACTTTAATTTAATCAGTTAATAATAATAAATAGATAGTATTAAATATAAATCCTGAAGTTACTGTTGATTTGATTTGATTTGATTTGATTTGATTTCATCTCGTGAAATGGCAATACCTTCGTTAAAGAATAGTTTTTTGGCAAGTTTAGGATCGTGAATTAAATAACTTACAGATGAGGAAGGGTGTTGTTAGCGTAAGCGTAATTCACCGATATTTCAATTTTGGATTTTATTCAATTCTCATTCCTTAGATTACAAAAACTGATGTTGCTTTCTTATGCAGTTGATTATTCTGTAAAGAATAATAATTTGACTTTTATTAAATTGGTTCTGTGTTTTGCAATTTCACTATCATGAGCAATTTACAAAAACTAACTTGTTTATTCAGTCTTTTTCAAAGTAATCTTAATTTGAGTGGATGTCTTCAGAGAAATTACCGATAAACAACCAATACGTAGATGATAATATGCATTGTTTCTGGGTATATCTATAAGTATTATCGGGCAAAACTTAGTCGCCACAGATATTATCTCGTCTTTTACCTAGGTGCTATGACCATTGGTCAAAGTAAGCTTCTTTGTCGTACGGTAGATTAATCTGCAACATTTGCAACTCAATTTAAATTATTACATTTGAGATTAGTGAAAATTACTTAATTTAGCTACACCTCTTACAAAAATAAAGCCAAAACTTGTAAGTTTTGACTTTATTCTCTAAATAATATTAACTAGCAACTTGAGTTACAGCAGTTTGCATAACTAAGAGAGACAAAAAATTGTAGTAAGGTGGGCATTGCACTAAAGTATATCCGAAGGTGTATCCTTTAGGGCTTCCTTCGGTCGCCCAACCTACCCTATAATTAAAATTTCCTGATACTTCATGTCCCAGAATGAAATGCAATAGGCTGTATCTTGAATTTTAATTTTTTAATTGCTGAGTTAGTGTTAAGCTTCAAAAGCTTGTTCGAGTTCGGCTCTTAAACATTCTAAATTAGCTATTCTACCGATCACTAAAGCATTTTCTTGAGAACTTTCTAACTCTATTTTCCAGTGACGGATACTATCTTCGTGTTTGAGCCAAAAATTAATCATAGTTTCGACAACTTCATCCCAATTCCATTGAGGTTTTTTAGGAATCATTTGAGTAGAGTCAATAAAAGAATCAAGGGTACACTGATAACTACCTAAATAAGTTTTACTTCTTTGAGGATTAATCTCTAGTTCCTGTTGGTAGTTAAAGAAAGTTAATATTGGGGTAATGCCAATAATTTCAAAGTTATAAGACATAACGCGCTTTAAAATCAGAATTTAAACAACAACATATTAGGCTGATAAGTCAGCTTTCTTTCTGAGATAAAAAGAATTACTATTTTTACAATTCCCAAATACCGATCGAAAAAACACAAAAGGAGCATGAGAAATTTTTCTCCGCCCCAAAATAAATAATGCGTATTTAGCTGTAATCAACCACTGCATCGTAAATCTATGTCTCTCGATCTCAATATATTTAAGCTGACTTATTACTAAGTAAATTGTAAATAAATAAATATTTTTGTAGTGTTTATCACGAACTGTATTTAGTCTATAAATTTTGATACACTATGTATAAATTGTGACTAAATATACGATTTTTATTGGCAATTTTGTAAAGTGATACTAGGTTGCGTTCCAAGAGCCAACTTTTAAATGTGGAAAGTTAGTCATTGAATGTAAAAGTGCTGAATTTTTGGATTTATCAAAAAATGCTTTTTCTAAAGTGTCCATAACTTGAGTCATTGAATTTTAAAAAAGTATCTTTTGTTATAGTCTTGATTATTTACGCTCAATTGTCACTGATTTAGACTGGAAAAATGCTTAACGAATTACCTAATACAAGCTATCGTGAATTTTTCTTGTGGATTATTAGAAAACGCAAAAGATTTCAAGTAACAGGTATTTCGATGCAACCTCTATTGCAACCAGGAGAAGAAATTTTAATTAATCCTGATGCCTATAAAAAGACATTACCTCAAATTAATGATTTAGTAGTAGTAACTCACCCTGATAAAAAAGGTTTAGAAATCGTTAAAAGAATCTCTAGCATTGCTGAAGACGGCACATTTTTTTTATTAGGAGATAATTTAGCACACAGTACTGACAGCAGAAGTTTTGGCACGATTCATCGGGAAGATATTATCGGAAAAGTAACCAGTATTTTTAGTTAATCACTATTTTGTCGTAATTGGGTTGATATCGCAATTCTCGGTTGGGTGAGTTATACCAATTCTCGAAAATAGCTAGATATAGCCGTTGCCATTGTTGTATTAGGACAAGTTTATTTGATTGCTCGGAAGTAATAAGTAACTCGTCATTAAGTAATAAGTGTCCTAATGTAAGTCCGTAGTGCTATATCCCTCTTCTGTCACTTTCCGAAATTTGAACTACAATAGAAGAAATATTTAGAAGCTGTGAGGTAGAGAGGGCAATGGATGTAGAATTACAGATTCTCAAACATTTGAAGCGAGCGCCAAT
>NZ_LR214183.1 GCF_900659865.1 Hyella patelloides LEGE 07179
CGAACAACAAGGGTATGCTTGCGTTTCTCTTGACATGACCAATATTGGTAGTCAAACTATCTCTCCTTTGCAATGGTATAAAGGAATTGCTTCGGAACTGTGGCGCGGGTTTCAATTAACCACAAAAATCAAGCTGAAATCCTGGTGGGAAGAACACAAAGAATTATCTTCAGTACAACAATTAAACCGCTTTATTAGTGATGTTATATTAACTAGTCTAGAAACAGACAAGATTTTTATCTTGATTGATGAAATAGATAGTGTTCTGAGTTTAGATTTCTCTACAGATGACTTTTTCGCCTTAATTCGCTATTGTTATAATGCTCGTGCTGAAAACCCAGATTATAATCGTCTCAGCTTTGCCTTATTTGGGGTAGCTACTCCTAGCAATTTAATAGAAGATCATACAAGAACACCATTTAATATTGGTACAGCAATCGAGCTAACAGGATTTACTCAAGAAGAAGCAACACCATTAGTATCGGGTTTAGGGGATGGATTTAAAAACCCAGAGATCGTATTACAAGAAATTTTAAAATGGACTGGAGGACAACCTTTCTTAACCCAAAAACTCTGTAAATTAACTGTAGAACATTGTCAAGAAGCTGACAATTGTTGCTTACCAGGAGAAGAAACTGCATGGGTCAAAGATTTAGTAACTGAGAAAATAATTAATAACTGGGAAGCACAAGATGAGCCTGAACACTTGAGAACAATCCGCGATCGCATTTTCCAGAATGAAGCCTTAGCTAGTCGTCTTTTGAGTTTGGCAGAACAAATACTGACAAATGGTTTGATTCCCGCCGATAATAGTCCAGAACAAACCTATCTTCTTTTATCTAATCTGGTTGTCAAAAAAAATAGTAAATTAATTCTTCGCAATCTAATTTATCAAAAAATCTTTGACCGAGAATGGATCGCACAGCAGCAAGATCGATTACGTCCTTTTGGCAAAGAAGTAAAATATTGGCTGGCTTCCAATTGCCAAGATGAATCTCGTTTATTGAGGGGGCAAGCTTTACAAGAGGCTCAAGCATGGGCAAAAACTCATAGTATTTCCCAACAAGAATATCAATTTCTCACCACTTCTAAAGAACAAGAGCAAACAGAAATACGCCGTGATTTAGAATTTCAAAGACTACAGGAAGTAGAAACTCGCCTCGTACAAGAACAAAAACTAGCTAAGTTACAAAGATTTTTACTCGCAACAGGAGGTATTGCTTTTATCTTCACCGCAGCTTTAGGAATAGTGGCTCATTACAACTATCGTCAAGCCAAAAGCAACGCAATTACGGCTAAAACCCAAGAAATTAAAGCAAATACTATTTCTGCTGAAAGTTTATTTGATTCGGATCGCCGTTTTGAATCCTTGGTACAGGCGATCGTAGGGAATCAAGAAACGAGAAATTTTGCTGAGTTAGAAGAAGCTACCCGTTTAGAAAGCAATTTTGCCCTCAAACAAGCAGTATACAACGCTGTCGAAAAAAATACTTTTTCAGGACATCAAGATATTGTTAACGGTGTTAGTTTTAGTCCCGATGGTGAGTTAATTGCTTCTGCGAGTTCTGATACTACCGTTAAAATCTGGCAAAGAAATGGTAAGTTAGTAGCTACCCTACGTAATCATCAAGATAGTGTATTTGATGTGGCTTTTAGTCCCAATGGTCAATTGATTGCTTCTGTGGGAGAGGATAATTTGGTTCAACTGTGGAATCGTCAGGGTGTGTTACAAAAAACCTTGACAGGACATCGAGGGGGTATTCACAGCATTGCTTTTCATCCTCAAAAAGATCTAATTGCTAGCGCATCCGAAGATCGGACAGTCAGATTATGGAATAGTCAGGGAGAATTGCTCAATGTTCTATTCGACCATCCCCAAGAAGTATTAACAGTAGCTTTTAGTCGTGATGGCAAATTAATCGCCACAGGCGATCGTGATGGTACTCTTATATTATGGAGCATCTCTGGTAAATTATTACGCAGGTTTAAGGCACATCAAGCACCCATCAGAGGCATTGATTTTAATCCCCAAAACAACAGAATAGTAACTGGTGGTGATGATCATGTTGCCAAAATCTGGACAAGTGAAGGCAAATTTCTGAAGACCCTCTCAGGATATAATGCCTCAGTAACAGATGTGCAGTTTTCTCCAGATGGTAACATCATTGCTACTAGCAGTTGGGACAGTACTATTAAGCTATGGCACCAGGATGGTACTTTGCACTCTAATCTCAAAGGACACCAAGCAAGAGTTTGGCGGTTAGCTTGGTCTGGCGATGGTTCTACTCTTGCCACTGCGGGATGGGATAATGTAGTTAAACTATGGCAAATTCAAGATCCTTTAGTTAAAACTTTTTATGGACACGCTGCAAGTATCTTGAGCGTTGTTTTTCATCCCCAAAGTAAATTAATCGCTTCAGCATCAGATGACCGCACTGTGAAATTATGGCATCCTGACGGCACATTGAAAGCTAATTTTACAGGATATTCTGGTGAGGCTTATGAAGTAGCTTTTAGCAACGATGGTGAATTAGTTGCTTCTGGTAGTTTAGATCGTACTATTCGTATCTGGCGTACTGATGGTACAGCACTAGCGATCGCCAGAGGACATGAAGCACCTGTTACTGATGTGGAATTTACTCCTGATGGTAAATCATTTATTTCTGCTAGCTTTGATCGCACCATCAGATTTTGGCAACTAGAAAACAAAAAAAACCAAATTATTGCAATTCAGACCAAAAATATTCTCGCTCATCAAGCAATAATTTATGATGTCGATCTCAGTAAAGATGGTGAATTAATTGCTTCTATTAGTCATGACCGTTATCTTAAACTGTGGAAAGCTAATGGAGAGTTAATTCGCTCAATTTTTGCTGATAAAACTGGATTAAGAACGGTTTCTATTAGTCCCGATAAACAGCTGATTGCCACAGGAGGCAAAGAACAAACTGTTAAACTATGGAATCTCCAAGGTGAACTGATTAATACTTTAGAAGGTCATCAAGCAATTATTTTAGATGTAGAATTTAGTCCTGATGGTAGTAAAATAGCTTCTGCTGCTGCGGATGAAACCATTAAAATTTGGACAAAAGAAGGAAAGTTATTAACTACTTTAAGAGGTCATAGTGGTCGGGTATGGAATGTTGATTTTAGTCCTGACGGTAAACAAATAGCCTCTGCTGCTGAAGATAAAACAGTCAAACTATGGGACTTAGAACGTATTTTAAAACTTGATGAATTTGATTATGGTTGTCGTTGGATTCAAGATTACTTACAAACCAATATGAATGTCTCTCCAGAAGAAAGAAATCTGTGCAACTAAAGTTTATCATTAATTAGGGTTTGCTGAATAACTTGACAACCTTGAGCAAATAAAGGTTACAAGGATTTTGGGCGCAGCAAAAAGTTAAGTAAAAATGGCGAAAAACCCCTAAAATTGGTAAAAGACCCTTGCACTTATCTCAGCAAGAACAAATGTACCGTAAAACTAGCCAGTCGGAGCTTACCCCAGAAAATTTTGAATTACCCTTTGAAAGTAAGTTGTCATCAGAAAACCGATGGGTAATTATGGCAGAGTTAATTCCTTGGTCAGATTTTGAGTCAGAATATGC
>NZ_LR214184.1 GCF_900659865.1 Hyella patelloides LEGE 07179
CCAAACTCTATTACAACGAGAACTAGAAGGCTAAATAATCTTTTGTTATTAGAAGAAACTATGATCGAAGTTATGATGGAATCGGAATTATTTAAGATCCCTTTGACGTTATCGGCTCGCATTCGTGCTGAGGAATTTTCGCGACAACAATCCAATTCAAGAAAAGCCAAGCAGGTCTATCAAAATACGTTAACGGTTGCTGCGGTTAACACTTATTTACAATGTTTGGGATGGGTAACCAGCTTAGAAAATAGCGATAGTTGGTATCCTTTGATGCAAACTCTTCTAGATATAGCAGATTTGGAGCTTCCTGGTTATGGAAAATTAGAGTGTCGCTTAATACAAGCTGAAGAACGAGTAATGGTAATTCCTGAAGAGGTAAGCTCAGATCGAATAGCTTATATTGCTGTGAATATAGAACAGTCGCGAAATTTAGCTTATTTATTAGGATTTGCCACCGAAGTTTCATCATCAACAATTCCCTTAAGCCGTTTAAAGCCAATAACGGAGTTACCTGAATATTTGGAGCAGTATGAGCAAAATTCAGCTCCTCAAAAACAATTATTACCCAAGCTGAGCGATTGGCTATCAGGAGTTGTAGAAGCTGGTTGGAATACCCTTGATAGTTTACGAGAAACTCAACCAGATATGGTGTTTAGGATTCCTCCTTCTAAGGTGCATTTTTGTACAGGGATAATTCCTGTTACTTCAGCATCAGAGGAAGAATCCAGGGAAACTCTAACAGCAGGAGTCAGTAGAGTAAAACTATGGGATTTAGGACAGAGAGACAATTACCGCAAAATTGCCTTAGTTATTACTCTATTAGTTACAGAAAATGAGGAAATAGAAATTTCTATTAAAGTTTGTCCGACTAATGAAAATGCTTATTTACCTGAAGGATTAGTCATTAAAATACTTGATGAGGCTCAACAGCCGATCTTACAAGCTCAAACAAAAACCACCAATGAAAATATTGAATTTTTTCTGAGTGGAGAAGCAGGAGAGTTTTTTAGTATTCAAGCTGCCTTAAATGGTGTAATTAAAAGAGAAAGCTTTATGATTTAGGTGCTGATGATGATATTTCACCGATTGGAATGGCGAAGTTAGTAGTTTTTAAGCTCGACGGAGATTTTGCTGAGGGATTTAGAGTTGATGTAGAAATTTTTTTTGAAGATAAAAGCTTTGGTGGTAGAAAATCGGGAGAACTACCTTCAGCATTAGAATTACTGCAATATTTAGAGACTTGGCAGCTAGAATATCGCTCATTAGGCAATAGTACGAGAATTAAAGGAAAAAAGGTTATCTTTACCAGTAGCAACGCCAGAAGCAAATTAAACCTCTGGGGAGAGCAGCTAAAAAAGAAGTTTCACAGGTGGTTAAGAGCAGAAAGCTTCCAAGATATCAATTTGTGGTTACGAGAAAAACTCGATCCGCAAGAATCTATTAGGATGCTGCTATGTACGAATAATCAGAAAGTGCATCAGTTACCTTGGAATCAATGGGATTTCGTCCAAAGTTATCCTCGTGTCGAGATTGCTTTGAGTCGATTAGATGTGGCAAAAGTATCTCCTTTTGTGGTTTCTCCACAAAAATCTCAAGTTAGGATTTTAGCCATTTTTGGTAGTAGCCATCAAATCAATGTTGAGCAAGATCTCAAAATTTTAACGACTCTTCAGAATACTTACCTCGAACCTTTGATCGAACCTCAACGAGAAGTATTATACGATCGCCTATGGTCGGAATGCTGGGATCTGGTTTTTTTTGCTGGACACAGCGAAACTATTGCAGGACAGGGTATTATTTATCTCAACGAGCAAGATGTTTTAACGATTACTGATTTAGAGTATACTTTACAAACAGCGATCGCTAAAGGCTTGCAGCTAGCAATTTTTAATTCTTGTGATGGTTTGGGTTTGGCTTATGCTTTGGGTCAATTGGCTTTACCCCAGATAATTGTGATGCGAGAACCAATAATTGATGCTGTTGCTCATAAATTTTTGGATTATTTTTTAGCAGAATATAGTAATGGTCAACCTCTTCATTTAGCAACTCGTAAAGCCAGAGAAAGACTCCAAGCATGGGAAAGAAAATATCCCTTTAGTAGTTGGCTACCAGTACTGTATCAAAATCAGTCTGCAACTCCTCCTTTATGGTCTGAATTAACAGGAGCAAAAAACACTCAAAGGATTACGAAAAGACGTATTAGCGATCGCCATGACGGTCGTAATGTTTTGATTGTCGTTTCTGCGATCGCTTTTTGTCTAGTTTGGTTCGCTCAAGCTATGGGATGGTTACAAGCAGCAGAGTTAAAAAATTATGACCGCGCTCTGAGTTTAAGACCAGCAGAAGCCAGAGATGAGCGAATTTTAGTTATTACAGTAGACGATCGAGATATCAAATATCAATCTCAACAAGGAATGACTATGCGGGGTTCTTTAGCCGATGAAGCTTTAGCAAAATTGTTGACTAAAATAGAGCCTTACGCACCTGTGGCGATCGCATCAGATATTATTCATGATTTTGCATATTCCCCTCAATTGAGCCAAATTACTGATAAAAAATCTAATTTTGTGGCTATTTGTCGTGTTGCTAATGCAGAGTCTAATTTAGCCAATATCGAACCCCCTCCAGGTATTACTAAGACGCAGACAGGATTTACTAACATCGCAATTGACAATGACGGAGTAATTCGCCGACACATCTTAGGAATGTCTCCTGATACGAAATGTCAAAGTGATATGTCTTTAAGTCTGCGGATGGCTCTTAAGTATTTAGATCATCTTGTCACAGCAAAAAAAGAAAATCAAACTATTTATCCTCGTAGATTTACTGAAAATGGTTATTTAGAAATTGGTAAAATTATTTTTCCTAAAATTGAGTTTGATAGCGGAGCATATCAGTTACCAAAAACAGAAAATAGAAGTTATCAGATATTATTTAATTACCGTGCCTTACCACCCCAAACTATTACTTTACGCCAAATATTAGCAGAAACCTCAGCACAAAAACTATCAAACTCGATCAAAGAAAAAATTATTTTTATCGGAGTCAAAAGCCATAATAATGATTTACACTATACTCTTTATAGTAAAGGTCAACAATCAGCAAGAGTACCAGGAGTGTTAATTCATGCTCAAGCTACCAGTCAGATTATTAGCGCAGTTTTAGATCGCAGAAAATTAATTAGATGGCTACCTAATCAATTGGAATCACTTTGGATGGCTATTTGGGGATTAATAGGCAGTGCAGTAGGGGGAATCTGCTCTGATTTACTATTCAAAAAATATAACTCTTTATTAGTTATTGTGGTGGCAATCTTTTGCTCTTTGACAATACTTTATGTAAGTTATTTTAGTTTACTGTTATTTGGTTATTGGTTACCTTTAGTTGCTCCTGCTTTAGCATTTATCTTGGCTGCATCTGGAAGTTTATTTTTAACTAGGAGTAATAAGTATTAAGCTAGGGAGATGATATAAAGCGGATTCACCGAATGCGCGAAAATCAAAAAATAATTCATTTGTTGAATCCTCGCTCCTTCTCCTCAGACTCACGGTTCGCTTAAA
>NZ_LR214185.1 GCF_900659865.1 Hyella patelloides LEGE 07179
TGAGGATTGAGAGTTAATTGTCTTTCGTCAATTAATGCCAGTTGGTTACTTGATGTAGCTGGGGTGGTTTTGAGGGTTAATTGTGGATTGTTCATGGTTAATACTCGCTAATTGCTAATTGTTCACTGATAACTAAGGGTTGTAAGCATTCCGAACTCATTTACTTACTGATAAAGGCAGGAATAACGACCTTGTAATGCTATTAATTCTTGATGTCTACCTCGTTCTTCAATGACACCATTGGTCATCATCAGGATTAAATCGGCATCGCGTATGGTGCTGAGGCGGTGAGTGATAAAAAAGACGGTACGACCTTGAAATCTGCGAGCTAAATTACGACAAACTCGCTGTTCGGTGTCATAATCTAAAGCACTGGTAGCTTCATCGAGGATTAATAAGCGGGGGTTTTGCAACACGGCACGAGCGATCGCAATTCGCTGTCTTTGTCCTCCCGATAACGTCGAACCTCTTTCCCCAACTGGAGTGTTATAACCTTCGGGCAGACTCATGATAAAGTCATGGGCCGCAGCAATTTGAGCAGCTTCGGTAATTGCTTCGACACTGGCATCGGGACTATTGAGGGCGATGTTTTCGTAAACTGTCCCATCGAAGAGTAAGGGGTTTTGCGGGACAATACCTAACTGACGGCGCAAGGAATAGAGTTCCACTTTGGCAATATCGTAACCGTCGATTAAAATTCTGCCCGACATGGGATTATAAAAGCGGGGCAGAAGTTTCATCAGGGTGCTTTTACCAGAACCACTTTCTCCCACAATGCCCACAAAAGAACCAGCCTCAATTTCTAAATTGACTTGTTTGAGTTGTAGTGAACCTTTGCCAGCAAAGCTAAAAGAGATATCTTCATAAGTTACCGCACCTGTAACGGGAGGCATGGGTAAGTTGCGTTGTTGTTCTGGGGGTGATTCTTCGGTATGGTTGAGAATATCTCCCAGACGTTCGATAGATAGAGCAGTTTCTAAGAATTGTTGCCACAGTTGAGATAGGCGCATCAAGGGATTAGTGACATAACCAGCAATAATGCGGAAAGCGATTAATTCCCCTAGAGTTAGTTTGCTTTGTAATACTAGATAAGCACCCACCCACAATACCAAGAGAGTTGATAGTTTATTGAGAAAACTATTGAGGGAACTATTAACTGCGGAGAGTTTAACCGCCTTAAATCCTGCCGAGATAAAATGACCGTAACGCTCTTGCCATGCCATGCGGGTTTTGAGTTCGATGTTTTGGGATTTAACGGTTTCAATGCCGTTAAGCACCTCTACTAAATAAGATTGGGTAGCAGCGTGACGGATGGCTTTTTGGCGTAACAGCCGACGCAGAATCGGGGAAAAGATCGCCGTTAGAATAATCAGTAAAGGAACGACAGATAAAGCAGTCGCAGTTAAGAGGGGACTGTAAAACACCATCACCCCGATATAGATAACAGAGAAAACCACATCTAAAACAACGGTTAATGCTGTACCAGTGAGAAAAGAACGGATTTTTTCTAACTCTTGGACTCTAGTGGCTAATTCTCCTGTAGTACGCTTGCCAAAATAGCCCATTGGCAGACGTACTAAGCGATCTATTACCTGGGAAGCTAAACCCATATCGATACGGTTAGTAGTATCGGCAAAGAGATGGGTGCGCAGACTGCTCAATAAAGCTTCAAACAATGCCACAATCACCATTAAAACCCCGAAGACGTGCAAAGTATCTAAACTATTACCTCCAATTACTTGGTCGATAATTACTTGGGTCATTAAGGGATTGACTAAACCAAATAACTGCACGAAAAAGGAAGCAATTAAAACTTCAATTAAGACCCGACGATAACGGATGATAGCGGGGAAAAACCAAGAAAGTCCAAACTTTTGTTTGGGTGTATCCGCTTTTGGTTGGAGGAGTAATATCTGTCCTGATTTGCCCCAGATATCGGCAAAGGTATCGAGACGGCGGTGTTTAATTCCTCGGGAAGGAATACCCAAGACTACTTCTGTCGCTGAAGTATGATAAATTACCGCAAAGCTATCTTCATAAGCAATTAGTGCGGGTGTAGGAATACTGGGAATCTTGGCTACGGGAATAGTTATTTGTTGTACTTGTAAACCCAGTAAATCGGTAACTGCTCCACAAAAATTAAGATCGATTGCTCCTGTTTTGGCTTGATTATTGACTACTCTCTGCACGATATCCTTGCGATATTTGACTTGGAAGTAATCGCAGAGCATTTGAAAACAAGCTAGGGCTTCTTTCACCGTACCTTTGCCACGAAAGAAAGGATATTTGTTAGCTTTGCCTTCTTTAATTGTAGGGAGGAATTCAGGAGAAGTTATTGCTTGAGATGCAGGATTAAATTCAATTGTTTGCCGAGAAACTGGCACGGGAAAAGCTGAGTCTGTTTGAGCCAAGATTGATTCGGGTATCCCTAACAGACGAATTGAACTGGAACGACGGGATAATTTACACTGTTCGGGATTAAAATAACTGTTAACCTCGATTTCTGCGGGCAGTTTTCCCCCACTGACATACCATTGATAATTAGGGTCTAATTCGGTAGGTTTATCAGGAGGGAAGTAACGAACTATTGCTTGGGATTGTGCCTGAATTGCTAATTGTTTGAGATCGGTTGTGCCGTCGGCTTGACGATTTAATGCTGCCCCTAAGACTTCAAAGATTTCAATTAAACTAATCTGATTGCGAAAATAAGCTGCAAAGTTATGGTGTTTTTCTAAGAGGGATTCAAATATTTCTCTCGGTAATGCCAAACAATCCACATCGGTAGATGCGATCGCTGTTTCGTTATATACTTCTCTGACTAGACTGCTTGCACCAACCAGAGATTTTGATTCTAATTTCTCTAAGGTTACTACTTTTTCTCGACACACATCATAACCTAAGAAACGTACTTTTCCTCGACAGATAATCAGTACATGAGTTGATATTCTCTTAGGTAGTAACAGCTTTTCTCCTAAAAGATAACGTACTGGCTCTAATTGTTCTCCAAGTTGAGTTAATGCTGATTCTGGCAATGTATTGAATGGTTGAATCTCTTCAATAAATTTGGTAAGGGAGAAGGTTGTAGCAGTCATGTTCGAGTCCCTGTAATCTTGATTTGATAATAATATGGCAAAAATACTCGGCAGAAAAAACGGGATTTATTCAGGTAAAAGTTATTGATTTTTCTCGATCAAACAGGATAATCGGGAAGATATCGGGAAGTTGACCTACTCCCAACGTTTAGCTCTCAGGTTTAACGGGAGTACCCTTGCGCGAAGACAGATGGAATGGGAGCAAGAGCGATCGCTCTTGGTTACAGAGATTAACCACAAAACCAGCAACTATTGCACGATCCAATCGAGATGTTGAGGCAACAACTTATGACTCACGGTTCGCTTAAATCAAAAATGATTAGGGAAATAAAATAGCTAAAGTGTATGCTGTTATTGAAATTCAATGAATAGAGAGAGCTATATTATTGAAAGGAACGATTTCAGAACGAGCAGATGATCTACCTCTAATCATCCATTGGTTAAAGCAAATGGAAA
>NZ_LR214186.1 GCF_900659865.1 Hyella patelloides LEGE 07179
TTAAACAGTGATTTTGATGGCAACAACGACATCTTATTTACGGGTAGTGGTAATGATTTAATTGATGCTTCTGTTGCTTTTGGACACAACCGTATTTATGCAGGTGAAGATGATGATATTTTATTAGCTGGCAGTAACAATAGCCTAGTTGGTGATTCGGGGGCAGATTTATTTTTTGTCGGTACGGGAGAAGGCAATAACTTAATTACTGGTGGTACGGATGCCGACCAATTTTGGATTCTTACTGATGAAGGAAACTTACCCGTAATGGCAAATATTATTACCGACTTTGATAGTGGAGAAGGAGATGTAATTGGTCTGGCTAACACCAACTTAGACTTTGATACTCTAGAATTTATTGCTGATGGTAGCAATACAGTTGTTCGCGGTTTGGGTATAGATTTAGCAATATTGGTCGATCTCGAACCTACTCAAGTAAGTGAATCTGACTTTGTTTTTGTTTAAAATCGCGATCGCGATTAGCTTTCTTGCTATAGGCTTAGGCTATAAGCTTATAGCTGGTTAAATCAACCTAAAACTAGATTCTTAGAGCTACTTTCTGAATTTTTCTCACTTTCTGCTAGCCTTAGAGGATGTTGGGAGTTCTCTTTTCTACTTTCCATACATCATCTAAGCTCTAAGCTCTTTTTATTTATTCAGCATGAAAAGTTTAAAAATCATACCTTGATTAACCAACGCCCAAATAACAAATAATAGTAGCCTTGCTCCTATGTGTTCGCGTTCGCGCTTGTTAAAAAATCCAACTGGGATTGCACCAATTTTTTCTTTTGACTTACTAAAAATTAATGTTAATTTTGTAAATCTAACAATTTCTGTTGAACTTGTTGATAAAAAGAACCCTCGCTATCGTAATTATTTTTTAACTGGTTAAAGCGTTGGATTGAAAGATTATTTTCTTGGACGATTTGACGAGAACGATTGCAATAGTTATTGGCAATACCTCTAACATTTTCTGGTATATCGTTCATGGTTTCAGGGCGATCGCAAGTAATTTCTGGTGGCGGTTGATTTACCATTGATTTAATTTCTTGATAAACTTGCTGACGCAGTACTTCTACTTCAAAACCCGCTCTGGCATAATTGTAAACTTCTTCTGGGGTAAAATTTTGAGCATAAACAGCATTTTCCCAATTCAGAAAATGAGGTTGAACAGAAATTTCTGGCGTAATTCCACTAATTATGCCCATTGCTGCTAAGATACCACCAGCAAGAGAACGATTAATTTTATTTAATTTATAAAGAGTTGATTTAATAATAAACATTGTGTTTTCTGCAAGACAACAAAGTATCGGGTTTTAAGATTGCTATTTATTTTGAAGTTTTTTTACGAGCATAAGTTCCATTTTTTTACTTTGTTTTGAGATAATTATAAACTTTATGCAAAAATATACCGATCTAGTTCAAATTCTTCAACAAAGAGCGATCGCTGATTCGCCAAAAATTGCTTATCGTTTCCTCCAGAATGGCACAACTGAGTCAGGATGTCTGACTTATCAAGAATTAGATTTACAAGCCAGTGCGATCGCATCTATGCTACAATCTTTGGTAAGTCCTGGTAGTAGAGCTTTATTAATTTATTCTTATGATGCAGGTTTAGAGTTCGTTGCTGCTTTTATGGGGTGTCTCTATGCGGGTGTTGTTGCGGTTACTACTACACCTCCTCGTCAGAGCAAAGATTTAAAAAAGCTGGCACAAAGAGTAACTTCTTCAGGAGCAGAAGTTATTTTAACAACTGAAGATTTTATTCAAGCTATTAAAGGAAAAGTTGCGAAAAATATAGATCTAGTCAATAAATTCAAGCATCTTAAATGTTTTACTACGGATAATCTCGATCTTGCTTTAGCTAAAGACTGGAAGCAGCCTATTATTAGTCCTGATACTTTGGCCTTTTTTCAATACACTTCTGGATCGACAGGAAATCCCAAAGGTGTCATGGTGACTCATGAAAATATTCTTTATAACCAAGAAATGATTCGTCAAGGCTTTGCTCATGACAAATCTACTATTGTGGTGGGTTGGTTGCCTTTATTTCACGATATGGGATTAATTGGGAATGTGTTGCAACCTCTTTTTCTTGGTGTTGAAAGTATTTTAATGTCTCCTGTTTCTTTAGCAAAACAACCCTTTGAATGGTTAAAAGCAATCACTAACTATCAAGCAACTACCAGTGGAGGTCCTAATTTCGCTTATGATTTATTATGTTTAAAAGCTACTCCTGAGAAGTTAGCTGAATTAGACTTAGGTAGTTGGTCAGTAGCCTTTTCTGGTGCAGAAACAGTTAGAGCCGAAACTATTGAAAGATTTTCTCATATTTTTGCTAATTGTGGTTTTAATAAGTCGGCTTTTTATCCTTGTTATGGTATGGCAGAAACTACTTTATTTATTACTGGTGGGGTGCAAAAAGAAAAACCTAAAATTAAATATGTAGAGAGCTTCAGTTTGGAACAAAATAAAGTAGTAGAAACTACACCCAATAAATCAGAAAGTAAAGCAATAGTAAGCTGTGGTAAACCCTGGTTGGATACTGAGATTATAATAGTTAATCACGAAAATTTAACGCGTTGTGAAAATAAAACTGTAGGAGAAATTTGGGTGAGAGGCTCAGGGGTTAGTCAGGGTTATTGGAATCAAGAAGTAGAAACCCAAGATACTTTTCAAGTTTATTTAGCAGATAGTGAAGATAAACAATGGTTACGTACAGGAGACTTAGGATTTTTAGCTAATGGAGAACTTTACATCACAGGAAGATTAAAAGAAGTAATGATTTTTTGGGGAAGATATTGTTATCCCCAACACGTAGAGCAAACCGTACAAAAAGCTCATCCTGCTCTAAGAGAAAATGCTGGTGCTGCTTTTGCTATTGAGACAGAAGGCGCGGAAAGATTAGTAATTGTTCAAGAAGTAGAAAGAAGTTATTTACGCTCTTTAAATATTGAAGAAATTGTAACTGCAATTTGCCATGCAGTAGGTCAAGAACATGAAGTAGAAGTCTCTGCTATTGGTCTAATTAAAACTGGTAGTATTCCTAAAACTTCTAGCGGAAAAATTCAACGAAGAGCTTGTGCAAAAAAGTTTGTGGAAAATAGTCTTAATGTTATCGCTAAATGGCAACCAGGAGATTCTGAAAAAACAGTAACCGAGATATTTAATTTGTAACTTAGAGGATGTATGGAAAGTATAAAAGAGAACTCCTAAGTACAGAATAACTAGAAGTGATGACAAAAAGAAAACCTGATTCTACAGATGTTTCTAATTCACTTCGAGGCTATCCTAGAACCGCTAATTCCACCTCAAAAATCTAGTGGTCGTCCCAGAACTGTTAGTATCAGGGAAATTATCAGTGCGATCTTTGATCTTCTGGCGACTGGTTAAATATAGTGTTTCAATTGGACTTTGAGCAAAAAGAAGAAGCTCGTATTAATGTCTTGATCTTCTCTATGGACAGGGCAAACGCATCTTAAATTGAGCGAAAACAGATAATTGAAGAAAGAAAGGATAAAAGTCAAAAAA
>NZ_LR214187.1 GCF_900659865.1 Hyella patelloides LEGE 07179
ATTGCCTTTCGTAATTCGGCTAGGGTCTCTTCTTCTTCAGGATTTAGTTGGATACGTAGTGGTGCTGGCATTCTTACTTCATTGACTGTCCTTTCTATCTTATATTTAATTTCACCCACCTACTTATCTGCATTTCGTATGATAAATATTCGGTTGTTTCGTTTCAAGACTGCATTTTTTTTCTCAGATCGCTTCTTAATCTATTTTGGATTCAGCAACATTTGACGCATTTGTTCAAGAATTAATTCTGTACTAATTGGCCCGTTTACGACATTCCAAAGATAGAAAGTAGCAAAGTATACTCGATCCTCTTGACTAGCTTTTAAGGTTTGGGCGATCGCATTTTCCTGCCAACTCTGCTTGGCGGTTTTTAATTGTTGAGCTTCAACTTGTCGATCGAGCTCGCCATTTTCCAACAGTTGCTGTTGATTGCTAGTATCTAATTCAAAGCCTAACACCATAATGATGTCGGCATTGTCAAACTGAGGTAAAGCTTCTAGCGAAACAGGAGAATTAGGCTGATAATTATCGCCTGAGTTGCTCATAATCATTTGAAACCCAATTTTTTCCATCAGCGCACCAAGATAGGTATTTTGATTGATTGCCCAAATACCTTCTGGCAATCGATTTGTCCCTAATAACAGCAACTTGGGATTATTGGCAATTACAGGGGAAAGATCGGTGCGAGCATTGACAATGAGTTCCTCATAAGAGTCAATTACTTTCTGAGCAAGTTGTTCCTCTTCTAGAGCTTTGGCAATTGCTTGAATACTCTTTTGCCATTGTCCCTCAGCAGCACGATTATCGAACAGTAGAGTTGGAGCAATTTTGGAGAGTAAGTCGTAACTCGACTCATTTACTAATGCTTCACCAATAATTAAATCGGGTTTGAGGCTGGTTAATCTTTCCAAAGAAGGTCGATCGTTGTTTCCTAAATTGACAGGTTTAGTAGTAATGCGATCGCCAAGATAGGCAATTTGTTGAGTTGGGTTATCAAAAACTTCTCCTTGATAGGGGTTGAGAATGTCCGCATAGCCTGCGGGTTGTTTATCTAAGGATAAAAGAAGATCGAGGGTATGAACACCTAAAGCAACTACTTTTTGAGGCTGTCCACAAACCTCTGTTTCGCCGAGATGGTGCTGTATAAGTCGGCAGCCAGATGCAAGCTGTTTATCAGGAGCAGTTGCCTCTTGGTTATTTACCAAGTCATTATTGGTGTTGCTACAGGCAATAATTAGAAACAGGGTGAGAATGCTAATTACTAAGTATTTAACAGCTCGTCTGAGAATCAACATTTTTTAAATCTATCCCCTATTCAAAATTCAATTGAGAATGAGCCAACGACTGTAAAAGGTTCTCCAGGATCGTTCGACCTCTCTCTGGTGGCTGTGGCACCTGCTATATAATCTACATCAAACAGGTTTCTAAAGTTAACAGCAGTACGCCAGTTGTTTCCCTGATAAAAGATAGCAGCATTGGTGAGGAAATAGCTGTCTAACTTAAAAGTATTCTCCAAATCTCCCTCTCTTTCTCCAACAAAATCGAAACCGAGTCCGAAACCTAAACCCTGTAAATCACCTGATTGAATTTCATAGGTTGTCCATAAATTAGCACTGTGTTGAGGAACACCGTTCAATTGGTTGCCAACTTCAATAATATTATCTTCCGAAACTTCGGCATCAATAAATGCATAGGAGGCAATAATATTCCAACCAGGTAAAATTTCCCCAACTGTATCCAACTCCACTCCGCGACTTTGTTGCTCTCCCGTTGCGATTGAAGCACCTATAACAAAGGGGTCTTCTGTGACGACATTTTGTTTGGTAATATCAAAATATGCCAAAGTAGCAACCAGTTTGCCGTTAAGTAGGTCGGTTTTTACTCCCACCTCAAAACCCTCACCAACTTCAGGATCGAAGAAATCACTCACGTTACTTGTAAGTCTATTGGGCGCAAACGATCGCGAATAGCTAGTATAAAGAGAAACTTCTTCAATGGGTTTATAGACAATACCCACGCGAGGGCTAAAGCCGTCATCATTTTGGCTTTCATCTGCACCGTCTGGAAAAAAAGCGGTTTGTTCGCCTGTTAATCTTTGCTCTACAGTGTCATAACGAAAACCAGCCAAGAGAATTAAATTATCAGAAAATGAAATTTGATCTTGTATGTAAATGCCCAGACGATCTGTTTCTGTCTCTTCGTCCGAGTTCAAAAGTAATTCTCCAAAATCCTCTGGTCTGGGGAAAGCTTCGTAAACTGGAGCAAAGATATTAAGGGGTAATGGGTTGAGCAGATCGATTCTATTAATGGTATCTTGGTTAGTCCGATTTAGATCGACACCAAACAAAAGCTGATGCTCGATTGAGCCTGTGGCAAATTCACCGACTACATTTGTCTGCAAAGTAAAGACCTCATTGGCTACAGCTTGCCTTGTCCAAAAGCGTCCGAGAATACCAGTTTCTTCATTTAGTGCCAGAGGTATGGCAGTATCTAAGGTCGTATCTTCGTTGGTATAGCGAAATCCATGACGCAGTTTCCAACTGTCACTAAAGCGATGTTCCAAATCGTAGCCGACGTTAAAGTATTCCTGTTCGATAAGATCGTCGGGTTCGTTGGAAATTTGCTCCAAGGGAATATTGGCAATTCCATCACCAAATGCAGGTACTCCAAAGGATGCTGGTCGCTCATCATCAAGATATTCTAATTCAATAGTTAGGTTTGTGCGATCGCCAATTTGCCAGCTTATGACGGGGGAAAAAAAGAACCGATCTAAATCGTTATCATAATCTTGGATTTCATCACCACTTTGGTAAACTGCATTGAGTCGATACAGCAATTTACCGTCGGGCGTAAGAGGCCCAGACAGATCGATACTGGGACGGATTAACCCTCTTTTGTCACTTTCCGAAACAGAGGAGTAGCAGAAACAGAGTTTATCCATCAGGCAAATAAAAAGAAAATTGATTCATTGCAGCAATCAATCGATGAAAACCAAGTAGTAAAGAACGGTTAGGAAAGATGTCTAACCAGGGAATAATAGCCCAAAATAAAATAGCAGGTTGAATAATTAAACGAAAGTTGTTCAAAGTGGTGCTTGCTCCGTCCTTATTGGCGAGGCAACCTCGCCACGGGCGGTGCGCTTTTCCATCCTTCTTTGTTCGACCATTGTGGATGAAAAGTATAATCAGCAATAGACTCTTGAGGTCGAAGATTAGAATTAGATAAAGCTTGAGATTGATTCAAGTTACAAAAGATTTTAGAATGAGAACTGATCATCCAGTACGCCGAAAAAATAATTTCCCACCATCTATTAATTTGCTCAAAATTAGTAAATCGATAGTTAGTCCATCCTAGTTCTTGTTTACACTGGCGAAACCCATATTCACGCCCTATTCTCAAGTGGTGTAATGATTGAGGTGATGAAATTCCTACTACTTTAGCAATCTCTGGTAATGATTTCCTCTTAATTGGTGAAATTATTCCTTGATGTAAATATTTGAAACATTCATAATTTCTAACATCAG
>NZ_LR214188.1 GCF_900659865.1 Hyella patelloides LEGE 07179
TTTGGACGTTAAGCTGCAAACTGCTCCATCTGGAGCTAGTTGGGGAACTATTGGCAACCCTGGGAGTTTATTGCGGGGTGTCGAAAAACTAATCAAACAAGCAGGAGCAGAAGCCATTGCTGTAGTCGCTCGTTTCCCTGATGATATCGACTCTCAAGCCTTACAAGATTATCGTCATGGCTCAGGAGTCGATCATCTTGCTGGTGCAGAAGCTATTATTTCTCATTTAATAGTACGTCATTTTCAGATTCCCGCAGCCCATGCTCCCGCCTTAGCAGCCATCCCTGTCGATCCCGATTTATCTCCCCGTGCAGCAGCCGAAGAATTAGGCTACACTTTTTTACCTTGTGTTTTAGTCGGACTGGCTCGCGCTCCCCAATTTGTTACGAAATACGAAGCGAATCCCCATTTGATTTGGGGTTCGGAAATTGATGCAGTGGTAATCCCCGAAACCGCCTGTGGTGGTAGTGCCGTACTAAGTTTAAGTAATTCTAAAACCGCTATTATTACTGTTCAAGAAAACATTACTCAAATGCAAGTTACTCCAGAAACTTTAGGAATCAAAAGTATTAGAGTAAACTCTTACTTAGAAGCTTTGGGTGTATTAGTAGCTCGTCGTGCTGGCATCAGTATTACTGCTCTTCATCCATCTCTATCATCTCTACATTGCTTATCATAAAAATCAGTGGCAAATTATAATAACCCTGAAATCGAACCCCTGACCCGTACTCAAATTTTAATAGTAATGGGAGTAACAGCAGTAGTTTTACTCACCATATCGAAACTATGGCAAAAACTTGGTTCTGTCACCATGTTGCCTTTGCTGTTTGATACTCAAGCTCTAATCTGGTCGATTGGACTGGCAGTAGGAATCACTATTGCTAGCAGTATTATCTATCGTTTATGGGCTGCTTATCGCCACAGCGCAGATATTTACCTAGAGTTAGTGGTAAAACCCTTGGTGTGGGCAGATTTAATTTGGTTGGGTTTGTTGCCAGGTTTAAGCGAAGAATTATTATTTCGGGGTGTCATGTTACCCGCTTTTGGCTTAAATCTATTTGCAGTGATTGTTTCTAGTTTATTGTTTGGTGTATTACACTTGAGTGGTGCTAATCAATGGCCCTATGTAGTATGGGCTACTATAGTAGGCTTTGCCTTGGGCTATATTGCTTTAATTACTGGTAATTTATTAATCCCCATTACCGCCCATATCATTACCAATTTAGTTTCTAGTTGTTTGTGGAAATTTCAGCACCCAGAAGTTACGGAAAATTAGCACTAAAATTATTGGCATTGTTGATTCACAAATTACAAATTATCAAGCTCATCAACTAGATCGTAGATTTTCTTACTACTGAATCCACCTCTAGAACGAACGCCTTAAAACTTGGTTTTCTGACCCTTTTTGCGCCGACTGCACAAGGTATGAGTGTGGATAATGCTACTGACTGGGATTAATTTCTCCAGGTCAGAGCAATCACTTACTTGTATCATCAGGCGTTACCAAAGATTTTTCTTATTCCACCTGATAAAGCGTCTGGAGAAACTATTCTATTTTCCATAGCGATCAAATAATTCTTTTCACTACACCCCTATGTGAAAAATCTCAAGAACTGCATTAAATTAATTGACGGCATTTTTGAGAGTATCTTACAGATAATACATTAAAGTTAAAGCGTGTAAATATTTTGTAAGTTATCGTAAGTGAATTTACGTAAAAAATCCGTAAAATTATTGTAGGATAAATTAATACATTCAAATTTCACTTTAATTTGAGAGGATAATGCAACGTCATTCAAATTGAAGTCGATACACATTCTTTAAATTCTTGTAATTTTTTAAAGTACTGTGGGTGTATTTACGGAGAAAGTACGTAAGGTTATTGTAATGTGAATTAGTACATTACAAATTCACTTAAATAGAAGCTAATGTCAGCCAACTTTGATCGAGCTTATTTTTTCGGAGATAGCCTTTCCGATACAGGGAATGCTCTTCGTTTGTCTTTTGGTCAAGTTCCTTTTGCTCCTTATGCGCCAGGGCGTTTTTCTAATGGAGATGTTTGGGTAGATTCTTTGGCGGAGGAACTGGATTTAGATGTCGATCCTGTTACTCGAAATATTTTTTCCAATGATGATTTGAATTTTGCCGTTGGGGGTGCGACTTCTGGGAGAAGTAATTATAGTGGTTCTCTTCCTGGTTTAAAGCAACAAATTGATACTTTTGAGCTATTAGCACGCTTTCAAAGTCCTCAAGAATTGAACGACGATCTGTTTTTTCTCTGGGTTGGTTCTAACGATTACTTTAGTTTTATTGAGGATGACGAAAGTACTCCAGATGTAATTGAAACCGACTTTCCCGAAACGAGAAGAGAAAGAAAAGATGCAGTAATCGAAGTTGTCGATATCAATATCGGAGGAGCAATCCAAGAGATGATCGATGCAGGAGGAAAAGATATTGTTGTCTTTAACTTACCAGACTTGGATCGAACTCCTTTGGCTCAAGATTTGACTAGCCAAGATCGAAGAGACCTCAGAAAGTTAACAAATATACACAATAGAAGGCTTTCACGTTTGGCAAGAAACACTGAAACAGCTAATCCTGATGTCAACATCATTGAAGTAGATGTTAACGAGCTATTTGACGACATCAGAGATGACCCGAATAGATTTGGTTTCACTAATATCACCGATAATTATACTGGGATCGATCTTTATGCCGAAATAGAGAACCCACCTTCTCAAGGTAATCCCAACGAATTTTTATTTTGGGATAGTGTTCATCCCACTACTACAGCACAGAGTTTGGTTACAGATTTAGTCATGGATGAATTAAACGATGAAGGTTTAATACTTGATTAATTGAGCGTTGCACGTTTGCGGGATGATTTTGAAATTATTGGTTTCAAAAGTCTTGTTACTTTTCTTACCTGCTACTTTTGATTGTCTCGAGCGTCCCATTGGTTCGGTTTAGTTTGAGATGATAATGCAACGTCATTCAAATCGAAGTCGATACACATTCTTTAAATTCTTGTAATTCTTTAAAGTACTGTGGGTGTATTTACGGAGAAAGTACGTAAGATTATTGTATTGTAAATCAGTACATTAAAAATTCACCCAACAGATAGCTGATGTCACCTAACTTTGATCGAGCTTATTTTTTCGGAGATAGTCTTTCCGATACAGGTAATCTTTTAAGTATTACTGGTGGTCAAATTCCCAATGCTCCTTCTTATGAACCAGGACGTTTTTCTAACGGAGATGTTTGGGTAGATTCTTTGGCTGAGGAACTAGATTTAACTATCGATCCATTCACCCAAGATAATGGCTCCAATGATGGGATAAATTTTGCTATTGGGGGTGCAACTTCTGGCGACAGTAATTTTAATCTGACATTCCGCAGATAATTTTCTCAAGGAAATAATTAAATGAATTTGCTTGAATATAGCCGTTTATAGCAATCGCCAATCTTCAAAAACACCAAATAATATATTAGTTCTTATTCTGTTTCTAA
>NZ_LR214189.1 GCF_900659865.1 Hyella patelloides LEGE 07179
CGCTCAAGTTTTGAGAGGGGCAAGAAAAGGAATTAATCCACCACCTTTTCCTGTTTGTAATTAATCTGCGGGGATTCCTCGCGCCTAATTTTCCTGGGAATTTTTTAGGGGGGAATGAACGATTACATCGTGATGTACTTTCAGTTTCGGTTGAAATTCTACAGGAAATTGTTGCCGTTGCCATTGAGTGGGAGACAAACCGCGATCGCAGCTAGCTAAATCTAACAAAATCGGCGTATTTTTGGTTCTAATTCTCGCTTCATCATCAGCATTCATCGGGTCGCTGGGATCGAAATCAGCATCAGAGCCATGAGCGTTATAATAACACTCCAAGTAGCACAATAATTGACTCTTAGGAAAAACATCTTTCATAAACAGAGTCGAACCCCAACCAGAATGACCGTACACAATATCGGGGATAAAGTGATTGTCCTTGAGTTGCTTTGCTAAACGATAAACAGCCTGTCCTTCTAAAACTGCTTCCTCTAAAAATCTCACATAATGATGAGTATCTGGTCTAGCAGTACGCGATTTTTCATAGATAATTTTGGTGACCCCAGGAATATCACCTTCACGCCGTTTTGTGCCGTAAACTACTTGATGTTGGGGATCTTGTCCGAGAATGGTGGCTAAATGGCGAAATTGAGCAGGAAAATTAGAATGTAAGAATAAGATTTTCAAAGTTTCAATCCTCAGTGTCTGGTGGATAAATTATTCAGGTAAAAATTCAGAGCTTAATCCCAGGTTTTTCGGAACTACATTTGAGCAGCTACAGCAGTCGGCTGATTTACTTGACTCATTTGTTTGTGTAGCCAAGTCTCGAATAATTCATGGAGCAGTCTGTGACGCATCGAATCATCCAGTTGAGCGGGTATTGACTTTTCTAACCGTACAATCACAAACCATTCATCTATCTTGATGGGTGCAGATAATTGCCCTGGTTTACTGCTCAATAGTTTTTGGGCAATCATGGGATGGGCATTACCCAACGCAATTGGCCCTAGAAATCCATGAGTTTCGGCTTCTGCTCCTTCGGAATATTCTTTTGCTAGTTCGGCAAAGGTTTGTTCGACTTCTAAAATCCGAAAATAGAGTTCTTGAGCTAGTCCAGCATTTTTGGTGCGAATTAGAGAATAAATAACTCGATCTAGTTGATTTTTGCGTTGCAGAAAGTAAGAACCTACTTGATGTTCCCAAGTTATTTCTTGGAATTTGTTAATTTTAAATTGACGAATAGCTAAAGATTCTAATTGTTGTTGCGTCATTTCATAATGCTGACACCAAGCTTCAATCACAGTTTCATCTGTGAGTTGATTTTGGGCATAAAAGTGCTTTCTTGCTGTCGTTTTTTCTTCTGGATTAGATTCAATCGAACTAATTGCTTGATCGATAATCATTTCCCGTCTTAATCGAGGTAGCATTTGATAGCTGGCTAATTTAGTAATTAGTTCTGAAACATTATTGGTCATTAATTGTTGAGTACTCACTATATTTTTCCTTCAAAAAAAAAATTTGTTCGACCAAGTCAAAAATATTACCGAAAATTAAACCGATCACTATTTCTGTTGAACCACCAAATGTGGAAACTAAAAAATCCCAATTAGAATGTTTTTGAAAATTATGTTCAAGGTTTTTATAAACTATAGTTATCATGATTTCTCCTTTTTGTTTTTCTTTTTTCTTTAAGCTACTTCTCAGTATGTCTGTTGTTCAAATCAGAAAAAAAGAAGATTTTTTCGGTTAAAAGATATGTTTTCTATTAGCAACTATGCCTAATTATCAGCTTTGATAATAGAATAAAAGAGAATGAAGCCTAATGTATAGATATTCAGAAATAGAACTAGAAGTATCAGTGTTATCTGTGCTATTGTGCACTCCTGCAATACCATTAACCGTAGATCTAGTACGATTACGATCTATGCTTGTACGGTCACCGAAGAGTACCTGAGAAATATTAGTAAGGGTATCAGTCCCTTCGTCCCCATTACTTGTATTAAGATCTTCTACAGTGATAGTTTCATCATCGTTAAGAGTAATCTCAAACTCATCAGATTTTCCAGTATAGGAAGCAAAATTAGAACCATTTCCACCGCCAATAATATCATCACCAAGCCCTCCTTGGAGAACATTGGCAATATTACTCGCCACTAGTGAATCGTTTCCTCCACCAGTAATGAGATTTTCAAAATTAGTTATCGTTTCATCCAGTGCCCCAGGGATAATTGCCTTTCCAGTCTGTAAATTAGCACTAATGTCAAGGTCTAGTATAGTATCATAACTAACTGTATCATTGCCATTTCCACCAGAGTGGAAATCATTGCCTGTTGAACTCTTGAGGGAATCATTGCCATCTCCACCGAAGAGGAAATTATAGCCGTCACCCGTAAAAAGGAAATCATTGCCGCTTCCACCAGAGAGGTTATCATTGCCTCTTGAACCACTGATGGTATCATTGCTAGTTGTTCCATATATCTCATTCAACATTGTCAAATTCTCCTTTGTACGTGAAATTTAAGTGTCAAGATTCAGGTTTAAGAATCAGAAATTAAAGAAAGCTATTTTTCTATGCCAACATTGCCAATCCATTGAGATGGCAAGGGTCTTCCTTGATTACCTTGCTAATAAAAGATGGTTTTCATCAAGGAGTACAGCTATGCTTGTGACTGACTGTCGCTAAACAGTTCAACAGAGTACTGACAAAAATAATCCGTCCTTGACTATCTACAGCCAGCTCGTGAATGTCTAGATATCCTGTGGTGTAAACAATGCGAGGTATATAAAGTTGGTCGTAATGATTGTGAAGTTGTCCTGGACCCAGAACATTATCTAGTTGCCAGAGTTGATAGCGAGAAGCCAGATCGAGTCTTTGACTATCTGGGGTTACATAAAGGGCGTTGCTGAATGAGCAGTTGATGATGAACTTTCTCGCTGGAAAATTCTTCACCAACCCGCCTCAAAATCAGCAACGCCAGATGAAAAGAGTTCTTTGTGTTATTCATTAAAATTTCCGAAGAAAACGTGAATTAATGCTAGTAATTTGTAAGCGTTGAGTTTGCACGCCCCATAGCACAAAACTGAATTACCGTTAGTATTTGTTGCTTACATAGGGTTGCAAAGTGCTTTTAACTATCAAGTGAATTAGCTGCTATCAAAACGTTTCAAACTGAGTTCTTAGTGCTTTTCAATCTTCAAGTTAGTTGGCGATCGGGAATAACTAGGGAAGAAAAATGAAGAACTTACAACCGACATTCCGCAGAAATAAGAGAGAGAAGGAATAATTAATTTGAGAGATGAGGAATAAGTATTAAATGAGCCTCAATTAGAGAAGAAGTGGATGGTATGTTGAAAATCATGACACCATCAACAGCAGAAATCAAAGTAAAAGACCTAGATCACTGCGGAATCATCGCAGGGATAATTGATGAGATTGGATTAGTCACACAAATCGCTCAGATCGTCTCAAAACATGGCCTGGTTCTAACGAATTTTGTGGTCAATCATTTTGAA
>NZ_LR214190.1 GCF_900659865.1 Hyella patelloides LEGE 07179
TTTAGGGGTCTTGGGCGGGGCAGAAGAGTTCTGCCGTGAAACGACAGAATCAGCCCCTTGGGTTTCCCTCAATGAGCAACTCGTTCAAGACAGGTATGAAACCGATAGTAATACTGTTCGGAGCTTCTGAGCTTCGGAGCTTCTAAGCTTTAAGCCTCTTGAATATTAATGAAAAAGTAAAATTTTGCGCTTTTCATACCACCATGAGGCAAAGCCGCTTTTATTTTAGTGGGATTACCCACTATACGACTAAATTTACCATCATGTAATTCTTGACCAAGAAAATCATCATTAGCACATCGTTTTTCTTAATGTTCCCCCAAAATAGTCAATACATTATTCTCTACTCTCAGTTTTAGTTCTTCCGTTCTTACACCTGGTATTTGAGCTTTTGAAATCAGTTTTTCTGCTGTTTCTTGAAGATCGATATCAAATGTCCAAGTTTCAGCGTTAAGAGTTAACATTGTTTTGACGCATTATTTTCATGTCGCTATTTCAGTTATGGTTTTAGTCTAAAAATGAAATGTGAATACTTAGTGAAGTTTATATTTTGTGAATAGTACTCCGCCGTCCTCATTTGAGGATAAATAAAACGACAGAGCTTGCGTTCACTTCGTAAAAATTGTAGATGTAATCAATATCATTGCCAAAAATAATGAAATTAAGTAATAAAGAATTCTTGATTATTATTACTACAATAGTAGTTGCCTTTTTAGTAAGCTCAATATTGGCAATTTTTGTTAACTTAGCTGTTAGCATTCTAGGAGCATTATTAGTAATAATCTGTGGAGTAGCTTATAGATTTCCCCGTCAAAGTTTGTGGTTGTTTTTAATCTATTTACCCCTCACAGGAACTATTACTTATTCTTTTGGTTCTGTTTATAGTGCAGTTGGTGGTAAGGTTGTTTTTTCTACACTGTATCCTATTTTTCATTTAGCAAAAGATGTTTTTTATTTTCCTGCACTGATAGCTATTTTATTATCTAGTTACTGGTTAAAACAATTTAGACAAACAGCAAAATCAGTTTTAATTGGTAGCTTGGTTTTATTAGGTACTTGCTTATTAACTTTATTTTTAGTTAATGTTCCTCAACAATTATCAGGTTCTGTACCAGGTCAACCAATTTTGATGGGAATTATCGGCTTAAAAATTCTCATTGGTTATGTTCCATTTTTAGTTTGTGGTTATTATCTCATACGCGATCGCAACCAAGATTTAACTTTTTTTCCGCGTTTTCATATTCATTTGCTATTTGCTGTAGTTTATGTTTAATTCAATATCTTTTTTTAACTACAGGAATTTGTCCTAGTAGTGTTGATTTACCTCATCCCGCATCTACTAGAGCAAGTCTACAAGCAAGATGTTTTGTTGGTGGCTCTTTACTATATAATCCTGTGAGAAACTTGATTAGTTTACCTGGTACTTTTAATGCTCCTTGGCAATGGGCTTGGTTTCTAATTTTTGGTAGTTTTTTTTCGATGAGTGCTTACTTTTATGAGTCAGATTTGCTATGGCGTATTATTAATGCATTTACTATTGGTTTAGTGTTAGTCGCTGCGATTATTTCTGGTCAAACTACTGCTACTTTACTTGTCCCAATAGTCTTTTTAGTTTTAATGTTTGCGACAGAACCTAATAAAAAAAGGTTATCTTATAAATTGTTTTTGGTATTTTTATTATTGTTTCTAATTGCTAATAATTTTGGAGTATTTGGCTCTGCTTTAGATAGTATTATTGCTCGTTGGCAATATTCTCCACCTCAAGAATTCATTGTTAATCAGTTTAAATGGATTAATCAAAGTGGACTTGAAATTTTAGGTTCTGGTGTCGGAAAAGCTGCCAGTGCTGCTCGGAAATTAGGAAAAGTCACCTTGATTGAAACTTTTTATCCTCGATTACTTTACGAAATTGGCTGGTTAGGAACTATCGTATTTTTCGGATTTGTTTCGTTGATAACTTACACTACGTTCAAAGCTTATCGTTCTTTGAAGAGAAGTTCTTTGTGGCGTTTTAGCTTGTGTTTATGGCTATTTATTGTCTTAATTAGCTACAACACATACTATTATCCCCTAATCATTGAGCCTGTAGCTATCTACTATTGGTTGATTGCAGGAATTTTATTGAAATTACCAGAAATCAATGAAAAATTGACAACTAAAAGTATTTAAATAGTTTAATGTCTACATAATATAATGATAAAGCACGCTATTATTACAGGTGGTTCTAGCGGTATTGGTAAGGCAGTAGCCAAACTATTAGCTAGTAGTGGTGCCAACATATCTATTATTGCCCGTGATGCTACGAAGCTGAAGATTGCAACACAAGAGATTGCTGGTTCTGCTCTGACTTCTGAACAAAAAATTTTACATTTTGTCGCGGATGTAGCTCAACTATCGGAAATTACAAGCGTCATTCAAAAAGCGATCGCCGAACAAGGAACACCCGATCTCTTAATTACTTCTGCGGGAATCGCTATTCCTGGCTATTTTCAAGATATTCCAGTAGAAAATTTTGAGCAAACCATGAGAGTGAACTACTTTGGCTCTCTTTACGCTGTTAAAGCCGTATTACCTGCTATGGAAACAGCCCAAAAGGGTCATATTGTGTTAATCTCTTCTGGTGCAGGTTTAGTTGGCTTGTATGGCTATACTGCTTACAGTCCCTCAAAATTTGCTTTAAGAGGGTTAGCCGAATCCCTCAGAGGAGAGCTAAAACCCTGTGGAATTAAAGTATCCATTGTCTATCCTCCTGATACCGATACCCCCCAACTAGCAGCCGAAAATAAAACAAAACCTCCTGAAACAAAAGCTATCACCGCTACCGCAGATACCTGGAGTGCAGAAGGAGTTGCGCAAGAAATTATTAAAGGTATTAATCAACAAAAGTTTACGATCGCGCCTGGTTTAGAAATGACGATTTTAAATCGTTTTCATAGTTTAATCGCACCATTATTAAATAAGTATTTCGATCGTCTAGCTAAGAATCAGAGTACTACTCAAAAATGATGTAATACTTTGGTTTGATTGTAAATTGAAATGATTATAGATTAGTCAGACTAGCTTTTCAAAGCTTCTGTACCTTTTATTGAACCAAATATTTTTTGTGAATATTCCATAATTTCGCTGTTAAACATTTGGCGATACTCTGGATCGTCAATAAAATTTTGCCATCTATTTAAGACATCCATTTTAGTAGCCTGATTATTGAATTTTGTGCCATCAAAGGAACTACCACCACCATAGTTTTTGACTACATTAAAACCAGTGTCGCAGAAATTAAAATCTAATTTTTTAGCAATATTTTTTCGGTACTCTTGATCGCAAACCCATTGATTATAATTGAGCATAACTCTATTTTGTTTGAGATAGTTCGTTTCTCCTAAAAACTCTTTAGCATAGTCTAACCATAGCTCTGAGATACTTTTTTGATTCTTGGGATATGTCTTGAGATAATTATGGTTTGATTTTTTT
>NZ_LR214191.1 GCF_900659865.1 Hyella patelloides LEGE 07179
TTTTTTTTTCAGGGGCAATTCCCATCGCTGGAATGTTCGACACATAGTACTTTGACTCACCCATAGCCCTGTCTCATCATAGAGCAGTTCACAATATTCTGCTAAAGTCGCGTCATTCTGTTTCTCAAAGATAGCTATCAATTGGGCTTGATATTTCATAACAGGACTTACCATCGAGCCACCCTGCTTGCCTGGAAGGATATGCCCCTTTGTTCGCTTCTGAGTGACTAACTTTTGAACACAGTTTTTGCTAACTCCAAAACGTTGTGCAACTTTTCTTACTGAACTATCACCTTTCTCGATCGCGCTGACTATCTTCTCTCGAAAATCCACCGAATAAGCTTTCATTTACGATCTACTTTTACAATGCTTGATTGTCCCACATTTAGATGCAAACTGCTGTATGTTGTCGATTTAACCTTAGAATTAGGACGAGAAAAAGCGTTAGTAATTTATGGAATTTCGGAGAAAATTTGGCAATCACAGGTCTTAAAAGAAGGAAGGGCTTTAAAACATACAGATGGGGAAATTTTGGGCATTGAAGTTACCCAATCAGCCACGGGAGAATGGATTCAAGAAATTTTGTCATCACTAACTACTAAGGTAGGAATTCCTCGGCAAATTGTGGCAGATAATGGTAGCAATTTGAAAAAAGGAATTAAACTCTATCAAGAAAAGCACCCACAAGTGATGTCTACCTATGATGTGACCCATTCTATGGCAAACTTACTCAAAAAAGAATTAGGGATTGCTCCAGATTTTCCAGATTTTCCAGATTTTCTCGCTGTAAACAACAATTGCAACAAACAGAATTAGCTTTCTTAGCTCCTCCTTCTCAACGAGCGCAATGTCGTTATTTTAATGCCGAGAGATTAGTTAATTGGGCAATTAATTTACTGAATTGTCCTTGGAAAATTTGCTCTGCGTTACTTCCTTCAGTTGACCTATCTCAATGGATCGATGACCTTTTTGGACAATCTATGTTCTCCAAACGAAAAACTTTCTTGGAGCTAGCAAATAACGACATGAAAACTGTGTAGTAAATTATTTGGCTATTGGACTGATTTGCATCAGCCTAGCTTGTTGGTAATAACTTTTCCAAATAATATTCCATTTGTTATTCATAACTGAGGAAAAAAGTAACTGTTGTTATAAAAATATTTTGCGTTGTATTATCATAATAAAAGCATACTAATTTAAGCTATCGGTAACCAACCAACAACAAATAACTGACTACTGGTTACAGAATTACTCTTAAAAACGATCGCTCTGTTAAAAAATCTCAAAAGTGTTGCAATTTACCAAATCGATCTCGCTAAAATATAGGTCATAATTACAAACTTATTTTAGGGATCGGACTTATCGATACTATCTACGGCAACTACAAAGGATTAAAGACAAACCAAATTAAGCAGTTAAAAAAATTGTACCATCAACGACTGCCAGGAGATCGCTTAACCACTCCTGAATTTGCTCAAAGTTTAGCAGCAGTTGCTACAGCAATTGATGACTCGGTTTGTGCTTATATTAACCGTCGCGGACAGGTAATTAGGGTAGGTGTAGGCACTCCTGGACAGACTCAAATTCCCCCTTTAGAATTGCCTCGTTATGGTGCAGAAAGGCTTTGTGGTATTCGCTGCATTACCGCCAAACTAAATGATAGTCCCCCTAAAGAATCTAGCCTCACTGCAATGCTACGTCAGAGGTTAGATGCGCTGGTTGTAATTACCCTCACTGGTACGGGTAAATTTAGAAAAGGTGGTGGTGCAACAGGATATATTAAAGAGGCTTACTTAGCGCACCTATTACCCCAACCTGATTTTAAATTAGACATTAAAGACTATTGGACGGTTTCTGAATCCATGAGTTTAGAAGCTGTTACCGATGAAGACTTTTTTGATTTGGTAGAAGGTTTAGAAGCAGAGTTTGAAAGGGAATATATCGCGCAACAGGTAGAAGAAGGTCACGATCTGGTGATATTAGTTGGATTACAAACAGATCGTGCTACAGAGCAAGAATCCACCTCTAGTTTAGCCGAATTAGCCCGTTTAGTAGACACAGCAGGGGGCAAAGTATTACAAACTATTACTCAAAAGCGATCGC
Organism: Hyella patelloides LEGE 07179; assembly: GCF_900659865.1. GTDB lineage: Bacteria > Cyanobacteriota > Cyanobacteriia > Cyanobacteriales > Xenococcaceae > Hyella > Hyella patelloides. The sequence goes on from NZ_LR214191.1 coordinate 2,104, forward strand.
GCTCTCATCCGCAAACTGTAGTGGGTGGGGGTAAAGTACAAGAAATCGCCTTAAGAGTACAAACTCTCGGTGCAACCTTGGTAGTATTCGATCGTAGCTTATCTCCCGCACAGATACGTAATTTAGAAATGCAGTTTGGTGTCAGAGTAGTAGATCGCACTGAAGTAATATTAGACATCTTCGCCCAACGCGCCCAATCCAGTGCAGGGAAACTACAAGTAGAATTAGCCCAGCTAGAGTATATGCTTCCTCGTCTGATGGGTAGAGGTAAAGCCATGTCACGTTTAGGGGGTGGTATTGGTACAAGAGGGCCTGGAGAAACTAAACTAGAAACAGAAAGACGTACCATCCAAAAGCGGATTACCAACCTACAAAAAGAAGTCAATCGCTTACAGGAGCATCGCTCTAGGTTACGCCAACAAAGACAAAAACAAGAAGTTCCCACAATAGCGATCGTTGGTTATACTAATGCTGGAAAATCAACTTTAATTAATGCTCTTACTAATGCAGAGGTATATGCAGCAGATCAGCTATTTGCTACTCTCGATCCTACCACTCGTCGTTTACCCGTTCCCGATCCTGTTACCGAAGAACTAATTACGATTTTAATGACGGATACAGTAGGTTTTATCCAAGAATTACCACCCTCTTTAGTGGATGCATTTCGTGCAACCTTAGAAGAAGTAACCGAAGCAGATGCTTTACTTCATGTAGTCGATCTTTCCCATCCTGCTTGGGAAAATCAAATTCGTTCGGTAATGAAGATTTTACAAGAAATGCCCATAGCGGTTGGCCCTATTTTACTTGCTTTTAATAAATTAGATCGCGCAACCAGCAAAACTTTAGCTAAAGCAAAAGATGAATATCCTTTAGCTGTGTTTATTTCTGCAAGCAAGCGTTTAGGTTTAGAAACTTTGCGTCAAAAACTAGGGGAATTAGTTAGATATGCAGAGTCTCCTAATTAGTAATTTTTGGCGTTGCTGATTTAAGTAATGTCACCCAAAATAATACGGTTCGTAGCTATAAGCTATAAGCTATAGGCTATAAGCTTTGAAATAATTTTGAATAACAGTATAGATTAGTAAAAACTTGTCTCAGCATTATGCATTCACCAACGCCTAATTTTTAAAATATGAAAGATACAGAAAGATTAGCAGCTTTATACAATATTCATGTAAATTCTCACTCATTAGCTAGATAAATAGAAAATTATTTTTTCTTAAGAAAAAACTCTAAAACTACTACAGCGGTTTGCATCTAAATGTGGGACAATCAAGCATTGTAAAAGTAGATCGTAAATGAAAGCTTATTCGGTGGATTTTCGAGAGAAGATAGTCAGCGCGATCGAGAAAGGTGATAGTTCAGTAAG
>NZ_LR214192.1 GCF_900659865.1 Hyella patelloides LEGE 07179
ATTAAAGGTTCTAAAATAGTCCACTGTTGATTAGAAATATCTGTGGAATAAGGTTTTCTTGGATTCATAACTTCTAGTTTATTTGTACTTAGAAGTTATATTTTAGACTTTTCGTACATCCTCTCAGAAAGTCTCGCAAAATCTCGGTTTGAGAGATGGTATCGTGCAGGTGTATAACCAGAATGCAGCAACTAATAAGGTTTATGCTCAAATTAAAGGTTATTGGGCATCGGATAGGACTAATGCTGATGGAAAGTATTTGATTATTGGTAATGAAGGTAAAGAGTTTATCGTTACTGATGGTCAAGGTGTTTATAAAACTGGTCAACAGATAATTACTAGCAAAGTTACTACTGAAGTAGGGGAAACTGCAACTACTGAAATTAGGAATCTGACTTTTAATGATGAAAGTCCTATTGCACAACTAGAAGAATTACAAAACTCTTATCCCGATGCAGACATCTATTTGAACGGAGAATTAGTAATTGATTTTCCCGAAGATGTGAACATACCCATCGAGTCAAAGCAGATGGTTACGGCTTCTTTGGTGGGGAGTAGAGTTAAGTTTAATTATTGTGGGTTGGATAGGGCGATCGCGTTATTGAGAGAACAGTATGCAGTGGGTACGGTAGAGATTAAGTTAATTAAGATCGAGACTTTAGAATAATATTGATAAAAATTGATAGAGATAATCAATATTATGTACGATGATGAAGCTTTGCTAATTACTTATCCAGATTATTCTTTTAACATGGATACTTTCTATAGATATAGCTATCGCTTCTAGATACAGATACTTCTGCTAAAACTAACACCAAGCCGATATCAACAGCAATTCCCACAGTAGAAGAATTAAATCAACTCTTAAATCTAACCATGCAAGGAGACATTCGAGAGGTATTATCCTAAATCGACAGATTACAAAGCGATCGACCTTAACTAATCTCTTTTATCCGACAGATACGTACTTTAGCCGAAACCTGTCAACTTAAAAAACTAAAAGAATTACTAAAGAGATATCTGTAGTTAAGGCAATCGCAGTTTTAAAATGACAGTAAATAATTTTATGTTCTTTAATTATTTAGTTAATAAGATTAAAAATTTATGTAGATTAAATTTAGATGCAAAAATGAATTCACAAAATAAAAATAAACAAAAAAAATTATTGGAACAAACAATAAAACAAGAAACTAGAAATTTATTAAAACAAATTTCTAGCCAAAATATCGACAATAATAATATTGATTTATATGAAAGAAAACTCAAGATACTTTTGGAATTTGGAGAATCACTAAATAATGACTCAAATTATGATTCTCTTATTGACAAAATTATTAATAGTTTCTTAGAGTATGATGCTGACATAACAAGTCAAAAAGACTATGGTAAATCGATACTCAAGAATGCCACAGAATATTTATATCTTTTACGAAAATCAACCCAATCGTTAGATAATAAGATAACACAAGCAGGGAAGATGAATAAAATCAACGATCCTGCTTTGGGGCTTGAGCTTTTTCGTACTTATCGAAGCATAATCGAACATGAAGGAACGCTTTTAAATGAAAGAATTAATTGGTTTTTAACTACTCAAGCATTTTTATTAACTGGTGTTGGTGTTGCAATAACTGCAAATGCTACGATTATTTCACCATTATTTATAATACTAATTTCTATTATTGGTTCTATATACAGTCATCTGGTCAAAAATCCTATTTTACTAACTATTGAAGCGGTAGATATCCTAAAACATGAATGGAAAAATGAGATATACGGCTCTATGCCTGATAAAAATGACGGTATAGCTATTACCAGTCAAGTTAAGAACTTATTACCCTTGCAAGTTTGTTTTGATTCAAATGCATACCAGAACTATCTAGAAAGTCAGACCCATGACTATACTATTGAATCTCAGTCTAAACAATTTAAAATAAATGTAAAAACTCTTCAAAGAACCTTATTTTGGATGTGGATAGTTATTGGTATTATAGCTACTCTTTACTTAATTTTTTTTGATGGATTTAAAATGAATCCTCTGGCTAAAAAGCCATATTATTTGACAATTTTACCTCAACAAAAGGATACTAAACTTTATGAAAATAATCCAAAAGAAGTGCCGTATATTTCTAATCTCATTAACAAAATAAATCAACCAAACTCACTATTTAGAGCTACAATTTGCATGGCTAAATCATCGAAAAATCAGGTTGTAGTACTATACCCAGTCGGCAATTCCTCTTTTAACTTATCTGAAGAACTAGCTAACTCAAGTTGGTCTCAAATGAAAACCTATATTGAAACTGAAATATCCGACAAATCAGTTACAGTTTCGCAGTTGCAGATCGAACGGGATTCTCTGAATAGATGCCAATGATACAAAAAAAATTAATTTGATGAATATTCAAATTGTTGACAGGTCGAATACAATAGCGATCGCCCGTCCCCGAACCCAGATCGCACCCAAAACCAACTCAATAGACTAAGACAGAAGTAGAACACTAATATTAGTAACTGCGATGAAGAGAAACTGGTCTGTTGTAAAAGTTTTAGGGTATGTCATATTGGGAATAGGCGCGATCGCACTCACCAACACCAACACAAAACAAACCCAAGCAAACCAACCCGAACCAGTTACCGAAACTACCACCCCTTACAGTCGCAGCCGTCACATCATCACCCTGACTATCAATCAACTAGACGAACTCAAAGTAACCGAAGGTCAGAGAATAAACCCAGGCGATATCATCAGCGATCGCACTTCTACCAAAGCCAAACTACTAGCCAAAAAGGAAAGATTGGAAACAGCGATCGCCCAAGCCAGTCTACCCCTCAATCAACTCAAAACAGTTCCTATACCCAAGTTTCAAACAGAACTAGCAGCACTCAAACAGGCACAGTTTAATCTAGATGTCATTGTTCGCGAGATTGATAACTTTGACTCATCACTTCACTTTAAAGACCCCTTTTACTCCTCGGTATTCGAGTCAGAGAAGATTCAGGAATTAGCAGACTTGAAGCGTAGAGAGCTAGAAGCTTCTATTAATGTGGAAAAGGCGATCGCCAGACTTGATGAAGCCAAACTCAACTATCAAAAACAGCAGTACGAACACTCTCTCAAAGTATCTGACTATCAAACTTCATTGCAGAAGCAGCAGGAGCAGATTAACTCGCTGCAAACTCAACTAGATAAGGTTGATGAGGAATTAGAAACCCTGGTGTCTGTTTATTCTCCCTATCGGGGGAAGGTAAGAAGGGTTAAGATATTGGGTCAGAGCGAGAGAGATATTAATGTTGAGGTTACTTTAGATGTTAGAGGTGGTCGGTAGCGTTATTCCCGCTTTTCTCACAAAAAAGGCGATCGCTATTTGCCAAAAAGCATACCGCATCTATGTTTGACCCTGGTGTTAAGTCCCTGCGGTAAAACAACAGTCTGTGGTTTGAGTTCCA
>NZ_LR214193.1 GCF_900659865.1 Hyella patelloides LEGE 07179
TGGTTCATCGTCTACTAAGAGTAATTTTTGTTGTTCTGACATATTGCCTCAAATTTTCCCGATCTTAATAAAACAAAGCTGGTTTCTTTACTAATTTTAGCAATTTGTGCGAAGAAGCAAGAAACAATAAGAAAGCAGGCAGAGGAAGCAGAGGAAGCAGGTGCAGAAAAACCCCAATATATTTTTAAATTTAATGACTAATAACTAATAATTAATCACTTGTCATTACCAAAAGGACAAGTATCCCAATATTGAGGTAGTAAAATTTGAGACGGTTTCTCCGAGGTTAAAACGACATTTCCTCTGTCGCTAACTATCCAACCTGTAGCTTCAACTATTTCGGTATTTGGTGACTGATGAACTTGGTGTAACTCAAATTCGCTAGTTTCTGTTCCCCAATCTACGAGAAATTCATCACTATAAAAATTGCCATCAAGAGGACTAGGGGGTAAAGCACCTTTGCCAGTGTAAACAAAACTATTTTGAGCCAATTCATCACCAGCACCGCAACGGGAAACTATTTGATTGCTTCTTTCTAGGGTTTTGTCGGGTAATTTAGTCAAATTGTTGCGTAAATTGTTATTAAAACGCTCAATGTTAACTCTGCCATCGATTCCCGAATCAGAGCTAGCATCGATTTGATTGGGGGAAGCAACAAAAAGTTCTTGAGCTTTAATATCGATGTTACCTCCTTGACCATTATTCGCTGTTGCAGTGATACTACTACTAGGAAATGCAATTAAAAAGCCAGTATCTATCTTAATATTGCCTCCACTTCCTTGATTGCCAGCATTGGTAGTAATGCTTGCGCGATCTCCCAATTTTAGGGAATCAGCAATTGTGAGATCAATATTACCTTCTTCGCCAGATTGAGTAGTTGCATTGAGAGAGCCTCCACTTTCGAGATTAATTTTATCGGCGTTAATAGTCATATCTCCTGCTTTACCTAAACCTGAAGAAAAGGTAGTAATAATGGAATTATTATTAGCTATCAGTTGATTGGTATCTATATTGACATCTCCAGCATCTCCTGAACTTAAAGTTGCGGTAGAAATAATTACATCATTACTAACTTCTACTTTTTGAGAGGCTTCTATTTCTATATTTCCGCCATTGCCACTACCGAAAGAAATAGTAGAAATTAGAGAACTCTTGTCTAAATTAAGTATGGGAGTTGTTAGCTTTATTTTTCCTCCTTCACCAACAGCCGTTATTGCTAGCAAGGCACCTCTGACAAGTGTTAAATCAATATTTGGAATTCCAACCCCAGAGGAACTTTCTGCTATAAGTGCTGGTAAAGTTTCATTAGAACCATTTATTTGCATAAACTCATCAGCATTAATCTCAATATCGCCTCCGTTTCCTTCACCTACAGAAGAGGCGGAAATCAAAGCTTGACCTTCAAAAAAAAATCTACTTGTGTCAATCGTGATATTACCTGCGGGTTTATTACTATTAATCCCCGTACTGCTAAGAATACTACTAGGAAAAATGCCGTTTTCAGAACTACCGCTAATTGTTACAGACTCATCAGCATGAATCTTAATATCGCCTCCTGCACCACCAGAAGGCAAAACTTCTCCCTCACCAATTAATAAACCGCTAGCAGATGAGATTTGCGAGCCATCTTGAATGATTAAGGTTTTGGTACTAAGGTTTAAGTTTCCCGCATTTCCCGAATTAGGAGAAGTATCATCTCCTGAATTAGGAGAAACACTATTAGTAAAGATTGATGTTGGTAAAATTGAGCTTGCAGGAGTTCGTAATAACTCTATTGATTCTTCCGCTTCAATTGTAATATCGCCTCCTTCTCCTTGTCCTAAAGTTGAAGTAGAAATCAGCGAACCATCTTGAACAATTAATTTTTGAGCATTAATGGTTACATTTCCTGTGTTACCCACACTATTAAGGGCAGAGAGAGACAACACACCAGAGCGAATTAATTCAATGTTTTGGGTAGCGGTAATGTCTATATCACCACCTTGACCTTTACTATAGATAGCATTACCAAGAAACGCACCATCAGTAAATACTATGTTGTCACTCTCCACATTGATATTTCCTGCTGCACCAGTATTATTCGCCAAAGTGATAATTCCTGAAACTTCATTCTCCTCTACGCTTAAGTTACCAGTAACACCTCGCCTAATTAAGTTTTGAAAACTGTCTGCTCCGTATCCTGAAACATTCAGAATTTCTGTATTAATTATGATATTGGAGCTTTTGCCCGCTCCTGAGCTAGAAGAAGAAATTAGTCCTCCATTGATATTTAAAGTGTTCGCAGTAATGCTAATATCTTCACCGTCTGTATCGCCTAATGTTCGAGATCGTATTTGAGAATTTCCACTAACATTTAATTCTCCACCTCGGATATTAATACTTCCGCCACCCATACCAGATGATTCAATTACGCTACCTTGAGCAACAGTAATATCTCCTCTAGCAATGTCTTCTGAAAACTCTAACTGAAAGTCAGGATCGATTTTGATAATTCCATCTGCTGCTATTGCACCTATTTGGATATTACCTTGGGATGCACTAATAGTTGCTCCTTGAAGGGAAACACCTGGAATAGATTCGCTGTTTTGCGCGCCCAGTAATACTATGTTTTCTCGATCTGGTACAGCTAAAGACGCTCCTTCTATAGTAATAGGTTCATTTTGACCCATCTGACGATAGAAAAAAGCTGAAGGATTGACGGTTAAAAGGGGTAAATTTTCTTGAGAATCTGGGTTAGCAGAGAAAAAACCGCGATCTCCGAAAGCAATTTCCTCAGCAGTGGTAGCAACAAATGAACCATTAACATCTAGGGTTGCACCGTTACCAAAAATAATTCCTTGGGGGTTAATCAACCATAAGTTAGCGTTTCCTGTTACCCCTAAATTGCCAAGAATTTCTGAACTATTGTTACCTGTAACTCGACTGAAAATATTAGCTACTCCAGGATCGACAAAATAAAGGCTTTCTCCAATACCGATGTTAAACTCTCGAAAACTATGAAACAGATTACTATCTGCTCGAACTCCCCCTGTAATATCGCATTGAACTAAACAATCACCAGTTATCTTGGTAGTGGGGGTTGTACTATCAGGAACTACTTGAGCTTGAACAAGATTGGGAAACCAGTAACAAAAGGTTACCACTCCGCTCATTAACCATATTTTTGGCATCAAATTCATAGATCGGTAAAATTTTGCAACCGCGCACGAGCCTCACAGAGAGCGAGATCGCTTTGAATAGTTAAACTGTCTTTGATATTCTCGATTAAATTAACGAAATTATGATTGTTACCACGCCCTTCGGGCTGAAGTCAGGAGTCAGCAGTCAGCAGTCAGGAGTTAGATAAAGCCCGAAGTTGGTCTAAAGGCAAGGGCGCGTCGCCTGTGGTTTCCCAGGCGTTCATGTCGCCCGCTCGCCATTTT
>NZ_LR214194.1 GCF_900659865.1 Hyella patelloides LEGE 07179
TTTTTTTTCAACCGTGTTAACTCGGCTATTAATATATTAGCACAATGTTAGATTTTGATTTAAGTCTCCCGAATCCATCAAGAGGCAGCGATTATTGTTTTTGACTTCAAGAGCGATCTTCTTCGAGATCAGCTTCGCTGTGCGTGCAACGGCTCGGTTCTGCCGAGATCGCCCTTCCCAAGATTCTTCGACAAGAGACTGTTTAACTAAAAAGTTTAGAGTGGGCAATACCCACCTCACCATATTGCTTTCACTGGCAGAATAATTCTAGCAAAGCTGTTTTTGGAACAAATCGAGGCAGAATTGCGCGCTTCACTTCAGCAGAATGTCTTTTCAGAGCTAAAAGCGATCGCCCGTCTTAATGCTAAAATAGAGTAGCAAAAGAGAGCTTTTACTCAAAAAGAGAATCAACGGTTGTTAGCGAACCTTTCCCCAAAGGATTGTCAAGTAATAGTTGAGAAAAATCAAGGAGAGCGATAACGGAATTGGTTATCGCTTTTTTCTTGGGAAAGTTGGCGATCTTCCTTTAAATATCTTGGTGAGGGTTGAGCAATCCCTGGAATCAAACCCTAGAATCATTGTGTAGTATGAAATGTTGAAATGTTAAGACTTGCAATCAAATTGAGACAAGATGGTCAGACAAGATGAAACTTAAGCAATAGCAAAAGCTGGGCTTTTATAGTTGAAAGATAATCTTCGAGAAACTATAGAAGAAAAAAATAAGCAAAGAGCTAAGCAGCAACACCAGGAAGGTCAATGAGTTTAGAAGAATTATTTCTCTTAATTCTGCCGTCAGGTGTTTTACGAGTGTAAGAAGTAGCAACATCTAAAACTTCTTGGCGTTCAGTTTCAGATAAAGAATCGAGCCACAGATTCCAGTCATCGTCGCTAACCAAGTAATCGCCAGGAAGCCACTGATAAACCTCATGGATTTTGTCCATGATTTTTTTACTAGGAATGCTATCAGGGTCATTGCAAAGACGGTATGCAGTATTTTGACCGATATCCAAAGCTTTCCAAAAGGCGTAAGGAGTAATATTTTGTTCTCTCAAAAGCTTGGTCAGGATATTTTTGACGGACATTGTATTAGACATAGACTGCATACTCCATTGTGCGTTAAGACTAATAATTAGTATATCATCAAAAAAAATATCATATGCCAGTTGATTATACTCCAAATATGGAGTATAGTAGACATAACAAAAGGCGGTGATGTCTGGAAAACTAAACCCGCCTTTTGAAAACACCCCAAAACAGGAGTATATGATGACTATCAATATAGCACTAGAGCAAGAACAAGAGCAACGAGCAGAGAACAGTCGAGCAGCAGTCGAAGCACAAATTAACTTGGATACAGATTTATATTCTTTAGGTTGGTTTGAGGGATTAATGAACTCAGAACCAACTCAAGTAGAAGAACAAAGCTACTGGTCAGGTTATTCACTGGGACAAAGAGAGTATTGGGCGAAAAAATTAGGAGTAGAAATCCCGACTGAATTTTAAGAACCGTCAGCCACCATTACCAATCGATGTAGTGGTGGCTTTAATTGTGGAAATTTTAGTCCCTTCAACCATCCCAGAATTATGAAAAATTTAGAAACTGAATTTGTCATCGAAAAAGAAAGACGTTATCTAGCGCAAAATCCCCAACAAGCATCCCGACTAGCTCTGGGTTATTTGTCAGACTTTTTAAAGCTAGCTCAAGAAGTCAAGAAACTGGAGCAAAAGTTAAAGAGTGTAGTGGCAGACAATCAGAGACTGACATCGCAGTTGATAGAGATGTCTTCACCCTCAAGGATAACTCTGCCTTCATTCCTTGAGTGCCATCGACATTAAAGCAGAAAGATTTCAAGCCTCTAGAGAAGCAATCCAGGAGTCTCGTAGTATTAAAGTAGGATATAGAGTTATGGCTGAAAGTTTACCAGTATTGTCCTTTGTCTTAGTAACGGGAGAAGGAATAGAGCCAGCAGGATTACCAGTGCTAAGAGTGTATAAGTCAGAATCGAATCAATACATCATCCTGGAAGGAGAAAATGAGATAGAGAATGCACTCAATGAGAGCTTTCAACATTTAGAAGAAGCACATTCGACAGTGAGATTTTTCGCAGTAGACGTAATACCTACAGGTCAAAGAACCAGAAGCAGAAGCGTTAGAAGAGGAGGTGTAGCATGAGTGTATCAACTTGCCCTCATAGCCCTCTCGAAGCTGATTCAATCAAAGAGTGGGTAGAAGGGAGTGGAGTCTTTGAAGCTTTGAAATAACAAAACCTGACTTTTTCGTAGTAAGTCAGGTTAATTATGAACCAAGATAGTAAAAATCAGATTTAGGCAGAAATTTCTAATTTAATAATTCCTCTACCTAATTTTTCTAAAAATTCCGATTTGTTAGAACAACCATACTCTTGAGCTAATTTACCAATTCCTTCCCAACCTTCTGGAGTAACAGAAATATTCTTTCTTTCTTTCTTACTGGAATATTGTAGGGGTCTACCTTCGGTTTTGCTTAAATTAGCCAAAGAATTGGGGTTTTTGCCCTGTGGATAAATTGCTGATTTTGCCATCTTGGTAAAAATATAGTTTGAGATACTTCTATTTTATACACACAGATATTAACAAACCAGTTGCATCTTCCTTTAGTTGTGTATAAAATAGAAAACACTAAGAGGAAGATAGCGATTGCATTTATCTTGGCGGATGAGACAATCGCTTTTCCTCAGAAAAAATCACGATTGAAATCATGACTAAATTAAATATAGATCGAAATTTTCCTGAAGCACAAATCAACTTGGATACAGATTTATATTCTGTAGGCTGGAGAAATGGTTTGACTGGATTTGAAGCGACTCAGCTAGAAAAAACAAGAAACCGAGGTGCAGCATGAGTATCGTAGCACCACCCAAGCTTCGCCAAAATCAGTTATCGGAGTCAGATTACGAGCATTGTTGTGTCAAAAGAGGATTAAACCCCTCCTGGATTAAAGCGGGATGTCAAACCTTAAGCCAAACCCAAGCAACAGAATACCTGGGATACCCAGCCAAATCAGGAGGTATCTTAATTGAAGGAGCAAATGGTCAATATCAACTGCGCCCTCACAAACCCTGGAGTAACAAACCAGGGAAGAAAGCCCCCAAATACAGAACGGCATTAGGAGACGAATACGATGCATTATTACCCGCCCATCCCACAGACAAATATCACTGGAACAATCTTTCTTCATTAAAACAAAAATGCTACAAGATTAATGATATTCCTCTGTTAATAATCACAGAGGGAGGATTCAAGGCAATTGCTTTATGTTCACACGAGCTTCCCACTCTTGCCTTATTAGGAGTAGAGATGGGGTTAACATCTAGTAAGGATGACCCCCAAGGAAAACGTTATTTAGTTCCTGAGTTAGAAAGATTTGCAAAGGAAGGAT
>NZ_LR214195.1 GCF_900659865.1 Hyella patelloides LEGE 07179
GAATAATCGTCAAGACAAGACCGAGCTTGTGTTCACTCCGCCATTAATTATGATTGTTATTAGTCTAAAATATCAACCAAAATGTAAACTTTATCTAAAAATTTACATTTCTTTCACAAGATTTTCATCTATCCAGTGATGTATTTATTAGTCATTGTGTGGAAACTAAAAAAGAGCAAAATCTCGAAATACTGTTTACCAAAGAAAAGCACTGTATTTTACCTTTGAAAATAAGTAACGTATAGTGACATTCTAGCGTGTTGTTAAAAAATATTACGTATTATTTACTATAAATAACTTTACACAAGAAACTGAAGCAAAGTATCGCTAATAGCGATCGCTAAAAGAAATTTGAGAACTTTTCATAACCCCAAAATAAGTAATTATACTGTGCAAAATTAATTGAACATTTGGGAAAGCAGCAAGCAGCAAGCAGCAAGTAAAGGCAATCAAGAACAGGGTAAGTATTTATAACTAAATAGAAATATACAAATAATTTTGTTTACTTACTTAGATACTATCAATTCGATCTTTATGTATTAAGAAAGAAAACTACTTACTTACACTTAGTAATAAATTTGATAATTAGATACTGATTTCTTTCTGAGTAACAAATAAAAAAACTCAAGATTGTTTTAAGTTTGTTCTATTGTATTGATTTTAAGGAAGAGATGAGAATAGTATAAATAACTAAATTATTAAAATTGTCTTCCTCTTGTTTTCGTATAATTACTTAAGCAAATAGTTTTTTTGTAGTTAAATCTATTTAAAAACAATAACAAAAAAACAAAAGCTTTATTCAATCCTCAGTATAAACATTGACAAAAAAAGACGATTATCCTAGGATAATTATCTCAAAATATCTAATTTCGTAGCATTAAAATCTGTGACTGATGATACGCAAGGAGATGTAACGCAAAAAAACTTAAATGATTCTTGAACAAATTGTTTTAGTATAATTTGGTTTTTAGTTACAGACAACTTTAAGTAATAATATTGATGGCGAGGGAAGCTGTAATTTCCCCAGCTCGTCCAATCGCGATGTTGTTATTCTGATATCTTGTCTCAAAGGAAATATTTAAATACTATTGACTATGGCTAACTCTACAGAAAATACAAGTAGCTCTGCGGTGAAATACGGAGAAAGAGAGATCTCTGAAGGAGAATTAATCACTTTTCCTAATCCCAGAGTAGGTAGACGCTACAAAGTAGAAATATCTTTACCAGAATTCACTTGTAAATGTCCTTTTTCTGGTTATCCTGATTTTGCCACAATTCACATTACCTATTTTCCTCATGAAAAAGTGGTGGAACTTAAAGGAATAAAATTATATATCAATAGCTACCGCGATCGCTATATTTCCCATGAAGAATCTATCAATCAGATTTTAGATGATTTTGTAGCAGCAGCCGATCCTTTAGAGGTAACAATTAGAGGCGATTTTAACCCCAGGGGTAATGTGCATACAGTAGTAGAAGTTAACCATGTTAAATCGAATTAGTTAATTTTTTTCTAGTATTTCACCCCTACAATACCTTGGCTACAGCTTGTGACCAGGGTATAAAATTAGCTTGGGCTTGTTCTTGTCCTGCTCCTGGTTCAAAGACGCGATCGATCTCACGATTATTGATTAAGCTCTGATAGTCATCCCAAAAACCAATAGCCAAACCTGCGCCAAAAGCTGCTCCCTGTGCTGTAGCATCCAGAATTTTGGGACGCTCTACGGGGATACCCAAAGCATCAGCTTGAAACTGCATTAAAAAATTATTTCTAGTAGCACCACCATCAACTTTGAGTAAAGAAACAGGATGCTCGCTATCTTTGTTAACCGCTTCAATGACTTCTTTTACCTGATAGGCGATCGCTTCTAAAACGGCTCTAACCAGATGTTCTTTACTAACACCTCCTGTAATGCCTAAAAAAGCTCCCCTAGCATTCATATTCCAGTGAGGCGCGCCCAAACCACTCAAAGCAGGAACAAAATAAACTCCATTACTACTAGGTACTGCACTAGCTAGGGCATCGGTTTCGGCTGCATTAGAAATTAACCTGATACCATCTCGCAACCATTGAATACAAGCTCCTGTCGTAAAGATTGCCCCTTCCAAAGCATAGTTAGTGGTGTCTTTGGTACTCCAAGCCACAGTAGAAAGTAATTGATTGTTAGATCGGGCGACGTTAGTACCTGCTTGAGCCACTAAAAAGCTACCAGTACCATAGGTGCATTTTAATAAGCCTGGGCGATCGCATCCGTGGGCAAAGAGAGCAGCTTGTTGATCGCCAAAAATAGCTGTAATGGGAATTTCTGCTCCTAATAATTGGGAATCGGTAGTGCCAAATAAACCCATACTAGGCTGAATTTTGGGCATTAAAGAATCAGGGATATTAAATAAGTCTAATAGCTGGCGATCCCAATTACCGTTATCCAAATTCATTAACATAGTGCGACTAGCACTGCTGCTATCTGTGGCGTGAACTTTACCCCCTGTTAAATTCCACAACACCCAACTGTCAACAGTTCCCGCAATTACATTATCCCAATTAGTATCGGGTTTATTTTGTTTTGCCCAATCAATTAACCAAGCCAGTTTGGTAGCAGAGAAATAAGCATCTAAGATTAAGCCTGTTTTTTGCTGGATTGTGTTGCTGTAACCCTCTTGTTTTAGGCGATCGCACATATCCGCAGTACGACGATCTTGCCAGACTATCGCTTTATGTAAAGGCTCTCCTGTGATTTTATCCCACAGTAAACAGGTTTCTCTTTGTACTGTTAGACCAATAGCAGCGATTTCTTGAGCTTCAATTCCCGTCTCAGAAATTACCTGTTTAATACAGCTACAGGTATCTTGCCAAATTTGTGTAGCATCATGTTCTAGCCATCCTGGTTGGGGATAATACTGGGTCAATTCGTGATAAATTTGACCAACTATATTACCTTGTTTATTAAACAAAATTGCTCGATTGCCTGTTGTACCGAGATCGAGAGCCAAGATGTACTGGGATGCTTTTATCACGGGTTAATTTGCTTGAATTCTACTAGGTACTGTTAGACTTATCAGATTAAATACCATTTAAGATTATTTTTAATTTTTATTCTAGGTTTTGAAATTTTCCTTAATTTTGAGAAATTAGAAATTGCCAGTAGCGACGATCGTTTCACCGAAGACATCACAAAAGAAATTATTTATTTATTGAATCTGAATTAGCCCTGAAGAAAATCCTCTCTTTGGCGATCTTGCTCAAGATCGCTCTGGTAAAGGGCTTTGCCCTAGCTATAAGCTATAAGCTGTAAGCGTTTGAGCCAATCAGATAGAGCTAAGGACTCAACCTGATTGTAGACGACCATCAAGGTCGGAGCCTTAAACTCAATAGCTTAAAGCTATTAGCTTAGAGCTATTAGCTTTTCAAGGTAA
>NZ_LR214196.1 GCF_900659865.1 Hyella patelloides LEGE 07179
CAATACTGTTCGGTTAATAATTAAGTAGAAGAAGAAGCAACTGCAAAAGTAAGTGGTTGAAGTTGAGTAAAACCAGTTCGATGTATTGGCTTTCTGGCTTGAAATTTGGAACGAGGTTTCTTGACAACTCTCGGATTAGTTCGACCTTGACGATTCGGAATGATTTGTTCAGTAATCTCGCAGATTAACCAAGAGAACAAGAAAGGGAGAGAAGAAGGCAAGGCTTGTTGAAATTGAGAGATAGCTCGGCGCAAAATTCGTAAAGTAGCAGTAAAACTGAATTGTAAAGGAGATAGCTCGGTAGTAGCAGAAGCACGAACAATTAAAGAGCGTACTGTCCAGTGAGCAAGTAACCACCCATAAATTTCTTGAACAACCAATTTGGGTTTTTTGGAGCGAATTGGAGTTTTTCGAGCATTCAGATGAGTCTTGAATTCGGAGAGAGTATTTTCTATCTCCCAACGCCAATGATACTCATCAGCCAAAACTAGAGACGGAAACATCTCATAATCCATCAAGTCTGTAATTAAGCGATAAACTACTTCTTCCCCTTTTTCGAGAATTAAATACTCAATAACTCTAACTTGAATTCGAGTTGCACCTTTTTTCTTCGATTTATGATCGGGATTTATCCAAGATAAATATGAACCATCGGCTAATTCCTGAACAGGAAGAAATTTAACGTTCTTGGGAAGACGACCTAAAATATGACATTGTTGGTTGACAGCAGCTTGAACCATTTTGAATGAATGAAGTCCTCTATCCCAAGTTAGCAGCATTCCTGATTCTACCGAACGCAATAGTTTGATTGCTCTAACTCTTTCTCCGATTCGATAAGGACTGATCAGAGCATCGGTAATTAGATGAGTTCCCAACTCTACCAAAATAACTAATCGCGCTTTGGGAAAAGCAGCCTTCGTTCCCTTGGGACTCCCTGGATAACCAAAAACTCGACCATTTTCCTCTGTGTCAGGGATATCAAATACCGTTCCATCGATTGCCATCCATCGTAATCCTTTCAAAAAAGCTGATGGTGTTTCCATTGTTGCCATTGGTCGAGCTAGTTTCTCAAAGAGTCTAGTCATGACAGCACATCCTACTCTTTGCCGAGCCTCGCTAATTGATGATTTACTTGGTGTTTTCCACCTGATTCCTTGGGGTATCCATGAGGCTGATAACCCTTGAATTAAATTCTTCAACACATCTACAACGGAGTCTTTCGACCACAAGCTCAGAGCGATTACTAAAGCGATAATTAGATGAGTTGGAAGTAGACGGTTACGTTTTTCTTGACTATGGGTTTCTGCGATCACGCAGTGGCAGGCTTCGCCTGATCGCCTCATCAAGAGCTTGATGAGACATGACTAATTCCAAAGCGGGAAATATTTCACTTACTTTGATTTTTGGGGAAATAAGAGTTAAAGGTTTGAGTTCCATGCGATTTGGATGACGAATACTCTCATTAACTCATGTTTTTAGCTTAAACGAACAGTATTGAGACCCGATGGGATTACCTCTATTGGGAGCTACCAAACCCAGGAATCCCATACCGATGAATCTGATTATCTTCCAACATGGCAACAACTAGCAAAGATTATTGGTCACAAAGACTTTTTATTTTTAGCAGACTCCAAAGCCTCAACATGGAAAAATAGAGCCTTAATTGAAAGTGAAGGTGGAAATTATGGTTTTCCCCTAGCCATGTCTCAACCTCGTCCTCAACTACTATTAAATTGGGTAGCCAATGCACCGATTCGGAGAGAAGAAATTTATCTCAACGATGAAGAATTCCCTATTGGAGAAGGTTTTGAAGTTCCTTTCTCTGAGCAAATAATTACTTCAATTGACAAGAAAATCAGCTATCAAAAAGTATATAAAGGTGCTGGTAGAGGGGGTCAAAATCGTCCTTTTCGTCGTGTTCGTCAAACTACTCTCATTCTAACTTATCAGCGTTGTCAGTCTCAAATTGCTCAACAGCAAATGATTGCTGGTTGGAGACTGTATGTGACTAATGCTCAACCAGAAAATCTGACTTTGGAGCAGGCTGTACTTTCCTACCGCGAGCAATGGCAACTAGAAAGAGGTTTTCACCGTTTTAAACGAGGTCATCTTCCTGCTCTACCTATTTATTTTCAAGACGAAGAGCGTGTTCGAGGATTGATGTTTTTGCTGACTATCGCTCTGAGTGTTTTTACTTTGATGGAGTTTGTTGTCCGTCGTCAATTAACTAGACTCAAACAGTCTATTTCTGGGCTTTATGCGGGGGTCCAATAAACTATTACAAAGTAGGACAGGCTTGGACGGTCGTCACGAGTGCCTGGGGAAACCCCAGGCAACGCGACCTCACAAAATACCCCCAATTTTAGGGTCTAATATAGTATAAAAGTATTATTTGGGGGTATTTTGTCCGCCAAAGGGGAAAAATTATCGCCTCAAAACCCTTAGCTGAGGGAAGCCTGTCCAACTTTGTCTATGTTTTCTCTAGGGGAATCCCAAACGCCAAACTGCTCGCCCTACTGCCGAACAGCTATTAAATGCTTTTTGTCATTTGACGAGAGTATCTTTATCCTGACGGCTCTACTGAAATAAGCTCTCTGAACTTTCTTCAAAGACAAATTTTAAATCTCATGAAAATTCCCGAATCGATTTATCTGATTCCTCAGCTAGTTCCTAATTAACTTCAATCGCTCTAATTGTTGCTGCTGCTCTATTCTATCGCCTTTATTTCTCTATCATTTCTAATTTAAGCGAACCGTGAGTAACGAAGTAGAAAAATCTACGAATACATCACACCTAGAACAAGGTTTATATCTTGTCAGGTCAAAAGGGAAGGGTCTGGAGCGTTGACCCACAGGGCGCAATCCAGTAATCAAAAACATTTTTGATTATCCACACCCAAAACCGAGATAACTTTACTTTCGTGAAGGTGAGTTAATGTAACAAGTCCTTCCTCTGAAGTGTCCAGATGACTGCATATCTCTCGGTCATGGAGAAGGTTAGCAACCGCCAGAACCGAAGCAGGGATAAACGGCAATAAGCTATCAGCCGAAGAAGGTGAAGTGCCAAGCGTCCAACTAAGAACAACGAAAGTGAACTCTCCTATCCACCGTTAAGCTGAACTAGCGAAATCAGGCTGATACGCTGGGGGCGAAATATGCTCACGAGAATGGTAGATGGCAGAAGAAGCCCTGACCATCGACACCTACCAAAATCCGATGGAGTTGAGAGGTTCTAAGGTTGGTATCAACGAAAGTAAGGAACGAATTAACTGGTAGGGCTGTTTCATTCTAGAGTAAAAAGAGATAAATTAAAGCTTTAGAGGCAAAAAACTCGAAATTTACGCTTCTAGACCCCAAAATAATGGATAAAAGCTTAATCGACTATCTCAAACAAATA
>NZ_LR214197.1 GCF_900659865.1 Hyella patelloides LEGE 07179
AAGACCCTAAAGGACTTCCTTCGGTCGCGCAAGGGAACGCGCATCAAGACAGGCTTCGGAGGGGCTGTCTCTTGAATCGCATTCAAGCGGGGCGTTGTCAACACGGGAGTGGAATATGCCGACTGACCGTCGGCATTTCCTCCCGTCATTGTTCTGAAATAAATTCAGAACACAGCCCCTTGAGTTTACATTGTCCTCGAATGGGGATAAGCCCCGTTCGTTGAGGGCGCGGAGTAATCTCTGACTCAAGCCCCTATTTACCTGAAAGCTTATCTAGTTCTCTCAGGATAGTATCTGTCTCTGCATTACCATCTATAAAGGAAAACAGATGTCGGAAAGTGATTCGACCTTCTCTATCCACAATAAACTGAGCGGGTAAAGGTGCGCCGAGAGCCTGTCCGACTCCATAGCGACGAAAAATACTGCAATCTGGATCGTATAAGAAAGGATAAGGCAAGCTGAGTTGGTCAACAATTTGCTGACTTTGAACGGGGTCGGTACTGGCAATCATCAATAATTCGACTCCTCTGTCCTTAAGGTCTTGATAGCGTCCCTTCAAGTCTTGGATGTGAGGATAGCAATAAGGACAAAATAGTTTTTCGGTAAAGATCCGAGTGAATGCCAACACTACAGGTTCTTTCCCTCGGTAGTCTGAAAGCTGCACATCATTCTCACTCCCAACAATTGGCAAACTAAAGTCTGGTGCGGTTGAGCCTACTGTTGGTACTTGAAAAGGAGGCAGGGGAATAAAATTAGAAGCGAAACGGCGGTTGAACAGTCCTGTATTTCCAGTCACAACAAAAAGTTAATTATCAATTCTTTGATCTTTTTTAATTTTACTTAACTTTTGTACAGTTACTCTTTAAAATAAAAGTATTAGTTGAGATGGGAAGCCAACCGCAGGTAAATTTCCACTTCGACTTTTGCCTCACTCCTGTATGATTGTTCGCTCATTACTTTTTCCTCTTACTCCTATCTCTCAAAACTTTTAATATCTCTGCAACTGGGGCTTTCTCATTATTCATTCTGATAATTTTGGCTTCCATCTTCCTTCGTATGTAATCAGAAAACTTAATTAAGCGATCGCTATATTTTTCATAGGCGATCGCCCCCAGCTTCGAGAGAAAACATAGACAAATAGTTTTAGCGATCGCCAGAAGACAAGAGCCGTTTTAGATCAGATTAATTTTACGGTTGAACCTGGCTCATTTGTATGTCTACTAGGTCCTTCTGGTTGTGGCAAGTCAACGGTACTCAATACCATTGCAGGTTTTATCAATCCCACTGAAGGAGCTATTTTGATTGATGAGCAAGCCGTAACGAAACCAGGAGCAGATCGAGGCTTTGTGTTTCAGCAATATTCGTTACTACCTTGGAAAACTACCTCGCAAAATGTTGAATTTGGACTGCGAATAAAAGGCATTGCCAAAGCGAAGCGTCGCGAGTTGGTCAATGAATACTTAAATCGAGTTGGGTTATATAAACATCGTGATTCCTATCCCCACCAACTTTCGGGAGGGATGAAGCAAAGAGCCAGTATCGTCAGAGCTTTGATTAATTCTCCTTCGGTTTTACTGATGGATGAACCTTTTAGTGCCTTAGACGCTCAAACCCGCTACATGATGCAAGAGTTGTTAATGGAGATTTGGAACGATTTTAAAACTACAGTTATTTTCGTAACTCACGATATTGAAGAAGCTGTGTTACTAGGCGATCGCATTTTGGTCATGGGAGTTAATCCAGGGCATATTAAAGAAGATATCGCGATCAATCTTAAACGTCCCCGTCATATCAACGACACTCTAACTCCAGAATTTATTCAAATCAGTCGTCAGGTTTTGGCAACTATTCGCGAGGAAACCTTAAAAAGCATGGAATGCTAAATTGGCGAGCGTGACTGCTATCTTATTTTATTTAGTAATGTTATATAATTTGTTATAACAAAATTGGATTAATTAGAGATCGTGAAATTAAAAGTGACTACTGTCGGCAATTCAACTGGAGTCATATTGCCTAAAGAACTTCTAGAAAAACTAAGGATTAGTAAAGGTGACACGCTTTATGTTACCGAAACTCCCAGAGGAGTTGAGCTTAGTCCTTATGATGAAGAATTTGCCACTCAAATGGAAATTGCAGAAGCTATTATGCGTGAAGATCGAGATGTGCTAAGGAAATTAGCAGAATGATCGCACCTATTTGGGTTGAAGAAGCAGTAGTAATTGCTATTCACCGTCGTCAATTAGCAGAACATGGTGGCAGTGATGGAATTAGAGATCGAGGATTGTTGGAATCAGCATTGTTTAGACCAAAGAATCAATTTGCTTACAGTAATCCAAATCTCTTCGATTTGGCAGCAGCTTATGGATATGGCATTGCTAAGAATCATCCTTTTATTGACGGAAATAAGAGAACATCTTATGTCGTAACGCGAACTTTTCTAAAATTAAATGGCTACGATCTTCGAGCATCAGCAGCGGAAAAATCTAAGATATGGATACGGTTGGCAGATAGTCAGATAAATGAATCCGATCTGGCTAAGTGGATTGAGGAAAAGTCGGTAACAATAATGTAGCGATCGCATTTTAGTCATGGGACAATAGCCGAAGTTAATTTAATCTCATGTTTGATTACGCCGACTCTGAGTTTTAGCGATCGAGTTCACTGAGACGATCTTTCAGAAAATGATTTCTTAGCTGGTAATTGCAAGCGAATGATTGCAAAACCTGTTTGCTCATGGACTTTTTCTTCAATAGGTTCAAAGCCGTATTTTTCATAGAACCTGCGCGCGATCTCATTGGCAGCGAACACCTCCACATAGAGTTCATTTCGTAGCTCTTTAGCCTTATTCATTAGTCCGCTGCCAAAACCTTTTTTGTGATGCTGGGGATGAACGAATATAGCACCTACCTCGTTACCAAGTAGCGAGATAAAACCAACAACACATCCATCCGCTTCAGCAATCCATGTTTCGGCGATAGGTAGATACATCTTGGGAATGTTCTCTCTTTCTAAGGCAAGAAACTCTTTGGTTAAAAAGGGATGAGCAATCTCAGAGGCAGTCATCCAAACGGATAGCAAATCATCTAAATCCTGTTCTTCATACTCCCGAATCATGTTCACCTCAGATGTTTATGTTTTCATCAACTAACTTTGTTTTCAAAGTTTTTCAGCAACTCGCATTATTAAAATCACCAACACCCAATATACAATTAATCTTTCTAGTTTTGGTTTTTCTGTTTTTTATTTACTGCGGAGTGTAATACCAATTTCCTAAAGTCCAGCTACAGATAATGCATCGAGAATGAAATCAAATCCCGTAATGGAAGCGATATCTGCTTGAGTAAATTCAGCTAAGATATTTGCTAGTTTTCTTCTTAAAAAA
>NZ_LR214198.1 GCF_900659865.1 Hyella patelloides LEGE 07179
AATGGTGCTTGATTGCTATACTCTGATAGCCCTATAAAATACTGTAAGTAAGGATTCTCTTTAATTTGTGCTACTGTTTCTCTATCGGAAATTCTGAGTGTTTCTTTAATAATTAATGCCCCCAATGCCATCCGAAACGGCTTGGCTGGCGCACCCATTTTTTCGGAAAACTTTTCGGCATATTCTGACTCGAATTCCGACCAAGGAATTAATTTTGCCATGATTACCCACCGATTATCAGGTGACAATTGCATCGCAACAGGCAATTCAAAATTTTCTGGGGTAAGCTCAGACTGATTAGCTTTACGATACATCTGTTCTATCTCAGATAAGTGCAAGGGGGTTTTACCAATTTTAGGGCTTTTGCGCCCCCTCAACCTAACTTTTTGGTCGCGCCAGAATGTCTGTAACCTTTTTTAGCTCAACGTTTGAAACTTTCTGAGCAAATCCTAAGTAGTGCTTTTTCTGCTGCTAGTTTCCTAATTGTCTGGCTATCTCAAGGCTATTTCAAACAGATAAACCTGCCAATTACTGCGATGGGCTGGACGTGGGCGTTATTTCACCTGCTGATGAGTCTGGCTTCGGTCAATGCCAGTCGGCTGAAAGCTTCATTGGGAATCAAGAAAGCTCTTTTAGTTCTGGTCCTGCTTTTGGGAACTTCCTACATCCTTCTGGGCAGCATCAATAGCATTTGGGGAATTGCCTTCATTGCCGTTATCTACGCGGTCAGGGGAATGAAATCGCCTCTTATTTTGAACCTCATCAATCGGCAAATTCCCTCATCTATCAGGGCTACGGTGCTTTCTCTCAATAGCTTTGCCTTTCATTTGGGGTTTGCTCTAATCGCACCAGTAATAGGAGCGATCGCTTCTGCTCGTTCTTTATCTTCCGCGTTGATAGTTGGAGGCGGGTTTTTTCTCTTTACTGGTAGTTTCTGTTGGTGGCAGCTATTCAAGTTCAAAGCGTTCGACTCAGGCGCAGCGAAGCCGTGAGAGTAGCGGTAGTTTATTTATCTATTAAAACGATGAAAATAAACATGACAGTACCCAATCGAAATTTAATTATTAAAAGATGCGGTTTTAGAACTAGCCAACTCGATCAGTTCTTGTAACTTTTCTGCTCCGATATATTCGATTATTTCTGATAAATCTTCATCACTTATCTTGCCTTGAGAAAGAATTCCCCCACGCCAATAATTGATATTGTCATAGGTATCGGGGTCGAGTCGAGCAGCATTTGTCTTTAAGTATTGTTTAAGTTCGTAAGCAAGAGCAAATACGAGGTTTGAATTTTTTTTGTTCGGATAATCAGAATACATATTTTCCACGATTGATAATTATATTGACTTTTTACTTTTCAATTTCAGATAATCTCAGATATACGGCACTGTCGCACAAACATGATTTATCCACACCTTATCTCAGAATTTCTTCAAGCATACGGACAGCCAGGGCGCGGTTGCGTGCGCGTGCGCTTCATTGATATTCTCTAGATGATTTGTTTTTTATCAAATCTAACAACTCTGGTTCTCGTTCTCATTGTTTTTAAATATTTACTCTCACCACAAAGATATATATCGGAGTTAGGCGATTGCCATAAATTATTTCTTCTTTAATTGTTACGGACAAGTCTTCTATATATTGTTTTTTTCGTTAAAGTACAAACCAAGAAATTCCCCTTCAGAAATATTTTAATAAATATGAGCGATAGAACTCTAGGCAAACCCCGTCCTCTTTGGCGAGTCCTTCTCTTTTCTGTATTCTCTTTATCTGTTTATTACATCTGGTATAAGTGGATTATTCAGGAGGAGTTACGAAAATATAATGGCGAAGGTTGGTCGGGAAAAATGTGTGTGCTGCCATTTATCCTGGGTGTCATCTTCCCTCAAGTTTTGTGGATTCTAGACCCCGATGTAGGTAGTTGGTTCGGTTGGTTTTCTCTTTCTGGAATAGTCTGGATTTACATCGTTGAGTTTCGACTCTACCGTACAGTTAATCAACTTTATCGCGAAGAAGAAGAGAACGAACCTTTAGTCATTTGGTGGCTTTTTGTTCCTGGTTTGAATATTATAGCGGGTTTAAGACAAATTCATTTCTTGAGCCAATATTGGGCAGAAAAACCGAACATTTCAGTTAAAGACCCTATTGCTGAACATATTTCCTTTTTATCTGCTTAGTTACTGTAGTCTAGACTAACCAAGAGGCGATCGCTACTATGATAGGGATAGGTCTGCGGATTTAATACCAGAGAAACTTGAGATGGTTTAGGTTTGGGAGTCTTGGGCTGAATATGCCATAATATCCAGTTCCACAATCCTGAAATCAGAGGTATAGCCAAACAAACTACTACCGTAATCGCAATATAACGAAAAATCACAGGTCTTTTGCTTCTTTCTGGATCGTGACCACAACTTAAACAAGTATCAACTCCTTCCGCATTGAGAGTACCACAAACTTTACAGGGTTTTAAAGCCATAACTCGTTTAGTGAGATTTAGTGAGAGTGTTCGGTTTTTTTGATGTTCATCTTTATTACCTTACTATTTATTGATTGTGAACCTTACTTTTTGAATTACAGTTCTCTTTTGCTACTGTATCTTAGCATTCACAAGGGCGATCGCGCTCGGACAGAAAAATAATGGGATGAACATTCACAGCCAATACTGTTTTGTCACCAAGAATATATTAGAGTGAATTGAGTGATTGAACTGTTAAATAAGACAATAACCAAATGAACCACTTGAGCTAAAACCATTGCTATATGGTGATTTGAAAAATAGCAAAATTTTAAATCTACCGACAAAATGCCCTTGATTAGGAGTGGTCATCATGAAAGTACGATGGAAAATCTTGTTAACGAGTATGACAATGTGGCTAATTGGGGAATTTGTCTTGAATCTAGTAGGGCTTGATGAGTTTGCCGACTATAGCGAGTTTCTTCAAGACAAAATACGTCTTAATGGCAACAGTTTGAATTTAAGCTTGAGTTCTGAATTTTGTGGATAAGCTACCAAGCGTTTAAATATAGCCACCGAGAGCGATTTTAGTTACATGGTGTTATCGGTTTGGGTACATAGATAATCATCGATTAGTTCTGGTAGTTTCATCTTTTTCATCTTACTGTTAAAGCCATTGCCAAATCTAATTCTTCCCTGTTGGGGCGTGAAAAGTATGACAGAATCCGCAGTATTTTTGTGAGACATCGTTAATATTTGCCGACGACAATCCACAGCACAGGCAAACAATTGTTTTCACCCCTTGTTTTTCCGTCTTTCCTGTAGGTTGTCAGATTTTGGGCAACGAGATCGCTTCTCATCTTTTCGGCATTGATTCTTAACTCACGGTTCGCTCAATTTAAAAA
>NZ_LR214199.1 GCF_900659865.1 Hyella patelloides LEGE 07179
TAGAAGCCAGCGAACGTCCCGTAAATTTAGGCGACAGACAGGCATACCTCTTAACCTATAACGGACAAATTCCTGCACCTCGCTTGGAAGCCAAACCAGGGGACAAGGTTCGCATTCACTTTACTAACAATCTTGAGCAACCCACCAATATTCATTATCACGGTTTACATATTCCCATTACAGGTAATGCGGATAATGTTTTCCTGAAAATTGAACCAGGAAAAAAACTAACCTACGAATTTCCAATCCCTGACAATCATCCATCAGGAATATTTTGGTATCATCCCCATCTACACGGCTTGGTTGCTGAACAACTATTTGGTGGGTTAGCGGGTTTGTTTATCGTGCGTGGTGAGTTAGATGAAATTCCTGAAATCAAAGCAGCTAAAGAAGAATTTGTTGTACTGCAAGATTTTTCAATTGATGATAGAGGAAGACGTTCATCCTCGGCGCATATGTCTTTAATGATGGGACGAGAGGGTAATGTAATTGCTGTCAATGGTCGAGTCAATCCCAGTATTAATTTACCAGAAGGTGGTTTGTTGCGTTTACGCATTCTCAATGCTTCTCCTTCCCGTTTTTATCGATTAGCTTTAGAAGACCATTCCTTTTATCAAATTGCCACCGATGGTAATAGCTTAAGCGAACCAATAGAAGTCAATGAATTACTACTGACACCAGGACAACGAGCCGATGTTTTGGTTAAAGGCGATAAACAGTCGGGACAATATCGCTTACTCAATTTACCCTATGACCGAGGTAGTATGGGCATGATGGGTGGTGGAATGATGGGCGGTAGAGGCATGATGGGCAGAAATGACCGCGATGAACCTATAGCTTTAGCGACGCTTCACTACGAATCTGCTGTAGAATCTCTTCCTCTCCCAACCAAACTTGCTTCTATCTCTGCATTGTCAGAACCTCAGATAGTGAGAAGTTTTGAACTCAATCACGGTATGAGTCCTGCTGTAGGCATGGCTTTTTTAATCAATGGCGAACCTTATAGTGGAGATCGCCTTCATACTCAAGTCAAGCTAAATACAGTAGAAGATTGGGAACTAGCCAATACAGGAGTGATGGATCATCCCTTTCACATTCATAATAATGCTTTTCAAGTTATTAGTCGTAACGGAACACCAGAATCATTACTGGCTTGGCGAGATACAGTGCTAGTAAAAAAGGGTGAAACCGTCCGCATTCGCATTCCCTTCCGCGATTTTGCTGGAAAAACCGTCTATCACTGTCATGTTTTGGATCATGAAGATTTAGGCATGATGGGAAATTTGATGATTGAGGCTTAATTTAAAATTGATAGTATGATTAAAAGTATAATTATT
The DNA here is from genome assembly GCF_900659865.1 of Hyella patelloides LEGE 07179. GTDB lineage: Bacteria > Cyanobacteriota > Cyanobacteriia > Cyanobacteriales > Xenococcaceae > Hyella > Hyella patelloides. The sequence continues at coordinate 1,338 of NZ_LR214199.1, forward strand.
AGTAAAACTTTATATAAATGGCTAAAGTAAAAACGGCAGTGTCTCTTTCAGAAGCGGTTTTATCTGAAGCCGACAAGTTGGCAGAATCGCTATCAACTTCCCGTAGCCAAATATTTGAAATGGCTTTGTCAGAGTTGATTTCGCGTCATCAAAATCAACAGATGCTAGAGCAACTAGACGCTGTATATGGTGAAGATTCAGCCGAAGAAATAAAACTAATTCAACAAATGAAGTCTGTCCAAAAGTCTGTGATTGAAGAATGGTAATCAATTAAGGAGATATCTATTGGATAGATTTAGGTGAGCCAGTAGACGCACAATCAGCTTATCGTCATCCTCATGTAGTAATTCACAATAACGTTTTTAATAGATTGCGAATTGCTACCGTTGTTGTCTGTGCTTTAACTTCTAATTTAAAGAGAGCTAATGCACCAGGGAATATTTTATTAGAGGAAAACGAAGCTAATTTACCTAAACAAAGTGTCGTCAATGTATCGCAAATTTTTACTGTTAGTAAAGAACAGCTACAGCAGAAAATCGGTACTTTAGGTAAAACCAGAATTGAACAGATTTTGGCTGGAATTCAATTGGTAATTGAACCAAGAGATATTTAAAGTAGCTTCATTAATAGTCAATATTTATTCTCACAAATCAAATAGTAATGCTGTATGCAAGTTATTTATTTTGGTATTTATTTGTATCGAAAATAAAGTTACTAAGTGTTTTAGAAGCATTGACAGCTAATCTTGCGTGATGCTCTGAGGGTTTATATCTAATAGCGTGAGAATCGCTCATCGTATTACGCATTGAAGCTAGACCAGAAATAATACTCGTTAGTCCTGAAAGAATTTGTCGCAAACAATCAGCAAGTTCTTCTTGACCTGGACAAAGATTTAAGTGTTTCTGAACTCGTTTATATAACTTTGGTAAGTTGCCATCATAATCAGGTCTGTTAAAATCAAGTTTGGATTCAATAGATATTAAGACAGCTTCTAAAAGCGATCTTGCGTTTGTGATGGCACCGTCAAAATCATCCTCAGCTAATTTTCTTTCACATTTTTCTATTTGTTCTTGAAGAAAAGTATGAGTTACTTGTTTGGAGTTACTGTAAGGATTTTCCAAATCAATTTGTGAAGAATTAAGATCAAATATTTTTCCTCCTTTTCTATTGGGTTCAATTTTATATCCATCAAATTCTAAAAACGAATTTATATGTTTGATTACATTTTCCAAATCTTGTCTATTTTCTATAAAATCACGAGGATCTACAGTTGCCAAAATGATATCTTTCATAATTGGTTTGTCGTTGAACTCTCGTAATTTATCTTCAGCGTACTTCCATCGAGAAGGAAAACCGCTTCCGTAAGTGTCTTCAGAGCCAAACTGGTTAAAAAAGTTGACTAAATCTGAACCAGAACGATAGGGAGACAACTCTTTATCTCCAGTAATGATTGAACCAATTGCTGAGATACTATGTTCGGAAATTTTCATGGTAATTTTGCTCCTTAAAAAAGAACTATGTGTGAGTCTTCAAGATATATAGTTCCCCTTTAATTTCCTAAATAAACAGAATAATTAACTCCTTACTCTAATAATCTCTAGCTTTTCAGACAGTATCGAATAACTAAGACTTGACTCTCTACCCAACTATAGAGTTTAAGCTGATTTTAGAACCAAACAAACTAAACATGAATCATGACCATACAACTAAAAGTTCCTGATATGGCTTGTAGTGTCTGCGCTAAAAACATCACAGAAGCAATTCAGAATCTAGATTCTCAGGCGACTGTGCAAGCCAATACTGATACTAAACAAGTAAATATTGAAACTCAGGCATCGGAATCATCTGTCAGAGAAGCAATTACATCGGCTGGTTACAATCCCACTTAAATACATCGCTTCAGTTATCAATCATGAATTCAACTTCTACCAAAAATTTAGAGAGTGCCAATCTCAAACTCAGGGGCATGAGTTGTGCTTCTTGTGCCATTCGTATAGAGGAGG
>NZ_LR214200.1 GCF_900659865.1 Hyella patelloides LEGE 07179
TGAAAATCTTGTGAAAGAAATGTAAATTTTTAGATAAAGTTTACATTTTGGTTGATATTTTAGACTAATAACAATCATAATTAATGGCGGAGTGAACACAAGCTCGGTCTTGTCTTGACGATTATTCCTCTGCCAAGTGCGCGGGAAGTTGGGTTTCGTCGTTGCACATCAAAGTAATCTATGACTCAAAAAAAAACTATTTATGTTTTTCTGGGAACTTTTTAACCACTTATCAATTCTGGTAGTACCAACTTTATAGAAAAGATCTATATTCAAAACAATGGAAATTAATAAAAGCGATCGCTTCGCTTGGTTTAGTAAAGGAAAAATACTGGCTAGTTTAGGAAAACTAGAAGAATCTTTAGACTGTTTCAATAGAGCAATAGCCCTTAAAAATAATTATTACGAAGCGTGGTCGGAAAAAGGTACAGTCTTGGAAAGTTTGGAGCGTTTTGAAGAGGCTGATTATTGCTTTAACCAAAGTTTAGGCGCATTTTGCCATGAGCTTGGCGAAACTCTGGAAGACGATTTGTCAATTTTGGCAACTCCAGAAGATGATACCCCAGGAAGTTCTTATAATCAGGCTTGCTTTCATGCCATACAAGGCAATGTAGAGCGTGCTATTGCTTATTTGGAAAAAGCGATCGCTCACAATCCGATGAAATATAGTGTAATGGCATTACAAGATGTAGATTTCAAAGCCATTAGTCACGATTCTCGATTTCAAAAATTGACGGTTTTTTTTCTTAATTCTGCTTCTTGTCCGATTACCTAACTGAGGCAAAATGTGGTGGAATTTTCTTTGTATCTATCTTTGAAAAAGTTAAGGTACTCACTACTAGAGTGAATACCTTGGTTTTAATTCAAACTCTCACGTGCTGTAGGCGAGAAAACCTCGCTCAGGTTGCTCGTCAAAAATCAACAATTTTAATTCTGCCTATGCAGTTGCTTCTGTCAAAGGATAAACACTAATTTTTTGTCGTCCTTTTTTGCGGTATTCAAATTTAACAACCCCTTCTACTAAAGCAAATAGAGTATCATCGTTACCACGACCAACATTGTTTCCAGGGTGAAACTTAGTACCTCTTTGACGAACTAAAATGCTACCAGCAGTTACTTTTTGACCACCATAGCGTTTTACTCCCAGCCGTTTAGAATTAGAGTCACGACCGTTACGAGTGCTACCTGTTCCCTTCTTGTGAGCCATTTTGTTATCTCCTAATGTATTTTTATAGATAAATATTATTATTCTGCAACAACTTCTACAGAAGCCTGTTCCGCACCAGAGATAGCTGAACCACCAACATTAATAGAATTCACCATAAAGCGCGTTAATTCTTGGCGGTGTCCTCTTTTTTTTGCGAGTTTTCCTTGGGTTGCATTTTATAGTTTTTTTCCACGAAGGTGTTGCATTACAGTTCCTTCTACTGTAGCACCCTCAATAAAAGGCTGACCAACAGTAATTTCGTCATCATTATTGATTAACAATACTTTGTCCATTGTGAAATTGGACTCAGCGTCTACAGGAAGTAATTCAATATCATAAAAGCGACCAGGTTCTACTTTAAGTTGCTTGCCACCAGTTTCAATAATTGCGTAAGTCATGAGATTATTTCTAAGGTAAATTGCCGTACGGGTAGTCGTTAAATCTTGCGACTAAAACCCAGAAGATTTTTTTTGCAAGAGCGACATTTTGAGGTCTAAACCCGATCCGAGCAGGATAAGACACACGATCTATAATTATCTTTAACCAAATAACTATTTGTCAAGTAAAAATCAAATATCAAATTTGATAGCACCAAGCATTGATATCAACCCAATATCAATATAATATAATTGTCTTGAAAAGTAATATCAAACATCTTGATAATTTTAACTCTACATAGATTGTTTTTTGGTTGACAAGTCATTGAAACTCAAGATAAACCGCGTCCAGATAGAAAACTGGAGTTTAGAGTAGTTTATTTTTTCCCTTTTCCCTTTTCCCTTTTCCCTAAATCAGTTATCTAAAAAACTACGGGTTTCAAAATAGACGCGGTTTATCTATTGCTTACCTCTTTAAATCATCATAATTTAGCTAATAATTCAAACGATAATATTAAGGAAATTATCAACTAACAATGTTCTTTAAAACCGCTTGATTGAACAAAATACAAACATTGATATATCTATATCTTGACAATCAAGACAGTCGCTATTTTCTTTGTTCTTTGCTTTCCTAACTATTGCACATTTTCTAAATTAAACAAGAAAGGAACACCCCCTTGAGACTCACCAGTAACCAATACTCTAGGCATTTGTGCGCCACCTTCTCGCCAAGCTTCAATAGCTTCTTTTTGCAGTACTAACTGACCACCTTGAGCTTTTAAGGTTTCAGCTAATAGTCTTTGTGCTTCTGCTTTACCTCTGGCTCGGTTGATATCTGCTTGAGCCTCTTGTTCTGCTTCTTTCGCTACATAAACTGCACGACGAGCTTTTTGTTCGGCGATTTGTTTGTCTTCTACTGCTTTGGCAAATTCAGGAGAAAAATTAAGATCGACAACGCTGGTGTCTAAAACTAAGATACCGTATTTTTCCAAGCGAGAACCAAGAGCATTGTCAAAATCTTCTTTAAGTTCATTACGTTTAGTAATTGCTTCTTCTACTGTTCTTCTGGCTGCTGCGATTTTAAATGATTCTTGAGTTTGGGGCGCGATTATTTTTGCCACAATATTTTGCAGAGTCCCTTGAGTTCTGCGAATATTAACGATTTCTACTGGATCGAGACGAAAGTTGATGGCAAATCTGGCTTTTAAGTCTTGTAAATCTTTGGTAGAACTTTCTGCGGGAACTTCAAATTTTTGGACAGTAACATCATAAATGTCAACGTAAGATACGAGGGGCGGACGAAAGTGTAAACCTTCTAGTAAAGCCCCATCTTGTGCTTTACCCAGAATACTCAGTACTCCTGCTTGTCCTGGGTTAATGATGATAAAGGAGTTTAAGCCAATCACAAGTAATAAGGCTGCGATGATTCCTCCAACTAAGGGTTGCCAATTTTGAGCAGACTGATTATTCAATTCTTGTATCTCCTAAGATAATTACAACTTAACAAATTCGTTACTAAAAATTAGATTACCGAACTATTCTTTATCCTAAGATGATCTGGTCAGATAACTCTACAATTTTCAAGTTTTACTGCTCTTATTAACTCTATATTATGAAATTCCCTAAATTTCTCGATCCAATATGATAATATAGCTATGCTGTACTAATGTTGATAAAGTCTATTAGCATTAAGTACCTTTGAATTATTTTTT
>NZ_LR214201.1 GCF_900659865.1 Hyella patelloides LEGE 07179
TTTTTTTATCAGTATTTTCTAGGTTAATTCCATAAAATTACATAAGATGAGAAAAAGTAAGTCCTAACTTAATAGGAATTACATACATAAAAATATGATTAATTTGTCATTTGGAACACAAGAAAATAGCAATAATATAATGGATTGGTCCCCTCTGTATAATTCTAGTTTAGCTGTGCATCGCTCTGTGAAAAGTAGAGTTAAGCGTATGATTGATATTTTAGGCGCAATTATGGGTTTAGCGATTACTGCGATAATAGCTATTCCTATTGCTTTAGCGATGCAATTGGACGATCCTGGCCCTATTTTTTATAGCCAAACTCGTTGCGGACTTAATGGAAAACCATTCCGTATTTGGAAATTTCGCTCCATGGTCGTTAATGCAGATAAGCAGAAACACTTAATTAAAAATAAGGCTCAAGGTCATATCTTTAAAAATGACGACGACCCTAGGGTTACTGATGTAGGGCGTTTTTTACGTCGCACTAGCTTAGACGAATTTCCTCAGTTTTGGAACGTTTTAATTGGAGATATGAGTTTAGTGGGAACTCGTCCTCCCACACCTGATGAGGTAGAAAAATATGCTCCCCATCATCATCAACGTTTGCGAGTAAAGCCAGGTATTACTGGTCAGTGGCAAGTTAATGGTCGTTCTAACGTGTTGGATTTTGAAGACATTGTGCAGATGGATTTAGATTACCAACGCAGATGGTCTAGTATGTATGACTTAAGCTTAATTTTACAGACTATTTTTGTCGTTTTAGCTCGTAAAGGAGCGTGTTAAAGAAGGAAGAAGAAACGAGAAGTAAGGAATAAGGAAAGTAATGGGTAGTTACAAAATATTAATTACTGGTTGTTAGCTATTAACTGTGATACAACCAACCACGAGTTATAAAAATTAGAAAACAAGCAACTGATAATTGACTACTATATTTATTACTGGTTGCAAAAAAACTAATTAATGAATTTACCTACTTGGATTACTGTTTCTCGTCTTTTAGGTTTGCCGTTTATTTTATATTTATTAGAATTTCCTACTGTCGAAAATCGTTGGGTTGCTGTAGGAATTTTTGTGTTAGCTGCGGGTACAGATTGGTTGGATGGTTATTTAGCGAGAAAATTGGATTTAGTAACGGAGTTGGGTAAATTTCTCGATCCTTTGGTAGATAAATTGCTGGTTTTGGGGACTATGTTGGCTTTGATTGAGTTGCAATTAATACCAGCTTGGGGAGTATGTTTGATCTTAGGAAGAGAATTAGCGATCGCTGGATGGCGAATTAACCCCAAACTTACAGGAAGCACAGCTATTAGTGGGGCAAATATTTGGGGTAAGTTAAAAACCGTGGTTCAGATAATAGCGATCGCTATTTTAATTGCGCCCCTTCCTACTGCGTGGGATTTACCCAGTATTGCCTTGTTTTGGCTCTCAGTAGCAATTACTCTGGTTTCAGGCTGGATTTACATTGCTCCCAGTATTTCTTCATCCAAAGAGAAATCAATTTCTGATGAGTCTCTTCCGTGAGCTAAATAATCGTTGTTAAAAGAGTCTTTTAAACCAGATACTAAATCGTATTTAGGTTGCCAATTAAGCTCTTGTTGAGCTTTACTCACATCAGCAAAAAAGTGTTGCACTCGGAGAGGGAAAGCTTTGCGTTTGCCAAAATCAAACTGACTAGGATCGTAATGTACTAAATCAACTTCTTCTGCTGATTTCCCTACCGCTTCAGCGCAAGCCAAAGCCAAACCATCAAAAGTAACATAGCGATCGCCAGAAATATTATAAATTTGACCGCTAGCTTGAGTATTGCCGATTACCTGAGCCATCGCATCAGCTAGATCTTGAATATGACCAAATTGAGTAATATGTAAGCCATTACCAGGAATAGGAATTGGGCGATCTCGAACTAAACGATCGAAAAACCAAGCTTCGAGATCGTTATAATTTTGTGGTCCATAAATATAGGTAGGACGAATCGAAGTCCAAGGGATATCTGATTCTGCCAAATAAGCCTCGGTGTGATGCTTGCCTTTGTGACGACTGTTAGGATCGACTGCATCCCCCTCTCTATGAGGCATTTGATTTGATTTGAGATAAACCCCTGCCGAACTAACATAGACAAAATGCTGAAGCTTATTACCTAAAATTTCGACTAAAGGTTGGGTATGACTTAATTCTCGACCATTATTGTCAAAAACCACATCAAAAACTTCGTTTGCCAACTTTTCTTTCAACTGGCTGGAGTTTTTGCGATCGCCAGTAATTTGAGTTATTCCCTCTACTGGCGGGGGATTATTCCCTCTATTAAACAATACGACATCGTGACCTTGGGCAACTAAAGTTTTGGTTAAGTAAACTCCAATAAAACGAGTCCCTCCCATAATCAGAATTCGCATTGTTTTCACTCCTAAATAATTATGCTGTCTTCAATTCATTATCTTATGGAAAGGGACTATTGAGCGATGTAGCCAATTTTTAAGTAAAAATAACTGAAACTATTGTTTTATCAAACCTTCATCTAATCTATGATTAAACCTTCATCGATTAATTCATCCATGACTAAATCTGTAACCAAACTCTGTGCTGTAGTAGTGGGATGAACACTATCCCAAAATAAAAATTCGTTGGGATTACCTGTAGAAGGTGGTTGATTAATTCCCGTATAAACATCAATACCAGTAAAATTATCGGTGACATTGGTAAAACCAAATTCATTCGGGTCATCCCTGATGTCATCAAATAACTCATTAACATCTACCTCGATGATGTTGACATCAGGATTAGCTCTTTCAGTTTTTCTTGCCAAACATGAGAGCCTTCTATTGTGTAGATTGGTTAACTTTCTGAGGTCTCTTCGATCTTGGCTGGTCAAATCTTGAGCCAAAGGAGTTCGATCCAAGTCTGGTAAGTTAAAGACAACAATATCTTTTCCTCCTGCATCAATTATATCTTGGATTGCTCCTCCGATATTGATATCGACAACTTCGATCGCTGCATCTCTTCTTTCTCTTCCCGTTTCGGGAAAGTCGGTTTCAATTACATCTGGAGTACTTTCGTCATCCTCAATAAAACTCAAGTAATCATTAGAACCCACCCAGAGAAAAAATAGATCGTCTTCTGGAGTTTCTTCAGGACTTTGAGTCTGTAATGACATCTCAAAATTATCAATTTGCTGCTCTAAACCAAAGGGAATAGCATCATTAAACTCACATTCCGCAGAAAAATTTAATTTCTTCGTGATTTTT
>NZ_LR214202.1 GCF_900659865.1 Hyella patelloides LEGE 07179
ACTGTAGGGGGACACTCGAATCAAGATAATGACCTCTATCATAAGTTGAGAAGTTGGAGTAGAAGAAGATGCAAAACGGACTGGAAGGGAGCATACGCAAAGTATTGGAATTATACGATTGTCAAAGGTAGAAAAGTCAATCGCTTCTCAACAAGAGAAGGAAAAACTGGATTATATTTAGTCAGTCATACCGATACCCTTTGTAGTAACAGATACGTAAAGGTCAAAGGTAATGCAAGTCCTGACGACGGCAATCTCAGCTATTGGGCAATCAGAATGGGCAGACACCCAGAAATGGATAGCTTAAAAGCAAGTTTGCTGAAAAAACAAAAAGGAATATGCACCAGATGCGGGTTATACATCCGCAATGGGGATATACAAGAAACAGACCATATCATAGCCAAAAAGCTAAATGGAATGAATGTATACTCAAATTACCAACTGTTACACGGACACTGCCATGATGAGAAAACTGCGGAAGATATTAAATTAATCAATGCAGTTAGAAGCCTGTAAAAGACAATTAGCAGCACTTTTGAGTAGCCGTGTAAAGGGAAACTTTGACGCACGGTTTCGGACGAGAGGGGAGCAATGGCAACATTCTCCTCGACTCTTCTACTGGGCATTAGCTTTGAGAACCAATAGCTACTACCAGGATAATGTTTCATCTAAGTAATAGCTTTAATGTTCGAGAAATGTTGATAAGTCTACGTTCTGCCACCCCCGCCGATCTTAATCTACTAAGACACTGGGAATGCTGCTGACATTGACAAAGGGTTAAAAATTGCACTATTTCATCCCAAATCCGTTTAGTAAAACCCCCAATAAATATTTAGTGTAGAGACGCATGATGATACAACTAGAGCGGATTTAACGGTTTCATCTATAAACTGGGTATGTAATTCAGATTTGGGATCAGATAACAACTTGTCTAATTTATATTTCATCTTTCCATGAACGGCTAACCAGATACAGGGAGGTTCGGAGGATGTATATTCGACGCGATGCTTCTGATGTGCAAGTATAAATAGATAATCTCCTGTTGTAAGTTTTATTTGCTTTTGATCTTCATAAGTTAAAGAAGCTTTTCCTTGTAAGAGAATCACCCATTCGCCTTTATCTTGGTTGTACCATTCTCCTGGTTGTGTAACCTGTCCTGTAGAGATAATTCTCTCAATCACAATATTTTCAGCAGATGCTAAAGGTTCAAATAGTTCTTTATTGGGCAGAGATGAGGGTAAATCAAAAATACTAGTCATTGTGATTTAGGCGATCGCGCTTTACTTTTGACATGAGATCAAACATCACTCTGACTCAAACTCTTCAATCTTATCGAGACGAATTACCGTTTCATCGCTCAACCTGCACCAATCCGAACCCTCAGCAGCATAAATATCGATAATCCGACCGCCAACTTTGGTAAATTCATCTTTCTCATTTCTGTAAGTAATGGTGCATTGACGTTTGAGAGTAACTATTTTTTCCAGGAGATCGTTTAAATCGCAGCTTACAGGGGTGTCATCATTCATCGGTATATCCTCATAATTTAAAGTTTGCAATTGATAGATGACGGCTCGATAGATTCAAGTTCAACAACGAAGTCTCGTTTGTTGTAGTTGCATTGACAACTCAGAATATAGTCACATAGTAAAAAACTCCGTTTAAACAACAAAACGCCTCTAGAAAAAAATGTAGAACTAATCTACTTAATTTCCAAAAGCGTCAACACCAAGGGTTAGATATGAGCGCGAGGGATGCCGAATTTAGTTCGGCATATCCCATCGAACTGTTGACGAGACGGTGTTCACAAGGTTCTGAGGTCTCCTCAGAACACGACCCCTCGAAACTTCAGCATCCCTCTCGGTCAATTTTAGAATTTAACTAAATAAGCTTAGAAGCGGTTGTTTCTAGCACCACTAAAAGAGCTTCTGTTTTCGCGAGGTCTGGCTTTATTAACCTTTAATTCGCGACTCATCCATTCTGCTCCATCTAAAGCTTCAATAGCTTTGTCTTCGTTAGCTTCGGATTCCATTTCGACAAAAGCAAATCCTCTGGCACGACCTGTTTCGCGGTCTGTAGGAATATGAACTCGTTTAACAGTTCCATATTCGGTAAAGACTTCATTTAAATCTTCTTGATTGATTTCGTAAGCTAGATTACCTACATAAATAGACATAAATTAATTGTCCTCTCAATGAGTGTTGTGTTTAGAGAGACAAGATTATTGGAAAAGAAATAGCTCAATACTTGATGGAAAAACCATCGATTCGATACTGAATGAAAACTTAATCGTTAATCTAATCTGTTGATTCTCGGTCTTCATCCTAGCACTTCGAGCAGTAATCGATTTGTCAATATTAATTAAGAAAATTATAGTCACATCAAACTTTTTGGCAACATAACTTAACAGATAATGTTAGCATCAGTTTTATTCGATAAGAACGGAAGCGCGATTTGTTTAATCATATCAAGGTTTTGAGCCTTGATATGACTAGCTTGGTATAAAACCCTTCGGGACAATGAACCAGGACAACTGAATATTCTGTGTAAGTTAGGAAGACCTGTAATAAGAATTGTTTCAATTTGACTGGTGCATCCTCGCTAGTAAAACGCCAGTTAACAGTTGTTGATGCTCGCCAACTAAGCCAAAAGTCAGATCGCAGAGACGGTATTGATAAGTTTGAGGACTGATTGCTTGATGCCCGATATCGATGAGCGTGTTCATCAGACCACTATCGGCATTGTCAACAAATATTAGTTTCTTCATTCTCTGACCCGATATCTTAGTTGTTATTTATGTTACGTAGTTGAGAGTTGACGTGATTGAGGTAAGCTCGGTCGTTGATGGTTTCTGGAGCAAGTCTGCCAGAAGCAATTGCACCATTGACTAAATCTTGAGCCGTGACTCGACCAGTGTGAACTGCTCGATTGAAAGCACCATTACTGGGAATCCCTTGGTCAGCCAAAAAGCCTTGGTAACCACGATTCACTAAATCGACAGGGCTAATTTCGACAATGTTGTTAGTGGAATGAGAATTAACCGCAGCTACTTCCGAGGCAAATGCAGGGGCAGTAACTAGAGAGAGAGCTAAAGCTGATAAAGATACTAATAATGAGCGTTTCATAATTGTTTTTCCTTTTTGGTGATTCGATTAATCTTTTCGATTTCCTGTTATTAATAGAATCGCTGACCCTAATGAGA
>NZ_LR214203.1 GCF_900659865.1 Hyella patelloides LEGE 07179
CTTCTCCCGCACTCGCTCCCACATGCAGGGGTGCTAGAGTTTCTATGATGCCGTAAGCTTTATGATACATTCAGAATTTTACAATAATTGTTCATCAGAGTTGATTCCGTGCAGATACCGATTCATTTCATACCAAGAATATAGTGGACTATTAGACCGCTATTGAGAAAAAAATATAGATTTTATTCAGCTTCAACTAAACGGTTAGAGGTAGAGCTAAACTACAGCCCCATCGCTTTAAGGAATAGCCTTCAAGGGGAAACCACTGCTGCTGAGTATCTTCTCCCCATTTATACCAGGAAGGTAACTCCTCTTCTAAAACGTAAACAGAACCTGCTGGTACTGCATAACGACCGCGAGATAGTCTTTTTGGTTGACCCGATTTGCCACCGAGACGATAGCGAAAAATTCTAGGGCGATCGCTGATAGCTGCTTTAACATTCCAAACTGGTTCTATCTTGAAAGAGTTATCTGGCTGTTTCACTTTCTCGATTGGAGTACGGTAGGAAAATCGGTTAGTGCCAAAAACCCCCGCCGAAATTAAGGCAAAGCTGTTACCTACCCCTCTATCTAACAAATTGGTAACAGTAATACTCAAATCATGAGATTTAATCTCGACCATGTGTCCCTCTCCACCGAAGCGATACCATCCTTCGGGTAAGGGTATATTTGCTAGATAAATCAGGCAGATTTTAGGGTCTAGCTGAATGGCGTGTTCGAGAAACAAGCTACCTCTTTCCTCATCTTCTAACACGATGCGCTGCTGCGGATCGAGACGGGGATGGAGATGCGGTAGAGGCTTCCAAGGGTCTGATTTAACTCTAATTTTATTCCCCGCTTCATCTACAGGATAAACGAGATCGCTCTTAATGTTACTCAACTGCTGCCACTGAGATAGAGGCAACCAGCTTTGTTTGACATACTTACCACTTGGAGGAGTCTCGCCGTTACTCAATCGCCATTTATTGTCTTGCAGTTGCAGTATACCGATAATCTCTCCTTCTTTTATCGGACAGTCAAGAGGAGTCGGAATATAACTTACCAGACAGTTGAAAGGAGTGGGAACGTAAAAGTTATTCTCTTCTCCCAAATAGCTCCAGAAATTACCCGCTAACTGTAAGGATTCTAACTCATCAGATTTATGTCCGTAATGGGCTGCATAGATACCTGATAGTGTGGTTGCATCTGGAGGAAACTTAGTACCAGAACGTCCTACTAAATTATCGGGAGACAAAAAACCACCACTGCTGCCGTAGAGCAAACCCATTGGCTCGATAGAAATGGCATATTTAAACTTACTATTCATGGTGAAATAAATGGAATCCTACTTTTGCTAAATTGATTACCCAGTCATTTAAAGCACGATTGACTTTTAATCGATCTAACAGCCCACTTATCTTGTCTAAATAGTTACTGCGTTCCCCCAGTATCCCTGCTTTCAAACCTTCATTCCAGAGATCGTCCCTAAAATCTAATGCATCAGTATTAAAATACACCTGAAAAATACCTTTAGCAACGGTGGTATTTTCATCTGAAAAAGCGTGACGAGCTTCTAAATGTGCAATATCGCCGTACATTTTCACCCAATTCTCCTTTGATATATCCATACGAGATAAAAACCACCAGGGGCAAGACCACTCTAAATAGTTCCCACTGTTAAAGAGAATCCGAATTGCTAAACGGTTTCTACCAGAATTTTTAGCAGTTCGTTCTGCCTCGTTGCAGTGCTGTAAGATTTCTCGTTGGGGAACGGCATGATTAGCCCAGACAAAACCAACACTGACGGTAACATCATTTCCATAACCATGTTGTTTCCAAATATCTTCATTGAAATCACGCCACCATTTCCAACATCTAGCTCCTGTCAGAGGCTGAGAAGAGCATTGGGGAACAAAAACTCCCATAAAATCATCTCCTCCCGCATAAACCAATCTACCAATTGAAGCCTCTTCTTGGTTGCTTTCAATTGCAGGACGAAAGGTATTTTCTCCCCAACTCATCAAAGCAGTGCTGAAGCTGTTGCGCCATTCTTTTTCTTCTGTTTCTGATAGTTCTTGCGACTTGTCTTTCAGATAGCCACCCATGCGATCGCCATCTCCCAGAAACCAGCCACTCCATTGTTGAGTTTCAAAACGATTAATCTCCTTGAAACCCGAAAGTTTATCGATTGAAGTATTTTCCAAGGCACTTCTGATATAGCCTGCTAGAGATTTAGTTTCTAGCTCTTGGTTGCTATCGATGCGATTTGCTATTTCATTCAGAGTAATCAATCGCTTAACGAGTTCGGGAATGCTCAAAAATTCACTGGGGTCTATAATCGCTTCGCTAATTCGAGAACTCAAATCTTGGTAGTACTGTTTGATTTTGCCCTTGAGAGATTGGTAGTTAGATATTTTAGGATTGCTTTGTTGCATCTCAGGGAAAGCGATCGCGTCTGCTCCAGAGAGAGTGGAACTGTCCCCTTCCCAATTAATCCCAATCCAAGCTCTTTGGTACTTACGATCCTGTAAATCTTGTTGAGCTTCGGAAATAGAAATACAGGATTGACCCCAAAAGAATTCCCAGGCGTGATTTTTCCAGTTACTCCAGTGGCGTTTCCACGAATACTTTCGTTCGGGAAATTTTTCTTCAAGCCATTTACGACAGATAGTTACGATTCTTCCCCAAGCTTCGTAAAAAGCTTCATAAGCCTCTTGTTCGGGAAAATCTCCCTCAAAAATAATGTAGTTGGGAGTTCCTCTAGCTACGTTAAGCAGACCAGGAGAAATGACTTCAATTTGTCTGGCTTCGGCTGCTTGGGCTAAAAAATAAGCCAGGTAAGAAACGATAAAGGAACTTCCGTATAAATCTCTGAGTTTACGAGATTTTTCAATAAATTCTTGAACTGGGGAAAAAGTGACAACGGTGTATGTTCCCATTAAAATTTCGCCAATAGACGGTTAGATTGCTCTATTTATTACTCATTAAAAAGGTTTGATATTTATACACCGCGAACTAAATCTTTAATTTTCTTAATTAGATGTAACTAATTGAATGGTTATCTTAATGCATAAATCATTTGTGCTGCATCTATAACTCTTCCCATCAAAGTTAAGGGGCTGTTAGCTGGAGTCCAATAAAGTCCGTTGTTGTCTATTATAGGACTTACGCATTGACAGAATAATGAGACAATGCACTCTTAAGTAGAAGACATCAAAAAA
>NZ_LR214204.1 GCF_900659865.1 Hyella patelloides LEGE 07179
CAGGGGCAACGCACCTAAATTTCAAAAACCAAGCAGAGAAAGGGTTTAAACAAATTACCAATCTCAAATAAGACTTGATATCTGCATCATTTTTTAGAAAATGGTCAACACGGCTTACTTTTCTATGAATCAAGGAAAAATAAGACATGAGAAAAAAGAAGAGTTATTTTCCTCTTTTTAAAACATTCAATTTAATCGCTCTTTAGTTCAAACCAAGAGTATTTATTGCTTGAGAAGTTTGAGTAAATAATTATTATCCCAGCCTGCACATTTTCGTTGACCTTTAATACTGGCTTTAAAGCTTTTATCTTGCTTGATGATATTGAGAGCTATGTGTCTAATCACTGCTAAGTTTTCGGGAGCATTATCTTTTCTAATCCGAGAATCATCTTCATTAAAACCTACATCTAATACCCAATGTAGTTGATTTTCTATGCAGATGATGTCCTCGAATATATTCAGCTAACTGTTTGGCATCTTGAGATAAACTGGTAATAAAATATCTACTTTCTAGTTTGCTTTTGCCATTCTTAAGTTGACGTGAATATTCAACTCGAACAGCTGAATTAAAATTAGACCATTTCTTGCTTGAATCTACCAATTCTCGAATGTCATTTAAAACATGATATTGTCTTTGTTCAATGCGACCATGAGCTGATTCACATACCGTATATTTACTAGATAAATGTTCATTTTTATGGTCAGACAAAGCTAGGTTAAATAACTCATCTACTCGCTTATATAATCCACTCTGGTTTTTCTTGAGGGTAATTAAATAATCAGCTTTTTGATTGACAATCTGATTGACAATCTTTGTCTGACAGCCTATTGCATCTATAGTTACGATTGCTCCTGATAGTTCTAAAACTTTCAATAATTCAGGAACTGCCGTAATTTCATTTGACTTTTTAGATACCTTTCTTTGCGCTAGAACTAATCTGCTTTCTCTTGCCCATGCGCTTACCATTACGATAGCTTTTTGTTCAGAATTATTGTCATATGAATGACGTAAAGTTTTACCATCTATAGCAATTTGTGACCCTGGTAATAAATTGCTTATCGATTTGACCCAATCTGAAAAACATTTTTCTAGCTCTTGAGGATTTATACGAGCAAATACTCGATTAAAAGTATCATGAGATGGTATCCCATTTGGCAACTTTAAAAAGGATTTTAACCAATCATATTTACAGTGACCGAAATCTTCTAGATCATCCCAGCTTTCGGCTCCGCTTATTACTGCACAGATAGTGATGGTAATAATATCAATTAACTGATGTAGCTTTGTTCTCTCTAATCTGGGGTCTTTTATAGCTGAAAAATGTTCTGAGATTGTGGTTTTAGCTTTTAGTTTCACTACTAAATCTAACCAAAAATACAGGATAATTTTGAGTTATCATACCACCAATTATGAGAGCTTACTCTGTTTTAGATTAATTATTAATTTAAAACAGAGTAAGCAAAGCTTTTTGAGTTTTTGTCATCGAGACGAAACTTTTAGTATTACCCTTATTCTTTACTTGACTTTTTCTGTTTTTTGACTAATTTGTCATAATCGCTCAATTTAAGATGCGTTTGCCCTGGCTAGATAAATAAAAGTCTCAGAGGTCTGAGGCAATCTTTCATAGTCTTTACTTAATCGGCGACACCACTGTAGCCAGCCGAATGTACGTTCAACGACCCAACGTTTAGGAAGAACGCGAAAGCCTTTGTGGCGTACGGTACGTAAAACAGCTTCTAATACTAAATCCGATTCTCATATCCACTTTATACGTCAAAGAGAATTTAACCAATGATAATGAGTTAAATTTCTAATTTCTTCTTTCATTTCTCTAAGAATATTACAACGTTGTACTAAGAGTTCTTCAATTTCATTAATTGTCTCAAAATATTCATTAACCAGAGGTTCATCTACTAATGTCCAGAGTCTTTCTGCTGGTTGTAATTCTGGAGAATAAGGTGGCAAAAATTCGATGGTTATTCCTGAAGGAATTGTTGCTTTTTTACAAGAAATGCCATCCCACATTATCTTCTACTAACAAAATCTTTTTTTTTTAGAAATACCAGCATCTTGAGCAAACTGTTGATAGACAAGATTGAGCCATTTAGTGTTAACTCTAGGAATTAAATACCAGAAAGTTTCTCCTGTTTTTGGTTTCACAAATCCATAAACATAGAGCCATTCATAACTAGGTTTAACAACGGCAATTGGTCTTTTTCCAATTTTTGCCCAAACCTTTCTCAATATTGGTTTTAGCCCTATTCTATGTTCATCAAAAAACCATAAATCTACCTCAGATTCTGGATGTTTTGCCTCTAACTTTTTGACCGCGCAATTTTAGATTTTTGATTGTAGATTGTAGATTAGTCATGCACAGGCTTCTTCTCTTAAAGGCGCGAAGTTAATCTAAAATTTTTCAATTCATAAATCATTAATCACTAATCAAAAATCTAAAATCTTCAAGCTCCTTCTCTTCAGGGAGGAGTAAATCTAAAATCTTCAATCTCCAATCTACAATCAGATGACTTTTAAGGGTAAATTTGCTTTAAATATTTCTTGTTCTAATTTATCGCCTTTTCTATGGTTCGGTCTCGGACTCTGCCATGAGTAATTGAACTTTTTTAGGTAATCCCATCCCCTTTGATTCCAAACTTTTTTGACTCCTGTTTCTTTCTCAATCCAACGAGCTACTTTCGTTCCTGTCCAAATCCCGCCATCTGCTGGTCTTGACTCTAATTCTTGACTTAATTTGTGCAGTTGTTCTTCAGTTAATAGAGGTTTTTTTCCTCCTGATTGTATCGAGTGCTTATTTTTGAGATTTTTGACTCCTTTTTCCCCTAACTTATTGTATTTTTTGAGGATTTCTTGACTATAATTATAATTAATTCCTACAGCGATCGCGCTATGTTTAAGAGTCCATCCTAAAGATATTTTCCAGAGTAGATGCCATCACGAGTGATTCAACAGTGTCTTGACTTTTGAGATACTTTTTCTTTAGTTCTTCAGAACTATAGTGGTTTGCTAAATAGGCTTTTCTCGGCATCAATCTTTCTCATTCCTTGCTCCTTAATTAGGGTTTGCTGAATAAGTCTCAAATGTTTAGCCAAGAAAGGTTACAAGGATTTTGGGCGCCGAAAAAAGTGAGTAGAAAGGGGCGAAAAAGCCTTAAAATTGGTAAAAGACCCTTGCACTTAATAA
>NZ_LR214205.1:0-1538 GCF_900659865.1 Hyella patelloides LEGE 07179
GACTTGTCAAAACTTGAGGTTCATCTCTAGCCCAGTCAACCATTATCTGCATTAAGGCTGGCACTGAGTTCCAAATAGTAACCTCGTGCTCTACTATCAATTTTGCCCAGTGGGCTGGATCGCGATCGCACGAAGCTTCGGGAATAACTATTGTTCCTCCAGCAGCAAAAGTGCCGAAAATATCGTAAACTGACAAGTCGAAACTAAGGGAAGACAAAGCTAACACTCGGTCAGATGAATTAACGCCAAAGCGTTGGTCGATATCAATAATCGTGTTCACTGCCCCCCGATGCTCGATTTCCACCCCTTTGGGAGTACCTGTAGAACCAGAAGTGTAAATCAGATAAGCCAAATCATTGGGAGTCTGAATCGACTCCAGGGGCTCTTTATTTTCATGAGATAGCTCTGGATCGTCGAGGCACAGCCGTACAACTTGTTCTGACCAAGAAAGCCTCTCATTTAGCCAAGATTGGGTTAAGACAAGTTCGACCTGGCTGTTTTTGAGAATATATTCCCTGCGTTCTTGAGGTAAACTCGGATCGATAGGAACATAGGCAGCTCCAGAATTCAAAATACCAAGAACCGCAACTATCTGCTCCCACCCTTTTTCCATAACTACAGCTACCAATTGGTTAGGACTTATCCCTAATGACCGCAGCTTATGAGCAATCTGATTAGAAAGCTCGTGTAGCTCTTGATAGGTTAAGGTGCGTTGAGGTGAGATGACCGCTGGCTCTTTTTTTCGCTCCCCTACTCGGGCGGCAAACAAAGTATGTAACATCTCTTCAGAAGTTGGGGCAACAGTAGCGTTGACCAGACACTGCTGTGCCAACTGACTAGGAGGAACCAATTGTCGTTTAGTTTCTTGCCAAGCAGTTTCAGAATTTGCTAGATGCTTGAGAAAATGACAATAGGTCTCAAACATGTCTTCTATTAAACCTGCTGGAAAAAGTTCCTCAACCACATCCCAATTAAACGTCAATTGACCTTGTTCTTCCCAAACTTGAATATCCATCCAAGCTTGGGAAGCCTGAGTAATGCCATATACTAATTCTCCAAAGTGAGAAAAGGTTGCAGTCTGTTGACCAAGTGAATCCAAACCGAGAGTGCTAGTGAATACAACAGGGATTGCTCTAGGTAACGTACCTTTTCTACGGGCTATTTCTCGTGTTACCCCTACTCCACTAAAATAGCGATGTTCTAAATCTTGCCACAACTGACGCTGCAAGCGTAGCGAACGGTCAGTAAAGGATTCAGACGCAGAATTGTCGACTTTCAATAGAGTTACTGAGATAAAGTCTCCCAAAATATCATAAACCTGCGGGTGCAATGGTAGGCGATTGAATAGGGCAAGACTAATAGTAAACTGAGGACTTTTACTCCAAACTGTCAAGACTTCAGCAAAGGCTGCAAGTAAAATTCCCGATGGAGTTAAACCGATTTGAGCTGCTCGCTGTTTTAACTGTTGCCATTCAGCAAGTTCTAAACCTCCAGCGTAACGCTTACAGATATGCTGCTTAATTTCTTGGGGTTTTTTT
>NZ_LR214205.1:1641-3177 GCF_900659865.1 Hyella patelloides LEGE 07179
AAACATAGTCTCGAAATGAAAGCTTTAGTGTTTTTAGTTCAACTTGAGGATTTTGGTAAAGTTGAAACCATTCATCAAACAGACGAAACAGACTCCAAGCATCAAATATTTGTAGATCGTAGCTAATATGTAGCCGAACACGTCCTCGGTCAAGGCGAGTTGCGCAAAATTCAAATAAAGGCCATCTATCGGTAGCTACTACCTGGTGGGATAAACGAGCCCGAATTTCTTCGAGTTTGTCGCCGATAATACCTGCTTCTTGTCCTCTCAAATCTACAATTTTCATTTGATAGAGAGGCACTGTTTGTTGAATCTGCTGTTGTCCATCAGGCAAGATGATCGCTCTGAGCATATCGTGGCGCTCAATTAATTGTTTCAGTGCCCAGTTTAAACGCTCTAAGTCTAGGTCTTGCCCCTCAACTTCATAGTAACCGTGATTGGCAACATCGCCTAATTCTAACGTTCCATTTCGACCCACCCAAAATGCATACTGCATATCAGTTAAAGGAAAAGGTTCGTAGCGCAGTTCTGGAGAAGGAACAATAGTTGGCAAATCTCTAAAACTTACAGTGTTGTTATTCTGATGCAGTAGCCTAAGAATTTCTAGCTTATGACTTTTAAGGGCGTCTTTAAGATCTGTCGTGATCGCACCTTTAGGGGCATCAATTTCTAAGGTATTACCCTTAGCAGCTAATTTTATGTCTCTATAAGAAAGTGTATCTACTAGTGAATCTAAATCCATATTTCTAAAACAGATATCTATATGTTTTTGCAACTTATAACTACTTGGTTGCTGCTACCAAATCTTTAATGTCGTAATCAAAATACTTCTTAATTTCTGGCTTGGGTGATGTTTTAATCCAAGACAAAAAAAGCAACGTCTCGGATTAACCAAAACGAGATAATAAATCTAAGTGTTGGTATGATTCATTTTCCAGTCCCAGATAATTTTTAGTTAGAACGTCAAGCTAATTTTTGAAATTACAATATATAACGCAGCATATTTTAATGATTGATGTCAGATAATTTTGCAGGTTAAGCTAAATGCTCAATTTTTCTCTCTCTTCCTCCTCACCAGCAGTACAGGTCGTCTCCGATGCGACTAAACTGGCTAAAGCTAACTGTTTGAGCAATTGATCAGCTAACTGGGCGACAGTGTTGTTTCCCAAAAAATTTTCCATAGATACTTGCAATTCTAAATCACTCTCAATCTGATTTTTGAGCATCAAAGCTAACAAGGAGTCTAGGATGCTGGAAAAAGACTGTTGAGAAGTCAGTTCGTTTGGAGCAAGCTGTAATGAATTACAGAGCCATTCTAATAAGTAAGCTTCAAGCATCTGCTGTCTTGCCTCTGGTTTGGCAGCTAAAAGTTCTTGTTTAGTTAGAGCAGGAACTTTATCATCTAGTTGTTTTTCATCAGAGTCCATTTTTGCTAAACGAATTGCCTCCTGTTCTGGAGTAACCCCTACAGGAGATGCAGGAACTTCTCCTAGAGCCACATCCCCCCAACGCATTACCATTGCTCCTGCCGTAGCT
>NZ_LR214206.1 GCF_900659865.1 Hyella patelloides LEGE 07179
GGTAAATTATCTCTTTCCTTTAAGTCTCGTTGGGCGACTATCTTGGGTGGTGCGGGATATTTTTTACCAGTGGTGGGGTCAATCATCTCACCCTCAGAGGGGGCTAAAATCGCTTCTAAGGCTATTAATTTGCTAATTAGATGTCCGCCATCATCTTTTTGGACTAACTCGGAGGTAACGGGCATTCCGTAATCCCGTTGAATGCGATATTTTTGACATTCCACTACTTCAGAGGGTTTGAGGTAGTTTTTTGATTGTCGGGAGAGATATTCTTGTTTGCTGATATTGCTAGCTTGAACTACTGCTGTGGTATAAGCAGCATCCAAACTCAAACCAGCTTCTCTTAATTGTGTTTTAACTTCAGAGTCGGATTCTGATTCGATAGAGATAATGTTATATTCCATCTCTGTAATTAGAGAGCGTAAATCGTCTCGTAAATTGTTAATCGAACGATTGCGATTGGCAGATATCTGACAGTAAGCATCTAAAGCCCAATCTTTTTCTGCACCCCGTTTGCCTGTTCCTTTGTCAATGCGAATCAAGAAAGCAGTCATTTCATTGAGTTGGAGCATCCTCTCTTTAATCTTCTCAGCATTGGTTTCAAAGTAACCAAAAGGAGGACGAGGAGCGACCCAAATATGTAATGGTACGCTCGGACGATAGCGATGTAATGCTTGAGCGCATTCGGTAGCAGTTTGCGATACTGCATGGAAAGCACCAAAGACAGCATCGAAGTGATAGTTAGGTATATCTACACCAGTACCCAAACTGGGAGAAGCTAGTAAAACATCAACGTTTTTCACTTCCGAAGAGATGTCTTTGATAAAGGCTATATTCTCTTCACTACCACTGTTTTCCGCGTGAATCGACCAAATTCGGAGGCGGGGTTCGTTTTTGTTCGATGAATCTTGGTTATCAGAAGGGTAAAGGGGAAGGGGTAAAGGGGAAGGGGGAAGGTTTTTAATTTCTTCCTTTTCTACTTCTCCGCGTCCCCGTGTCTCCGCGTCCCCGTGTCTCCGCGTCTCCTTGTCTCCCCGTCCGCTATCTCCCTTGTCTTCATCAAAAACTTTGACGGTCATGGCAGCTTCTAGCTTTTTGATAAACTTCTTAGAGTCGCTGACTACCATGATTTTTTGCTTCAGCATTAGGGCAGTAAAGATTTTGAGGACTAAAGTAGTGCTATCATCGCTTTCGTAGAGATAAACTTCTCTGCCTCCTTGTTTGTAGTTGTTCTTGATGATAAAGGGTTTTTCATCTTGAGGACGCATAGCGCGGAAGAAATCGAGGGTGACATCATCCATGTGAGCGTCAGCGAGGACTACTAAGCGAGCTTTACCGATGATGTATTCGAGGACTTCTAAGATTAGAGCGCGATGTTCTTTACAGGTTTTGGAGTGGAGCAGGTGAGCGAGATACTGACAGGCTTCGTCGATGAAGACACAACCGTATTCAACCAATTGGTTTTGTAGTTTGTATAAGCTATCAACGGTGATAGAAAGCCCCACAGCATCTTTTAATTTGCCAGAGTCTAGGGCAGAATACATCTCGGTATTTAACCTTTCTGAGAGGTTTTTGAGCAGGTTAACCCGATGTCCCAGATTTAAGAAGCGTTCATGGGGATGTAGTTTACGGAATTGTGCCATTAGTTCGGTTTTGCCCGTACCCATGCCACTGACTAGACCTACTAATCCTGAATCGGGGAAGGCAGCAGCAAGCGAATTTACATGGGATTGACGGGATTCATCTATTAGAGATGAATATAGCTCCTCACAGTAAGAGTCAGAGGGTTTATAATGAGTCCCCCCATCTCCTAGTCTTTCTTCAACTGAGATTTCTTGGCTTAAGAATTGAGTATTAAGCTCTACATCGGCGGGATATTTACTGCTGAGTCCTCTGGGGCGAGGATAGCAAACTCGTTTGTATTCAGCCAGAGTAAGAGCATCATCAATGATGGAGGTTAGGAGGGTTTCTGCGTCTTGTCCTCTTGCAGCGACAAAATCATCAACTCCTTTTTCTGCTCCTGGTAGAGATGCCACTTCACACTCACAACCAGCTTTCTTGATAGCTTCACCAGTACGGAGAGTGGCTTGATAAATGTTGTAGCGAGTTTTAGGCTTAGTTTCGTAATCAAACAGAATGATGAATTTTCTGCCCTGTTGAGCCAAGGGCAATAAATCGGGATGTAGTTGCTCAAGATGTTTGCTGCCGACTCTTCCCCCCCAAATACCAGGTAGGGCAATTGCGACAAATCCCATTGAGAGCAAACAAGCTGCTTTTTTTTCTCCTTCGGTGAGGATGATAGGTATTTCGGGATGTTGTTGTAACCATTCCCAAAAAACTAGGGGCTTATTTCTATCCTGTAAGCGTAAAGCTAGGGGAGAGTGATAACGCTTGATGCTGTACCTAGAAGCTATTTTGTTCCAGATGTGAGCAGGGATATTGAAATAGGTAACTCGGTTAGCTACTTTTGGTGGGGACTCGTATTTAATGGATTTATTTTTTTTGCCACAGAGACGAGGATTATCGGGTTTGAAGCGACCCCACATCATTGGTTGCCAGTTATTGAGGGGGTCTAGTCCCGATACCCACCAACCACCAGAAAAAATGTGAGCGTAGCGATTTAACCATTTATCCCTGAGACGACCATCGTTACGGCGTTCGGAATCGGACAATCCGTAGAGCAGATATTCGTAGGTGGTAAAGCCTATTAGCGAGACAACATTGAGAAACACCAGTAGGGGGTCAACAAATGAGAGATTAACCCATTCGTGCCAGTGGTCTTGTTCTATATGCTTCGGGCGTGTAGTTGCATTGAGGTTAGCAAAATTATAGTCAGCGTTCTCTTTAGTTTTTTGAGGAGGCATAAAGCTCTTAATTCCTTATGCAGAGCAACATCGAGTCTAATTTTGCCAGAAGTTTCGAGGGACTTTTTTTTAGCGGATTAGTCTTATCAGACTAATTAGGAGTGTTTTCAAAGCTGAAACCATTGCAATACATAGGTTTCAAAAAAGAGTCGTCCTGGGATACTAGAGTTTTTATCCTGGGATACTAGAGTTTTTATCCTGGGATACTAGAGTTTTTGTTTTCAAGCTTAAAAGCATATGTATCAATGCTTTAAGCCTTATTTTCAAGATTTTTTTTTT
>NZ_LR214207.1 GCF_900659865.1 Hyella patelloides LEGE 07179
TGTGCTTAATTTTGTGGGTATTGACGTGGATTATAGTTTTAGCTGGTTTTTGAGGATTACGCCATCGAGGAGCAGGACCTCTTTTTCCTTTTTTAATAATGGGCTTGCCTTTGTGTAAAGGAATTAACCACATTTTTCCTGTTTTATAAGCTCCCTCAACTCTACCCTGAATTAGAAGTAATCTTAACCTAGCGGTGGAGATATTGAGAATCTTTGCTGCTTCTGTAGTACCTACTATCATTAAACTGTAATGGTATCGCAATAGTTTTTTTATCATAACGAATAAGCAGCTTTACTTTTAATTTTTAATAAATGTTTTAATCTCCGCTTGTATTACTGAATTGATTTCCCTACGGCTAACACCGCATTTTGACCACCAAAGCCAAAACTAAAACAAAGAGCATTGTTAATCTTTTGCTGTTGTGCTTCTCTAACCACATTAATACCAAAATCTAATTCTCTTAATCCTACACAGGGCGGTAAATATCCCGATCGCAGAGCCATTAAACACCAGGCTACTCCCATTGCTCCTGATGCACCTAAAGTATGTCCTGTTGCACCTTTAGTTGAACTTATAGCTACAGAATGATTAAACAGGTGTTGGATTAATTTCGCTTCATGGCTGTCATTTAACTTAGTGCTTGTGCCATGAGCATGAATATAGCCTATATCATTGGGTGTTAAATTACTGCGTTGCAAACAGCTTTTAATGGCGATCGCAGAACTCGTTCCTGTTGGTGCTGTAGTACTACTAGCATCACAAGTTAAACCAAATCCTTTGACTACTCCATAAATTTTGGCACCTCTACTGCGAGCTAGTTCAGCAGTCTCCAGAACAAATACTGCACCACCTTCTCCTAATACCAAACCTTCTCTATCACGATCAAAAGGATAACAACCAGTTTTAGCTAATGCTCCCATTCTGGCAAATCCCGCCAAACTAAGCTTAGTTACGGGGGTTTCTACTGCTCCTGCAATTACTCTTTGACATTCTCCCGTTTGAATTAATTCTGAGCCTCTTGCGATCGCAAAAATTCCCGTGGCACAAGCAGCCATCGGTGATAATACTGGTGCAGTAGTTTCAATGATTCTAGCTGCGGAAACCGCACTTTGATGAGGCAAGATATTAAGCCAGTTAATAGATAGGATGTCTAAGGTATGGGGTAAAGATTGACGGGGTGAAGGAAAGACGAGGGGACGAGAGCAATCTAGGTTAAAGTTTGATGTTATTATTTTTTCCCAAATATTTTGACAGCCACGACTTGAACCGATAGCAACACCACATTCTGGTAGAGGAGTTTGTAGATTGGCATCGCTAATAGCTGCTTTAACAATTAATTTTGTGAGGGGAGAAAGTTGGCTAGGAGTATCATTAATCAACCCTAAAGGATAGGTAGGTAATTCAGGAAAAGGCTGTTGCATTGCGATTCCCGATTTACTTGCTAAGATACCAGCCCAACTTTGAGATAAAAAACCGAGACAGGATTGTAAGCCTATCCCAGTAACTACAACATCCATACTTTGAATGAGTAACTAAGAGTAACTGATTATTTATTGCAGATTTTCTGTACCTTCAATAACTTTGGCACTTTCAATGCGATCGCCTTGATTTATGCCATTCACTACATCCATACCCTGTACGACTTTACCAAATACGGCATAGTCACCATCGAGAAATTCTAAGTCTGCAAGGGCGATATAAAACTGAGAAGAAGCAGAATCAGGTGGTGCAGAACGAGCCATTGCCAAAGCACCACGCTCGTGTTTTAAAGCTACATTGGGAGAACTCACACCAGCTTGTTGTCCTAAGCCTTTACTGTAGGTAGGCTCGCTGTCTCCTTCTAATTTAATTTCTAAAGGAATTAAGCGTTTGCTTCCTGATTCATCTACATAGCCCCCAGTACCTAAACGAGATACGGGAAAATTGGGATCTTTTCCTTGGGGGTCGCCACCTTGAGCAACAAAGGGTTGAGGTGATTTAATGACACGGTGAAAGACCAAACCATCGTAAACACCTTTCTGGACTAAATCAACGAAATTACCAGCAGTGATGGGTGCATCTACGCCATTAATTTCTAAAATGACAGGCGAGCCATTAACAGTAAGTTCTACCTTCGCCATGCCTTCAAGTCTCGGTAAATTATCAGTCATTTCTTTACTACTGGTATTGGTTGATACTGGTTCTATTTGAGTATCTGATAGAGTATCAGACGATGAGGATGCATTTGTTGGGAAACTATTGCACCCAGTTAGTAGCAAACTACCAAGGAACATGACTAAAATTAGGTTGGTTAATAAAACTTTGTTGTTTGTTACCATCGTTTTCGTTCCTGTGTGAATGCAGCAAAATCAGTCTTTAGTAGTGTATCTTTTTTGAGAGATTAATTTTCAGCAATTAAAATGCGATCTCTTGTTTCGCCCTTTGTAGTATTCGCACTTCCCGCAAAGCACTGCTTGTTGTTATCCCTTTTCTGTCAGTTTCCGAGCTTTACTAATAGTAATTCAAGGATTACTGCCTCAGCTAAAACAGCAGCACCAATAGCTCAAAGAGCCTTATTCTCAATGCCTACAAGCAGTAGCACTCAACTTGTCTCAAGCTTTTATCAACTTCTTTGAAGGTAGAGCTAAGTTTCCTCGGTTCAAAGCCAAACATCACAAGCAATCCATTAGCTATCCTCAGAACGTCAAAATAACTGAAGGATATATCAAATTTCCCAAGCTAAAGTTAGTTTCCGCTCAAATATCCCAGACTATACAGGGAAAAATCAAGACTGTAACCGTCTCTCAAGTACCTTCTGGGAAATACTATGCTTCGATTTTGGTAGATGATGAAACTGATAAACCAGAGATTAGCAGTGAGACGGGGCTTATAAACTGCCGAACTAAATTCGGCAGACAGCCCCTTGGCAAAGTAATCGGATTAGATGTTGGTATTACCGATATTTGCGTCACTAGCGATGGCTCTAAATATAACAATCCTTGTTGGTTCAAAAAACATCAAAAGAATCTCAAGCGGAAGCAGCAAAAGCTAGCTCGTCAACAAAAGGGTTCAACTAATAGAAGCAAAGCAGGCAAACTGGCAGCCAAAGTCTATGGAAACAGCAATTCTCATTTTGAAAAAAAA
>NZ_LR214208.1 GCF_900659865.1 Hyella patelloides LEGE 07179
TGTCGGTATTGGCGCTCGCTTCAAATGTTTGAGAATCTGTAATTCTACATCCATTGCCCTCTCTACCTCACAGCTTCTAAATATTTCTTCTATTGTAGTTCAAATTTCGGAAAGTGACAGAAGAGGGTTATAGCCGTACAAAGTTAGATTAGGACAAAGTTTAGCTATCTGCTCGTAAGGATGAAGGATGCCCTAAAGGATACCGCTTCCGCCTTAGGACTCGCTACGCATCGCGCGACCGAAGGAAGTCCTTTAGGGCATAAAGGATGAGGAATTAATTTACACTCTCAAGCAGAATGTCCTAAGCTAAATCCGTAACGCTATATTTTTAGAGCATTCCCAATTGTTGTGATCTTGATTACATAAAGTAACCGTAACAGATCACACCTCAATCGTTCCCAGTGATTCATACTAGAAGGGTAGAGATAGAGCTACATAACAGGTATTTATTGTTTTACCTCCAGTGTCATGGCTGGGGGTATTTTACTATCTAAGAGTTTTCAGCCGTCAGCTTATAATGTTTTTTACCCATTTGCGAGAGACTTGGGAAAGATAAGGTAATCAGTAATCAGGATTGCCAAGAGCGCAAGTTTTTGATTTCCTCAGCGTCTGATACTTATCTTTCTCATTATGGGTAAAAATTGGTATGAGAAATTGATCGTACAAGATGCTGACTAATTTTGAGAAATCAGGAGCGACAATGGGAGGAATTATGTCAAAATGTAAAGCGTGATTATTACAACCCCTAACACTAAAGTTAATCAACCTACAGCGATCGCTCTTGGTAATTTTGATGGCATCCACCAAGGGCATCAAATCGTGCTGCAACCTATCATATCTCAAAAATCACCCCATCTTTATTCTTCTGTGGTCAGCTTCGATCCTCATCCACGACAATTTTTTACTGGACAGAAGCTATCTTTATTAACCCCCAAACAAGAAAAAGCTGATTATCTAGCTACTTTAGGTTTTCAACAATTAATTTTAATACCTTTCGATGAAACGCTAGCTGCTCTCAGTCCTCAAGACTTTGTAAATCAAATATTGGTAGAGCAGTTACAAACCAAAATAATCAGTATTGGAGAAGATTTTCGCTTTGGTTATCAAAGAAAAGGAACAGCCGAAGATTTAAAAAAAATTGCATCACAATTGGGAATTGAAGTTTATATTAATTCGCTTCACAAGTATCAATATACACAACAAACTTCAGTAAGGGTTAGTAGCTCTTTAATTCGTCAAGCTTTATTATCAGGAGAGCTTAAACAAGCGAATTTAATGTTAGGTAGGTCTTATACATTAATAGGTGAAGTAGTAAAAGGTAAACAAATCGGTAGAACTATTGGTTTTCCCACTGCTAATTTACAAGTACCACCAGATAAATTTTTACCTCGCTATGGTGTTTATGCAGTAAAAGTTAACTATGATAATACTACTGTTTTAGGAGTGATGAATATTGGTTGTCGCCCTACAGTTAAAGGAGAATTGCCCACTGTCGAAGTCCATTTACTAGACTGGTCAGGGGATTTATATAATAAGACGATAACTGTTAGTTTAGAAGCCTTTTTACGTCCAGAACAAAAGTTTAATTCTTTAGATGATTTGAAGCAACAAATTCAACAAGATTGTCAGGAAGCAAAAGCACTATTAAATAGAGAAGTTTCGGTGAAACGTCTGTACAATTAGTGATTTAGCTGTTGATTTTTCATTTTTTAGATGATGAACGATCAATGTTAATTGAATTGATTCATAAATTTGCGATCGATATAGTCTTTTAAATACCATAATAAAGAAGATTGCCAACAGGAATTACCCCAAGAAGCGATCGCTTTACGATCTCCTGTACCTATTAAAGCCAAATATTTTTCCTGGGGAAAATAAGCTTTTAAAGGTTGCTTGGTAATTATATTTAGCCAGTTCTCATATAGTGGTTTACCTTGACGCACTGCAAAAACTCCTGCTTTGGGACGAGGATTATTTTTAATAGTTGCAATATCTCCTGTTGCAAAAATATGAGGGTGAGAAATAGATTGTAGATTATTATTTACTAAAATAAAACCATGATTGTCTTGAGCTAAAGCAGAATTTTTAATCCACTGAGGAGAGTCTGCTTGAGTAACCCAAAAAGTATAGTTAGTATCAATAGTTTGATTGTTTTTAGCAACTACTCGATCTGGTTTTATTTCAGTCACCTCTGTATTAAAATAGAGACTAATTCCTTTTTTATGTAATATCTTAGTTAAAAGATCACCTACTTTTTGATTATGTCCAGATAGTAATCTCGATCCTCGATGAATCAATGATATTTCTATATTTTGAGTAAAATTATTACTGATTAATTGTTGCAAGCGAGAATGCATATTTAACGCTAACTCTACCCCTCCTGCACCTCCTCCTATAATGGCAATTTTTAAAGGCAATTCGGGATTATTTTTGAAAGTTTCTAATAACTGATACCAAGCATCAAGAAAGAGAGGAACAGGCTTGGCAGCGATCGCATATTCGGAAGCACCTGGTACAGTAGAAGTCTTGGGAGTACTGCCAATATCTAGAGATAAGTAATCAAAACTAATAGGATCGCTATGCTGACAAATTACTAAATTATTATCTAAATCTAGATCGATAGCTTTATCAACAATTAATTTTGCTCCTGCAATTTTAGCTAAATAAGGTAAATTAATATGGGTTTCTTTGTAGTTATAAAAACCTGCGATATGACCAGGCAACATACCAGAATAAGGAGTATTTTTAACATCACTAATTAAAGTTAATTTAACTCCAGATAAAAGGTTTTCACTCCATGATTTTAAAGCGATCGCATGAGAATGACCACCACCGATTAAAACTAATTTAATAGTTTGATTTGCTGACATAAATCTCTTTGTATTAAATATGAATATTCAGATAAATTAATTAGTTAAGGGTAGGGTAGGCATGGCTCACCCTACAATGTATCTATTACATTTTATTTTCTCAAAAAATGAATAACAACAACCAATATACAGCGGTTTGCATCTAAATGTGGGACAATCAAGCATTGTAAAAGTAGATCGTAAATGAAAGCTTATTCGGTGGATTTTCGAGAGAAGATAGTCAGCGCGATCGAGAAAGGTGATAGTTCAG
>NZ_LR214209.1 GCF_900659865.1 Hyella patelloides LEGE 07179
TTCTTGCTGGCTGGATTGAACCAGAAGCCCTCGAGCAGCTTGAGGCCGATATGGCGGCTGCCGCTGCGGGTGAAGATCAAGCCGACCTGACCGAAGAAGAACGCGCATTGTTGGCACTTGGTGCCCAGAAATAATGAAACGTCTTGCTACAGGAGAGTTAGATATTGTCGTAGGAACACATCAGTTATTAGGTAAAGATATCAAGTTTAAAGACTTAGGAATGCTGGTAATAGATGAAGAACAAAGATTTGGTGTTAATCAAAAAGAAAAGATTAAAAACTTTAAATCTCAAGTGGATGTTTTAACTCTCTCCGCAACTCCAATTCCCCGCACTCTTTATATGTCTTTATCGGGAATTCGAGAAATGAGCCTGATTACCACACCTCCCCCATCCCGCCGTCCGATTAAAACCCATCTTTCCCCCTATAACCAAGAAGTCATTCGCAATGCTATCCGTAACGAATTAGATCGCGGTGGACAAATATTTTATGTAGTCCCCAGAGTAGATGGTATTGAAGAAGTAGGAGGAGGATTACGTGAAATGATTCCTAACGCTCGACTGGCGATCGCCCATGGCCAAATGGCAGAATCAGAATTAGAAGCCACCATGTTGACTTTTAGTAATGGTGAAGCAGATATCTTAGTTTGTACCACTATCATCGAGTCTGGCTTAGATATTCCCCGTGTTAACACTATTATCGTTGAAGATGCTCAAAAATTCGGTTTATCGCAGTTATACCAGTTGAGAGGAAGAGTAGGGCGATCGGGAATTCAGGCACACGCCTGGTTACTATATCCCAATAAACAGAGTTTATCAGATACCGCTCGCAAACGTCTCAGAGCTTTACAAGAATTTAGCCAACTAGGTTCTGGTTATCAACTAGCAACGAGAGATATGGAAATTCGTGGTGTTGGTAACATTTTAGGTGCAGAACAATCGGGACAAATGACTGCTATTGGTTTCGATCTTTATATGGAAATGTTGCAAGATGCCATTCACGAAATTCAAGGACAAGAAATACCTAAAGTAGAAGATACTCAAGTAGATTTAAAACTAACCGCCTTTATTCCCGCCGATTACATATCAGATATGGCGCAAAAGATGGATGCCTATCGTGCAGTTGCCACCGCATCTTCTAAACCAGAACTAACACAAATAGCAGCCGATTGGAACGATCGCTATGGTGCTTTACCCGCCTCTGTAGAGCAACTTATTCAAGTAATGGAATTAAAACAAATAGCTAAAGCGATCGGTTTTTCTCGTGTCAAACCAGAAGGAAAACAAAATATTGTCTTAGAAACTCCCATGGGCGAACCTGCTTGGAATTTACTAGCGGAAAAATTACCAAAACATATCCAATCTCGCTTTGTTTATGCTTCTAAAAAAGTTGTGGTGCGCGGTTTAGGTATTGTGAAACCTCAACGACAGTTAGAACAATTAATTGAATGGTTAGGAGCTATTTATCAGGCTTTACCAGAATTAGAAGGTGTGATGAATGGTTAGTAGAAGAACTCTTTTAATACTTGTAGCAAATAGTGAATTTTTATAAGAGCGATCGCTATATTCAAGTTATTTTGTGTTTGATACTATTAGCAATTATTATATTATAGTGATTCCAAATAAAAACCTTATACTTGACTGTTCCCTGTTCCCTGTTCCCTCGAACCATTAAACTTAATGTAAGGAAATTAATTGGAACGACTATAATTAACAACTACTGATAACGTCTTTTAAAACGACTATCAAAGTGATGTTTTTTTACTTGATTGCATTGACTACAGAGAGTTTGTAAATTACTTATATCATTACTTCCACCAGTGGCTAAAGGAATAATATGATCTATATTTAGCTTGGTTTCTTGTTTTGTTTTGCCACAACTTTGACATTGATAATTATCTCTTTGATAGACATATTTTCTAACAGATTGTGGTATCTTTATTCTAGGTGTCTTAGGCATTATTTTTGTAGGGTGGGCATTGCCCACTATGGTTATTAGATTAATTTATACTTATATACTTAAGAAATAGTTTTACGGATATCATCAAGGGAATTATTTTCTAAGTGATTATTTGTTTCTATTGTTTCTAATTCATCAGGACAAAATTCTAATACTACCCTCATTCTTACTTTACCTTTTTTCCACCCACCAGATTCAAGGTCTAATATTTCTGCTTCTACACCCTTTGTATTCCAGTCCTCTAGAGCAAAGCCTTTTGTAGTAGCATAGATAGGAAGCTTACTTAATCCTTCTTTGCTAAATCTTTCTGGTAATTCAGGAATGGTTAACTGTCTAAAAAAGAAGTTAACTCTTTCAAGAAGTTGACCAATTTTAAATGTTCTTCCTTGTGGAAAAGAAACAACACTATTTGCTTGAATATTTTCATGATCTAATACTTCAAAAGTTTTTTTATTTTCCATTGTGGTAATTTTCTTTATAAGATAATTTTGTATTATTGCTTTATGGATTAAGATTCAAGAAGATAACTAAATTTCTTTTCGCAATTCATCAAGTGGTGATTCGATTTCGTCAGGAATAAATTCTATAGATATTTTTACTTTTCCTTTTTGCCAAGATTGATTAGGAGCTAACATTTTGCAAGGTACACCTTCAACACACCATTTTTCTTTTTTACGATAATTTATTTGATCGCCAATAGCATTTAATAACTCTTCCACTGTGTAAGTATGATGACTAATTAAAATATTATCTTCGCTATTAACTGATAGTACGTCATCGCCATTGAGAGTTATTTTTTGATTGTTCATAATTTATGTAGTGTATATAACGCTTATATAGTAAAAGATTGAGAAGATTTAGGATTACTAATTGATTCGCAAGTTTTAGATTATGGGTTGAATTGAAGGATTAAACCTAATGCAAGATAAGTTCTCGTTGGGTTACGCTGTCGCTCACCTAACTTACTATCGTGTCAAGTCTAAAAGATTGGGCTAATTCTTTAATTACAAAACTTTTTCCCCCCAAAGTTGGGTAGGGCTGTTTCATTCTTAATTAAAGTCAGGTAAATTAAAGTAAAAGCTTAATTTGACCGTGCAATGACTTCAATAAACTTAGATAAAAGCTTAATTGACTATTTCAAACAAATCCCTGATGAAC
>NZ_LR214210.1 GCF_900659865.1 Hyella patelloides LEGE 07179
AAAAAATCAATTGAACTGGAAAGTAATGGATTACAGTTTTCAAGCAAATTAATTTAATTGTATTTAGTATTTTATCTTTAACTTATTCATTGTCGAGTTTCTTAGCTTTATGATTTTTAAGTCAAATTAAGGTTTGAGGTTTTAGAACTATGGTCGAAAATGCTAGTCAATTGCAAAAGCAATTAGAAGCAAAAAATGAAGTTTCAGGAGGAATTTTGTTTAAAATTTCCGACGCTCCTCGAATTACTTTTCTTTGGTAACAGTGGCTCTATTATCTCCCACTCTTTATTTGTCAAGCTACTTGTATATGGCATTTTCTACCTATTATACCTTTTGTGAAGATATCAAATGGGTTCTATAAGCTCTGTCTACGAACCGTATGATTATTTATTTCATCCCTCAAATCAGAAACGCCTATGACTTAATATCAGGGTGAATACTTTGGATAAACTCATCAACAACGATAGGTGCATAACAAAATAGGAGAAACTTATGAACAGTAACAATCAGGTTGTCACACAACCTTCTGCATTTCCTGAAAATGAAACTCCTAACCTAGATCCTCTGCCTAATGGTAGTAGTCCAGTGGGAATCATTTTAGCTATTTCAATTTTGGTAGGAGCGATTGCCAAATTAATTGAAGTACTTGTTCCAGTTATGAAAAAGACTAAATAGACTAGTTTATTAATAGTTTCATTTCTAACC
Source organism: Hyella patelloides LEGE 07179 (assembly GCF_900659865.1). Classification (GTDB taxonomy): domain Bacteria; phylum Cyanobacteriota; class Cyanobacteriia; order Cyanobacteriales; family Xenococcaceae; genus Hyella; species Hyella patelloides. The sequence goes on from NZ_LR214210.1 coordinate 706, forward strand.
CTTCCTATATTTTGAGGGGTTTTTTGTGTTTATTAGAAACTAGAAATTCAAGGTAGAAATTGCCGTTTCCTTCTGCTGTTCTGTCACCCCTAAATATCGCTCCTTTGGTTTCCTTATAATGCTTTTATCAGTAACCAAATTTTGGACTGTTTATAGTCATTATTCTTGAAGCCAAGAAATCTATTTACCGATTAATTTCACCATGCCAATACCACCAAAATACAAGCCCAATACTGCACCAGCAAGCAGAGATTGAGTTAAAGGGTCAGTAGAAGGAGTTAAAATAGCTCCCATAACTACAGCACCAAGAACAACATAACGCCAACCCGCAGCCATTAAATCGGAAGAAACAATACCCAAAAAACCGAGAATTAACTGTACGATGGGAATCTGGAAAGCTAGCCCCGTACTAAACATTAACAGAAGAACAAACTCAAAATAGCGATCGATTGACCAAGACTGTTCTACAACATCTCCACCATAGCTAATAAAGAAATTAAGCGCAGCAGGAATTAGAGCAACATAGGCAAAAGCTAGCCCCGCAAAGAATAAAACACTCGAACCCAATACCACAGGAGCTAACAAACGCCTTTCGCGACGGGTTAAACCTGGTAGAACAAACTGTACTATCTGATAAAGTATCCAGGGACTAGCCAGTAAAATGCCACTGTAACCAGCAACTTTAATCGAGACAAAAAAGAATTCTCCTGGCGCAAGTTGCAGGAATTTAACCCCCTGTGCGGGTACTTCTAAAACTCTGACTAAGGGCTTCACTACAATAAAGCAGCCAATAACCCCAAGTACAATACCTATCAGGGCGTAAAAAATACGCATTCTCAATTCTTCGAGATGATCGAACAGAGACATTTCTACTTCACTAGGAAGCTCGTCGAGATGGGCTTCTTTTTCTGGTTGTTGAGTGGTGGTTTCTGGTGGCGTTACAGACATGAATGGATACTAAAAGCTTTTGATATGGGGCTATTGTCATTTGATTATCTATCTTAACGTGAGTTGAGGTTTAGGAAATAAACCTCGTCCGATCCAATTAGTCTTGATTCAGTAGATCGCGCCCTCTGTAGGGTGCGAAGCGTGAAACGTAACGCACAAAACCCATTAATTAATATTTTCTATTCAAACAATTAATGATTTTCATTTAAATGGAAAAATATTTGGTACTAAAGATTTTATCATTTGAATTAAGAGCTTTTTTAAAGATATTTGCTATGGAATACACTTACAATGCTCCTCTAGTTTTATTTTCCGCAATTATTGCTGTTGCTACAAGCTATTTTGTTATTGAAATGAATGCTGAAACTCTTTTGATTTTTAGGGAAAGATTTGAGCGGATAATGTTTTGGGCGATCAACTCAATTTTAATGGCAATGGGCATTTGGGGAATGCATTTTGTGGCGATGACTGCCTTTTCTCTGGAAATTGAAATTACCTATGACTTGAACACGGTTTTAGTTTCTTTCTTAGCAGCTTTTGTGGGATGCTTCTTTTGCCTGTTAATTATTTCTAGACCTTACGTTAACAGAATAAACGTAGTTGCGGGAGCGATAATTATGGGTTCGGCAATTGCAGGAATGCATTACATCGGAATGAGTGCAATGAAAATTGAAAACGTTGGGATTAGTTACAATCCTTTACTGCTAGTATTTTCCGTAATGCTTGCGATCTTTGTTTCTTTAGTGGCGATCTTACTTATTCTTAAATTGCGAGAACCAGCGACCAGTCAGAGATTACCTCGATCCCGCTTGACGGGACTCCGCCGTACAAGCGGTGCGCGGGGATGGGGGGACTTCAACAGACCGCAATCAACTGTGGTCAGCAAAACATCAAACCAGAAAAGTCCCCCCTATCCACCCCTGGCGAGGTTGCCTCGCCCAAGGAACGCGCACCAAGACACGACGAAGCCTGCTCTGACCGTTGGTCAAGTTTATTTTTGGAAAAAAGTTTTTTCTTCTTTACTAATGGGCGGAGCAATACTTGCGATGCATTATACGGGAATGGCAGCAGCGCGATTCACAGTAGAGCCAACGAAGACTTTGACTTCTCATACTGTTATTACTTCCAATACTTTAGGATTCTGTGCTGTATTGGCTGTTCTCGGTTGTTTAATAATGATTCGCATTATTTTGTTTAATGCTAAATTTGAGCGTTATAACTGATTATTATTCAAAATAAACTATATATAACTAATAAAACCTAACTTACTAAATTTTGATTGTTTTAACTTAAAATATCATCACTTTATAGAATAATTCCTCCAAAAAAAACGTTAAAATTCAAGAAAGCAATTTGTTGATTAATTATGACTAAATCTCAAGATTTGCCTCTCCATGTTCAGGATAGAGAAACGGTTATTGAACAGAGTAATAATGACTCACGGTTCGCTTAAA
>NZ_LR214211.1 GCF_900659865.1 Hyella patelloides LEGE 07179
TGCGTTGTCTATAATCGAGTAGGGTCGGTCGTCTACCCTGTTTGATTGGCAATCGCGCTTATAGCTTATAGCTTATAGCTTCGCTCCTTTATTGAGTTGCTTGTTCCCGTTGATAAGACCAAAGAGCTATTAAGCCAAAAACTACCGTTGCCCAAATCAACCACAGTAAATGTAAAAATATCTGTTGGTCGTAGTCTAACCCTGCTGCCCAGAGAATTGATTCTTTATAATGATAAAAAGGTAATAAGGTAATGGCATCCTGTAAGTAATTGGGCATAGGTACAGTAAATGCACCGCAGGCGACGGGAATGATAATTAAAGATAAACCTAAGATAGAGTCAGCACTTTTAGGATTGAGTAGATAACCCAAGATTAAACCGAGAATCGCAAAGGGAATTACTCCAACTATTAGTACCAAAAATAGATTTGTCCACAAGCCGAAACTAGCATCTATTCCTAATTGCCAATATCCCAGGATGAACGCCACAAGAATACTTACGGTGCAAATTAAAAGAGAAGTGATAATCTTAGCAGCAATGTGAATAAAAGGTGGTAAGCAAGTGACTTTAAGTAATTTAAGCCATTTTTCCGATCGCTCTATCGCAACTCTTTTACCCAGGCGATCGATAACAACGGTAAAGAGAACTAATCCACAGATACTTACCAGTGATTCAATCGCAGCATCTCCTTGAATTCCCAACTGTTTGAGTAATGGTAGAAAAGCTACTAAAGCTAGAGTCATAACTAAAAATACAGGGGTGCGGAGTAGTTGGAGAATTTCAAAGCGCAGTTGTCCTCCCATGGCTGGTAATAAATTAGATGTTGTTTCCCGTGTCTTGGTAGTATTTTGCTCTGAGGTAAGGCGAGGCACAGTGCGATCGCGCCAGCGTCGCGCTTCGCGATCGCTTTTCAGGATATTTTCGGCAATTTGTCCTGTTGCTGGTGCTTCTGAGTACTTGTGTAGAGTGATTTCACGGGTTGCTAAACTTTCTAATTCTTGCCAGTCTGATTGATTATTGGTCACCATCAAGATAGTAATCCCCGCTTGATGAGAAAGTTTAATCTGTTGCCAAAATTCTTCGTATCCTTTTTCATCGAGGTTTCTTGTCGGTTCATCCAAGATAAGTAACTGAGGATTACCAACTAAAGCCAGAGCAAAATAAAGTCTCTGTTTTTGTCCGCCAGATAAACCGCTAGCATCAAGATGTTCTTTCCCCTTGAGATTGACTTTACCCAAGACTTCTTCAGTGGATAGCGAGTTAGTATAATAGCTGCGCCATAGTTGAACCAATTCTATTACCTTAGCGTTAGGAGGAACTTGAGTATCTTGTAAAACAACTCCTACTTGAAGCTTAGAATTACTGGCTTTAGGCGATCGCTCCATCAGCTTAATTTCACCATTACTAGGTTTTAGCAAACCCAAAGCTAAATTAAGGATAGTGCTTTTTCCTGCACCGTTTTCTCCCCGCAGGATGACAAATTCACCTGGTTGAACACTAAAGCTAATATTTTCTAGAATGGTTGTTTTTTGCCAAAATCCTTTGCGGAAAGTTTTATCAACGCAATCAAATGTAATTAAATTCATTGCTCTATCTGAATTTAGGAAAAATTTTTAATCACTGAATCATCTGCACTAAAAACCAAACTCCAGTAGATATCGCAACAGCAGGTAGTAGAGGAACACCAATTAAGGCGGTTAAAACTAAAAGAGTTGCTGCGCCACCAGCATAAGCTATAAAGTCATTTCCCATCAATGTTGATGTGGCTACGGAATCGCTGTAATCGTTGCAGGTACTCAATAAACAAACATCAGTTTCTCTGGCAAAGAGCAAAAATACCGTTAGTCCTAAAAGTACACTAAGGCAAATCAAACCCCATTTTTGGACATTAGAAGAATTAGTGTTTTCAGAATTTATGACTGAGACTGCTTGAGTTTTCAGCCTATCTTGTGTAGGTTCATTAGGGGAATGGGAAACGATTTGAGAGGAGCGATCTGTATCCATTATGAGTTATTTACTCCTTAATTATTGAATAAAAAGTAATTTGTAATTTATTTCAAAATTGTTCTGGTAGCTAACCAAATAACAAAACCAACTGCTATGGCAACAGGTGGTGCAATAGAAGAAAGTGCAGCTAATCCAGCAGCAGCAACTCCCCCTGCAACTCCTCCTGCAACATCAGGATTTTCTTGAATCGAATTTATAACTCGATCTAGTTTAGTTTCTGACTCAGTTTGAGTGCTATTGTCAGCAATTTCTAAAGTGTGAGAATTATCAGCAACATTATTAGGTTGAGATTTGTCAGTATTTTGTATAATTTGAGATTTTTCTTGTAGTTTTGGAATACTAATAATTGGCTCAGTTTGAGTTAGCTTCTGTGGAGATAATTGTTTTATTTGGGCTGAATTAAAGCTATTTTTGATTGCTACTTGACATTTTGTTGGTAGTTCGCCTCCCCAATGAATCATTGGTTGACAAGAGTGTTGAATCTGCAAAGTTTTGGTAACCAAAAGTGATGTCCAAGTCAATAAACAGATTGCTATAACTGTGGTAAATTTAGACATGGTAAATTTAGCAAATAGCGATCGCGCTTTGCGGGTTATCGTTTAATTGTAGGAATGTCTGCATACTTTAATTTTGAAACAAGTTTGCTCTAATTAGCTTGCTTTGAGCATTTCCCAGTTACAGAATTTTATAAATGTTTTTATAGCTAAAATTTTTCTGTTTATACCTTATACCTTATTTATATTTTACGCTTGATGTGAATTAGCGGTGAGACTCCGCGTCGGCAGACAGAGGTCGGAACTCGGTGAGGTCTCCTCACTATCACGCAAGCCGACCTAGCAAGGGAATGCAAAACCTAACCCTTCGCTTTAGACTTATTACTTCGTAGCTATAAGCTAAAGATAAATTCACCTATTTTAGTCTATAGGTATTATTCTCGCTCTTCTCGTAACGCAGACTTGCTTTCTTTTACGATGATTTAGGCTATATCAAAAGTAATTTCAATTCACATTAGACGTATTTTTGAATCTGATGATTTTTT
>NZ_LR214212.1 GCF_900659865.1 Hyella patelloides LEGE 07179
TTTTTTTTCGCTCCCAAGAGCTTTACAATACACAACTAACAATCGTACAGCTTATCCGAGATCATCCACAGAGGGAATAAGCTTGAGTCAAAAAAGCCCAGATTTTGCAAGAATTTAATTTGGTAGTTTGTTATGTTTGCTGTAGGATTAAGAACTGCAAAAAATCGTTTCAAGTTCAAATATCACGAGCAATTGAACGATTTATTTTTTTTGCTCTCAAGAGCTTTACAATACACAATTAACAAATCGTACAGCTTATCCGAGATCATCCACAGAGGGAATGAGCTTGAGCCAAAAAAGTCCAGATTTTGCAAGAATTTATTTTAGTGGTTTGATATGTTTGCTGTAGGACTGAAAACTTCAAATCTGTTTTGTTGCTTTAAAATATTTTTTGATGCTAAATCAAACAATTGAATACATCAACGCGAATCTCGACCGACCTTTAAAGCTAGATAATTTAGCTGAATTAGCTCGCTTGAGTCCCAGACATTTTTCTAGAAAATTCAAGCAAGTTACTGGACTTTCTCCTCATCAATACATAATTGTTTGTCGCCTCGAAAAAGCAAAGTATTTATTGGTACATACAGATATCCCAATCATTGAAATTGCCTTCCTAGTAGGGTTTAATAGTCAAAGTCATCTACATCGTTATTTTAAGCTGTCTTATGGCATTACTCCCAAATCTTTTCGCAGAAAACACAAAAAATCAGCAAGCCGAGTCAATTCTTTTTGTGGCTTGTTTTATATTTGGATGAGCGAAATTTTTAATTTCTCAGAAAACGATCTTTCCCCAAAACTTCATGATTATTATAGGTTTGATTACTTGAGAACACCTTTCAGTTTCTCCGCATCAACAATCTCTGTAAATGGTCATCTTTTACCAACGCTGTTAAATATATCTCTTTTAGAAAAAACATATTCGGCAGAAAATAAGCTTATTGTTGAAGATAATTCTTACTCAAAGCCAGATAAAGAATTTCTAAATATTCGATTGAATCCTTTTGAATTACTATTTTCTAGATCGAATATTAACTCAAAATATAACGATAATTATCAATTGAATACAGAAGTAAATAAAAAGTTAACTTTTCCAAATAAACATGGTTTTCCTAATATTGCTAGAAAAGGAAATATTGAGTTTGGTGGTTCTATGTCGTCAAGAATTATAGAAGAACATCTAGAAAAAGTTGGCGAGCAAGAATTATATGTTATAGAAGAAGTAGATACTATAAAAACTAATTTGAGCGATATTTTTAGGGAAATTAATTCAGGTTTTGATTCGGAATCATTCAACCCTCAAAGCCAATTTAATGATGTTCCTCCGATTGAAGAACCAGATTTTGTAAATACTACAAGTGATATAACAACGGATATCAATGTTTCTGGGGAAACTGATTTAGGGATTGATTCAGAATTATCAACCTCTCAAAGCCAATTTAGTGACTTAGTTGTGGTGAAGGATTCAAGTGTGATCAACATCAAAGATGATGTCACTAATGATTTGCTTGATGTTTTTGGGGAAACTGATTCAGGGCTTGATTCGGAACAATCAAACTCTCAAAACCAATTGGAAGATGTCTCTCCGATTGAACAACCAGATGTGACAAACACTAAAGATGATGTTACTGCTGATGGGGTTGATTTTTCTGGGGAAACTGATTTAGGGCTTGATTCTGAATTATCAAACTCTCAAAACCAATTGGAAGATGTTTCTCCGATTGAACAACCAGATGTGGCAAACACCACAGATGGCTTAACAGAAGATGAGATAAATAATGTAACGGAGAATTTTATTTTTTCTTCCTTGAACCCTGATTCACCCATCAATCTCAATGTAGAATCAATTGTTGAGAAAAAAAGCGACGATAGTTTGTTAGTTGTAACTCAAGATTACCTACTAATAGATATGCATACAGATGGACTTTTCAATGCAGCTAGAAATGCTAGCATAGATGATATTTTGAATATAACTGAAGAAAATAATTTTTTACCAATAGATGTAGATGAAATACAATACATATCTTTAAGTAATGAAGAATCTACTTCACCGAACTTGAATGAAAATTTAATTAATGATGAAAATACTTTAGGAAAAGTTGACCAAAATATTATTATTACTGAAAATGAATTTTAGTAGTAATTTCTAAACAAGATTTCGTATTACTATTTGAATCAAAAAGTTACAGAAGAAGGATAATCAGTTTAAATTATGAGCTTCAGCATATTTAAAAGTCAGCGAAGCTCAATTTAAAAGTACATTAAGCTCTCTATCCCTAATTGATATTTGTAACTGTAGAGCTATGGCACTAGCTTAATTAGACACTCCAGGCTTTTCCAAAATTTTTTCAAAGAACTGAGCAATATGCTGACTCTGAGATTCAAAAGCATAAGTCCTATGGACTTTTTCCATGTTATTGCGCAATGACTTCAAGAGTTGCTTATTGTGAAGAGATTCAGCCAAGTCTTTAACACCACGGAAGGTAAACCAAAATGGAGTGTCTTGGGGATATTCTTCGATAAACTTACTGGTGTCTGTTAAAGCTATAGGGGAAGTAGAGGCTATAGCATAGGCAAAGCGAGTTGCAAGACCTGAAGCGACTCGACGACGCGAAGTTCCATTAAATTCATTGTACATGACTAGATGAGCGTCAAATTGCGAAATGTATTGAGAAAACTTACCGTTCATTAAATCTGGGTTGTAGAAAGTAGGAAACAGATGAAGGTTAGACAAGCCTTTTGTCTCAGCTTTCTCCTTGACAAAGATGTGGATGTCATGTTGCGATAGCCTTTTCAAAAATGGTCCCAATGTATCTTTACGACCATGGCGAAGAGTCTTGGTCCAAAGCTTGCTGGCATTACCAGTGAAAATAATGTGAGGATTTTTATCATAGCATTCGAGTTTTGGTACGTCCAAATCTACCCTACCAGAAGAGGAGAATGCTTTTTCAAGAAATGGTTCAACTCTCATAACACAAGAACCTATCCCACTAATATGATTTTGGTAATCCACATATGAATAGTTGCCAAAGTCAAAAA
>NZ_LR214213.1 GCF_900659865.1 Hyella patelloides LEGE 07179
GTATTGGCGCTCGCTTCAAATGTTTGAGAATCTGTAATTCTACATCCATTGCCCTCTCTACCTCACAGCTTCTAAATATTTCTTCTATTGTAGTTCAAATTTCGGAAAGTGACAGAAGAGGGATACATACCTACTTGACTGTCTATTTCCCACTCTCCATTACTTTTCAGTATGATGATGACATTCAGGAACAGGATCGTAACCCCCAGGATTAAAAGGGTGACAACGCAAAATTCTTTTGATTGCTAACCAACCACCTTTGATTGCACCAAACCTTTCAATTGCTTTAAGAGCGTACTGAGAACAAGTAGGTTGAAAGCGACAGCTAGGGAGAAATAGAGGAGAAATATAATTACGATAACCCCGAATTAAAATTATCAAAATCTGCTTACTCATTGTTCAAACAAAATTTATTAACGAAATTAATCAGTGACTATTATCTATCATTGATAATTAATCAAACAGACTTCCCGCGAGACTAACTTAATTTCCGTGGCATCAAACAAAATTGCTATGCTAGAAAACTTATCACTAAAACTTGGATTAATTGAAGTATTCTGTAATAATTAAAAAGGACTTAAATTCTACGCGTTTCCTTAAGACAGAGAATATCTGTTAATCAAACATCCTAGTACCATAGAGAACTCTAAGCAATCCCATGAAGGGTAACAATTTATTTTGATATTGCCAATAATCATGTAAAGTGGAAAAGTTTGTTTCAGATTGACTGTATCAAGCAATCTGAAACAAGCTCACTCCATATCGAGCTTATTATTTGGCATTAGTGAGAAAAGTGTTTGTTTTGTAACAGCGTACAACTTAAAATAAATATATCTTGGGAGGCTCATCTTCATGTCCATTCGTTTATATGTAGGTAATTTACCAAAAGAACCAGTAGAAAAAGACTCTTTAGCAGCTATGTTTGCAGATGAAGGTCAGCAAGTATCTACTAAAGTAATTAAAGACCGTAAAACTGGCAAATGCCGTGGTTTTGCCTTTGTTACAGTTCCTACTGATGAAATGGCAGATCAATTCATTGAAAAGTATAATGGTCAATCATTCATGGATAACCCTTTAAAAATTGAAAAAGCTTTACCTCGTTCTAAAGCTAAAAAAGAAGAGGGTGCAGAAGACGGAGTAAGTAACGCTGCTGCTAACAATAAGCGTAAAAATAATAAGCGTTCTAAGAAGCAGCAGACTACTGGTAGTAATCGTCAAGATACCATTCAACCCGATCCTCGCTGGGCAGATCAATTATCTAAGCTTAAAGAGATGTTAGCAGCAACTAATAACTAAATTCATCTTTGAATTGTTTAAGTTTATTAATAGTAGTTGACTAAACAGCAGTACAGTTTGAATTAACGTGCGGTTTTCTTTAGAGATTCGTTAGTTGCCTTCGATGAGATAAGCTGAGAGGCAAAACTCTTGACTAGGGTAATACTATCGAAAAAAAAGAAATACGCAAGTGATGACAATTCTTAATAAAAAACGGTGATAAATAATGATAGAGAGAGGCTCACAGAAAATTGAACACCGCAATTTTTTTATGCCTTTCTTTAAAAAATAATCTTAAATATTCACTGTGGACAATATTTACTCCATCCAACCAGTTCATTTTTGACTAGTTCGCAGATGATATAAATTACTAACTAAATAAACAAAATTTAAGTATAGGGAGTTTGTTTAACATGACTACTGCTGCCGATCCTGTAATTGTTATGAAGCAGGAGGTGGGTAAAGCTGCTGCTAACCGTGTTCAATCTGACTCTATAGTTGGTTTAGGTACAGGTTCGACTACTGCTTATGCTATAGAATATATTGGCGAACGCCTTTCTCAAGGAGAACTCTCTAACATTGTTGGTGTACCTACCTCTTTTCAGGCAGAAGTTTTAGCTAAAAAATATGGTATTCCTTTAACTACTCTAGATGCAATAGACCACATTGATGTAGCAATTGATGGTGCAGATGAAGTAGATCCGCAAAAAAATCTGATCAAAGGCGGTGGTGCAGCCCATACTCGCGAAAAAGTAGTAGATGCTCTGGCTAATGAATTTATCGTAGTGGTTGATAGTGGCAAACTAACGGATAAATTAGGCTCTACTTTCTTGCTTCCAGTAGAAGTAATTCCCATGGCAATGACTCCTGCAATAAACGCTTTGGCAAAATTAGGAGGCAAACCAGAATTACGGATGGGCATCAAAAAAGCAGGTCCAGTGGTTACAGATCAAGGAAATTTAGTAGTTGATGTCAAATTTGACTCGATCGACAATCCCGCAGAATTAGAAAAAGCGATTAATAATATTCCTGGCGTATTGGAAAATGGTCTTTTTGTTGGCGTAGCGGATATCGTGTTAATTGGCGAAATTATTGACGGTAAACCCACTGTCAGAGAAATGTAAGCTAATCTTGAGGCTTTATTTATATTAACTAGAATACCCGAATCTAAAATATGAGGGAGTGTTGCAATTAACGCTCCCTTTCTTGTTTTTAAACTGCACGAAACATAATACTAGATATTGTTTGTCTCCCAAACATAAAAGACTTTTGTCTTAAGCAAATATACTCAGAGATTCAACGAAAGTTAGATGGTCTTTATATCTTTGGTTTAAGGTCAATTTGAGACGTTTTTCAGATGTTTTTTTTTCGTCTCATTTCCACTATAAAGACAGTTCGATATACAAAGGAAATTACCGAGTAATTCAAGTCAAATCTAATTAATTTAAGGAGAAAACTCATGACGACCAAAAATAACCAGACAACAACCGCTCTCGAACATTTTCACACTGAGATGTTACAAGATATAAAGACAGAAAATCAATTATAGCCGTACAAAATTAGATTAGGACATTAAAATTTACGAACTTCGGAAGTAATGAGTAATAGGGAGCAAGTCAATTTTGTCAGAACAGATGAACTAAATTAGGTAGTACAACCAAGTTAAAGATAAGATGAGGTCAGATTTAAAAAAGTAAATAGATGACACCAGAAGAAGAAAAAG
>NZ_LR214214.1 GCF_900659865.1 Hyella patelloides LEGE 07179
TTTTAGGAAAAATATCTTGAAATAGCTTCCACTCTAGGTCATTTAATCCCTCAAATTTGCCTGGCATCTTCAGTCGTTTAGTTACAACCTTCTTATTTTATCTATTATTAGTGGGATAGGTTCATATTTGTCGAACTGATGCTTTTAAAGGTTGAATGGCTATTAAAATTGAGAAAATTAAAGAACTTTCTATCATTAAGCTAAAACCAATAATTGAAGACAGTCGAAATCAAGGTTTTTTATTTGTTCAACGTCTTGTTGACAACTGGATTGACCAAAAGAACTGTTTCGATCAAAAAGGTGAGGTTCTCTTAATAGCCAAGGATGCCGATCGGTTTATTGGTTTATGTGGTCTGAACATCGATCCTTTTGTAAAACATTTAGGTGAGCAGGATTTGTCATAGCAACAATACCTCTAGCTAAACTTTTTCTGACGAGTAATTTGGTGATGAAACCGAACTAAAAAGAGCATTGCAGCGATCGCAATTTAAAAATTATCACAATATTAGACAGGAAAAAAGATTATCGATTTTGCACAGAGTAGTAGAGAACATCCAAATTAAACATATGAATTTGCTTTTCATATTCCAAGCCAGCTTTTTCCATTACTCTTCTTGAGGCGAGGTTATCAGGCAATGCCATCGCAATTACTTTATCTAAATTAGCAACATCAAAGCCGTAGGAAATTGATGCTTTCACTGCTTGAGTTGTAATTCCTCGTCCCCAATAAGTTTTAGCAAGTCCATAAAGAACTTCAACTTCATTAAGCTCATCCAAGTAACGCAAACCACAATAGCCAATCATGTGAGATGAATAATTTTCTATAATTGCCCAAATTCCGTATCCTCGATATTGCCAGTGCTTTATGAAAGATTTAAGGGATTTTTCTGTATTGTCTCTAGAAATCGAGACTCCTCTACTAGGCAGAAAACGAGTTACTTGAGAATCAGCCCAAATTGCTGCCAGAGCATCTAAATCAGAGGCTTTAAGTAGTCGCATTGTACAATCGTCAACACGAGAGTCGAAAATGCTCTCTGGCAAGCACGCATTTCCTCCCGTCAATTTGTCAAATATTTGAATGAGCAGGATTTGTCATAGCAACAATACCTCTAGCTAAACTTTTTCTGACGGGTAATTTGATGATGAAACCTGATTAAAAAGAGCATTGCAGCGATCGCCATTCCGATAAAATGTCCTAACCACAAACCAGTACCACCCCAACCCAAAGGAAATCCCAGAATATAACCACCAGCCAGTCCGACACCCCAGAAAGAAGGAATGCTCAACAGTATGGGAACACGAGTATCTTGAATTCCTTGCAGCGCACCATAAGTAATTTTTTGGATTACGTCTGGTATTTGGGACACAGTAGCGATAGTTAACATTGGTAAAGCTAAAGCTAATATTTCAGCATTGGCAGGATCGTCAATATCTAGATATAGGCTAACTATTGCTTGGGGAAACAATAACATAGCGATCGTGATGAGAATGATAAATCCCAATCCTATTCCAATACTCAGATATCCAGATCGTCTAATTCCCTCTAAATTTTTTTGTCCCAGCCATTGTCCTACTCTAACCGTAGCTGCATAAGACATTCCCAAGGGAATCATAAAGATGACTACAATAGTTTGAAAGATAATTTGGTGTGCAGCTAACACGTCTGTCCCCAATGCACCCATCAGATAGGTAACAACAGTAAATAAACCTATTTCTAGTGCGGAAAAAACTCCAATAGGAAGACCAATTTTAACTAACTCTGCCAAAATACTTGGTTTTAATCGATTTAGTCCTTTAATAATCTGATAGGTTTTTAGTTGTGGGTGCTTGAGGATATAGATTAACAAGGCGAAAAACATTCCCCAAAGAGCCAGGGTACTTGCTAATGCTAATCCTGCTAATCCTAAGCGGGGAAAACCAAATTTACCAAACCCTAAAATATAGTTTCCCGTAATATTAAAAAATGTCCCTAGGATCACGATAAACATGACAGGACGAGTATGAGACAATCCAGATACCATCCCTCGTAGCATAGCAAAACCCAACGCGGGGAAAAAACCCCACAAAATAATATCTAAATAGGTATTAGCCAGAGTAACAGTAGTTTCAGCCTGTCCCAATTGCACCATCAGCGAATCAAAATTAGCGATCGCAATCATCATGGGTATTGTCAACAATAAAACCAACCAAAATCCCTGGCGCACTAACTGTTCAATTTTTCTGCGATTCCCCGCACCATCAGCTTCGGCAATTAAGGGACTTATCCCCATAACTACCCCAGATGCAATAGTAAGCAAAGCCATAAAAGTTAGAGAAGCTAAACCCCCTCCCGCAAGAATTTCTCCTCCCAATCTTCCCATCATAATTGTGTCAAAAAACCCCGTCAGAGATTGAGCTACTTGTGCGCTAGCTAAAGGAATCGCTAATTGCAGAAATTTTTTGATCTCCGTGCGAATTAGAGAACTAACTAAATTTGAAGTCATGGCTAAATACTTTTTAAAATAAAGTCTTGTTTGTCTGCGACACTTCTTTGATCTTTTAGGCTTGTCTTGCTCCTCGCACTAACTTCTTTAGTTTCTTTTTGGCGTGGCGATCTACTTCTGTTATGGTTTAATACTTCTTGATAGTAGCGATCGTGACATAGTTGATGAGGTTTATGTCCACATAGCGATCGCTATACCCTTCCTAATATAGAGTTTACGGAAGGAAATGCCTACGATCGGTCGATAGATTACACTTCCGTGCTGACTATTCATTTGTCTTACTGCTCTTTTCAAATAAGTAGACCACTCAACATATCCAATTACTTAAGCAACAAGCGAGCTTAAAGCTTAAAGCTTAGAGCTTGGATGGAAGCTCCGAACCAACTAATTAAAAGCGGAACGGACATCTCACGGGCTTGAGGCAACCTTATGCGTAGCGGTATCCTTTAGGGCAAGCCACGTGTCCTCGTCTATCCAATCGAAAACGGCTGTAA
>NZ_LR214215.1 GCF_900659865.1 Hyella patelloides LEGE 07179
CTAGGACTTACGCATTGACAAAAAGCCAACACTATGGGTGCTAAATAGCACAGGTATTTGGAAGATTACTTAGAATATATTCACGGATAACTAAGGTGAATAAGTTTCTCTGTACTTGATACCAATTAGAAATTGAGTTAGTCGAACGCATTTTCTCTAAACGAACAAATGCTTGAAGTGAACAAAATATGTGTGTTTGAATTGCCCGTGTATTTCGTACCATAAACCGACAGATACCGCAGACTTGTTTAATAGCACGATGAAATGCTTCGATTCCCCAGTGTCGGTCGTGAATGGTGATAAATTCTTGACGAGAAATATTAGTCAATTTTTCTGAGTCTGGCAAATATAAGATATAGTGCCGAGAGTCTCCTTTTCTGAAGTCTTTCCTCAACAGTTTTATCAATCCAAATTCTTTTAAATGAGTAATTAAACCTTCGTCTGGAATCTCTAAAGAACTTACCTGATAGTATTTACCAGGCTCGTTGGAGATAGTTCTATTTTTTTCGACACCGAATAGAAAGCCTAGTTTCTGGTTTCTTAAAAACTTCAGGTTGGCTATCGATGAGTACCAACTATCACCTGTTACTATGCTCGGTTTTAACCCCCAAGTCATTACTTCGAGTAGCATTTCTTTAAAATAATCGTTTTTGGTTTTGCCCTCCTTTTTGTTATAGATTCTGTAATTAATTGGGACTGATTTTTCTGGGCGGTCGCTGTAATAAAGAGTAATTAAATTCAATCCTTTGATACTTTTATGATATTTACCCGACCAAAAATATCCAATTAGTTCAGCGCATTCTGGATTACTGTAATGTTTTTCTATTACTGTGTCATCAACGCTTAAAATTCCTCCTTTTAAGTCAATTAAATCTCTAACAGTGTCGAATAAATCTTTGGCTTCGTATCTTTCTCTCAATAAAAAGCGATTGATGCTATCGTGTGAGACATTTTCCAGTATTTCTGCTAATCTGCTACATCCCATTTGTTTTGGTTCTGACAATAAAAACAATGTGTAGTGTTCGAGATTGCATTGTGCCGTTGAGGGTTTGCTGATTTTCCTGATGGTTCGATACCTGTTTTTTCGATGACTCCACTTAGATGTGCATTATCTCATTATTTTGTCAATGCGTAAGTCCTAGTTACTATCAATTTTGATGATCGCGATGTGGTTTATGATTATGCAGATTTAAACGAAATTACTCTCGCTTGGGCGACTTCGATACATAAGTCGCAAGGTTCGGAGTATCCCGTTGTGATTCTTCCTCTCTATACTCAACACTACGTTATGTTGAGTCGGAATCTGTTTTATACGGGATTGACTAGGGCTAAGAAGTCGGAGAAAGCTATTGCGATCACGCAGTGGCAGGCTTCGCCTGATCGCTGTAAGGCAGGTCAAGCAGCAGCAGAGATATACCAAGTTAAGGGAGCGGTTAGAAAGTATGAATCAGTAACTTAATTTCATTAAGCTTTAAAAATACTTCAATAATAATCATAATCATGAGTTATAATCTAAATATGTTTAAATAACTTTTATTTATGTGATTTGCCAGTGTAAAAAGTTAGAAAAACATCCTTTTAAAAATTCGTCCTTGTAAAAGGAGACACAATCATGACTGCGGAAAATGCTGCTCGAATCTACAAAAAGGTAGAGCAAGCCCAGGCTCAACAAGAAATACAGAAAGCACTTAGCAATCCAGAAGCTTTCATTAAGCTGGCTCTAGCCAGAGGCTATGCCTTCACAATCAAAGATTTTAAAACTCAACTCAGTAAATTATCTGATGAGGATGTGGCAGGTATTTTTAATCCAGGTATTGGGCTAAGGCGACATCTGTTCCCGAAATAAAAGAATTGGGGCGTTCGTCTGTTTACAGTAAGCTTGTGGTGAAATTCAGCAGGGCGATCGTGCAACGGCTCGGCTCTGCCGAGATCGCTGTCTACCTTTTAAAGAATCAAACAATCATCCTACTCATTCAAATAAAAAAACGCCTCCAGAAAAAAGATGTAGAAATAATCTACTTGATTCCTAGAAGCGTTGATTTTTTAATTTAACGAAAGAAGTTTAGAAACGGTTGTTTCGACCACCAGCATTTCTATTATCTTCGCGAGGTTTAGCTTTATTGACTTTAAGAGAGCGATCCATCCATTCTGCTCCATCTAGAGCTTCAATAGCTTTGTCTTCTGATGCCTCCGATTCCATTTCGACAAAAGCAAATCCTCTGGGACGACCGGTTTCGCGATCGCTGGGAACATGAACCCGTTTAACAGTTCCATACTCGGCAAAGACTTCATTTAAGTCTTCTTGATTAACTTCGTAAGACAAATTGCCTACATAAATTGACATATTTTGATTGTCCTCTCAATGAGTGTTGTGTTTAGAGAGACTGGATTATTGGGAAAGAAATAGCTCAATACTTTACGGAAAAGACCTGTAGAGACTGAATACAAACTTAATCGTTAATCTGTTGATTCTCAGTATTAACACTAACACTTTTCTGGAAATAAAAACCAAATTACTTGATTGGTAAAGAGCGATCGCCCCTCAACCCCAAATCAATTACGCTCGTACATTCTCAAATTCTCAATCATCCCGCAGGACTTATCAAACAGCAGTTCGATTTTGCCCGTATCCCCATGTCTGGCTTTAGCTAAAATTAACTCCAGAATATTTTGATAAATAGTATCTGGGTTGTAATACTCATCCCTGTAAGCAAAGATAATATTATCTGCTACCATCTCTAAAATTCCCGATTGAGATAAATCTGACATCATGGGACGCTTATCATTGCGAGTTTCTACCGCTCTACTTGGCGGAAATAGAAGGTTCGTGTCACCAGACGCAACAAGATTAAATTTTTTATTTTTTACGCCATTTTTGAGCTTGAACGATAAGAAATGCAAATGTTAACTTTGCCTAGTTCGTCTCCTTTTAGGCA
>NZ_LR214216.1 GCF_900659865.1 Hyella patelloides LEGE 07179
TCAAAGCGGGAAATAATTCACTCACTTGGATTTTTGGCGCAATAAGAGTTAAAGGTTTAAGTTCCATACGATTTCGGTTACGAATACTCTCATTAACTCATCTTTTAGCTTAACCGAACAGTATTGATGCAGAGCCTGCTTCGACTCTCTTGAAACTATATTCCTCGTGTTAATGGAAAGAAACTAGATAATTAAAAACTATTTAACTGTTATTAAAATTTTTCCTTTAGCTTGTCCTTCTTCGCTATAAATTTGAGCCTCTCCTACTTCTTGTAATAAATAAGTACGATCTATTACTGGCTCAATCTTGCGATTTTCAATCCAATAAGATAAAGTTGCTAAATCCCGATCGCTTTGATGAACAATAACTAACCTTGCTTTATTATCGGTACTTGAAACCAACAAAATATAAACTGAGTTAATCTATATGAAAACATTTGAGAATTGGTTATGGCGATCTTCAGAAAACTAAAATATTGCAGATTTTGAGTAGTTATGATTAAAGCAGTTATTTTCGATTTAGATGGAACATTACTTAACCGCGACTCATCACTACAAAGTTTTGTAGCCAATCAGTACGATAGATTCGCAACCTCTTTAGGACATATTGAGCGACAAAGTTACATTAGGCGATTTATTGAGTTGGATTGTCGTGGTCATGTCTGGAAAGATAAAGTATATCAAAGCCTAATCGAAGAATTTGAAATCGCTCAAGTAAGTTGGCAATTTTTACTTGATGATTATGAAACAAAGTTTATTAATCACTGTGTTCCTTTTCCCTACCTAATCGACACTATAAATTTGCTAAAACAGCAAGATTATTTGCTTGGTATGATTACAAATGGTCGTACAATTTTTCAGTCTAGGTCTATTCAAGGGTTGGGCATTGAAAAATACTTTAATACAATTGTGATTTCGGAAGCTGAACAAATTAGAAAACCACAGCCCGAAATATTTCATATTGCACTATCAAAATTAAAAACGACCGCAAAAACCAGCGTTTACATTGGCGATAATCCCCAAGCTGATGTTGTTGGAGCAAAAAAAGCTGATTTAAAAGCAATTTGGAAACGCAATCAGTTTTGGTCTGAACCTACGGAAGCAGACGCAGTTATTAATGAACTTGATGAGATTTTACCAATTTTGAAACAGTGGAAAAATTGCTGAGTCTGCTTAATTTTATTGCCAAGTATTACATCTAGAGTGATTGCTATTCATAGCTTTGAATTCGATATGACCCTTTAATGTTGGGGGTCGAGCCAGAGGTCACCCTCTGACACTCCCATTCAAAACGCATCATGCGACTTTCATCGCAATGCGCTCCTCCTGACTTTTCGGTATTCTACTTTTGCTCCGTCAACCACAGTATTTTGGACATTTTGCAAGCTGCTAACCGAGGGGTGTGTGGAAGGTTAATCTTGAACCTAAATTCCATCTTTCTATACGTTTAGATTTTACCTGTTAAACAGTTGTGTCTTTCATCTGTATTAGTCTTGAAGAGCTACTTATTTCCCTACTAAGACTCAGGGCAGTACCTTTACACGATGTTGAGAAACTTCCGTATATTTTAAAACATCTGTAGAACCATATTGGTTGATAATAATAGCTTTCATTGTGGTTTATCAGGCTATGTTCAATTGAATTATGACGAAGTCAAAGCAGGCTCCGTCTATCATCGGCAGAGTACCATAGTAAATCCTCCATATAATAAGATTGGGATAATGCTGTGGTTTAACTTTACTGTTTCTCGATCGCCAATAATGCTGCCAATAAAGTTTGGTTTTGCTCCTCTGTTCCTACCGTAATTCGTAGTTTATTTTCTAATCCAAATTGTTTAAAATAGCGAACTAAAATACCTCGTGCTTTTAATTGAAGGTACAAATGTTCTGCGTTACCTTCTGGTGGAGTTGCTAGCAGGAAATTTCCGTGGGATTTAAGTGCGGTAAAATCTAAATTTTTAAGATTGGCAGTCAGTATTTCTCTGGACTTTTTGATTTTCTCGGCACATTCATTTTTATAAGCTCGATCGCTGATTGCTGCTGCACCCACCAAAGTTGCGATCGCATCAATGTTGTAGCTGTCTTTGACTTTAAACAAACCAGTTAGTAATTGAGGATTGGCAATACCAAACCCCATGCGTAAACCTGCTAGGGAATAACCTTTAGACAAAGTTCTCAGGATAATCACATTATCGAATTCTCGTACTAAAGGTAATGCTGAATAGTCAGCAAAATCAACATAGGCTTCATCGATAACTAATATTCCAGATAGTCTCTGTGCCAATTCTCGCAAATCATCAAGAGGTACAATATGACCAGAAGGGCTATTAGGAGAAGCAATAAAAGTAACTGCACCCTTAGCAGCCACAAGTTCATCTATGGGTAACTTAAAATCTTGAGGATAACTTATTTCTACTGCATCAGCAGGTTGCAGGGCAGCTAAAGTTCGATAAAGAACATAAGTTGGCATCGGATAAACTACAGGGCGATCGCTACCTTCAGCGCAAGCTCGAATTATGACATTGAGTAATTCATCACTACCATTACTGACAATAATCCAATCGGTAGGAATTTCTAAGGCTTCACTAACTGCTAAACAAAAATCTTTAGCGTAAGGATCGGGGTAGCGTCGTAGCCATTCACTATCGAGATTACGTAAAACTTCTATCGCCTTGGGAGAAGGTGGATAGGGATTTTCATTGGTGTTTAATTTAAGAATTGGTGTTCCTGGTTTGGGTTGTTCCCCAGGAATATAGCCAGTTGTTAAATCAACAGCAGTACGAAAGTAACTCATGTTTTATTTTTTTGGCTCTTTGTTTATAACTCAGATCTTGCACCAAGAAAAGTTGATAAGAGAACGGATAGCTGAAGTGTTTGCGTAGAGGAGATGGCAGCTAGTTCTCTATGTTTAATAGAGAACTAATATTAAAGATTAATAAAAACTCTGA
>NZ_LR214217.1 GCF_900659865.1 Hyella patelloides LEGE 07179
CTCTTAGAGTCAAAGAGTAAATTGAGGCAAGTAAAATATTTGAATAATCTAGTAGAACAAGACCATAGAGGAATCAAGAAAATAACAAACGCTGGTCTAGGATATAAATCATTTCATACATCTTGGAAAACAATTAGAGGCATTGAAATTATGCGGATGATCTATAAAGGTCAAGTAGAAGGAGTTGCTAAAAATGATGTTTTGGGACAAAAAAAATTTGTCGAGTCGCTCTTTGGGATTACTGTTTAAAAAATTAGATGACCACAGGGTTATTCTGTCTTTCTCAACTTTTTGCGACAGAACCAGGATTGGAGTGTAAATCCCCAATTTAAAACAGAATTTCTTCATCTTCAGGCAGAAATTGACTCTGTATTACAGAAAATAAAAACTGGTGCAGAAATAAGTTCTTCAACCTCAAAAAATTAATATCTCAAAAATAAAGCAATCGACCAATGGAAATTTCAACTACCCAAAGCAACCAAAGTATAAAATCACTGCCCACACAGATGGAGATTCAAACTTGGATTGTTAATTATGTTGCAGAACTTCTGGAAGTAAACCCGAACGGAATTGATATCACTATTCCTTTTGACCGCTATGGATTAGATTCTTCCGCAGCCGTGGGACTGGCTGGTGATTTGGAAACCTGGCTAGAGCGAGAGCTAGATCCTACTTTACTTTATGATTATCCCACCATTGAGTCCTTAAGTCAGCACTTGATTGAGTCCTTATCAGATTAGAAATCAAGTAAGAGCTAATGGCGGTTTCTGAAATAAAGAGAAAACCAATCAAAACTAACTGATATTTTCGAGTAAATTTTTGGCGAGAAGCATAATGGAAAACAATGCTCAAGTATTAATTCAGTCCTCCTCACCTTCTGAACTACCCCAGAAGAAAACCAAACATTTTCAACTAATTGAAAAAACCTATCAGAGTAATATTGACTCTGACTACACGGAAAAAATCGCTGAGCTGGGCAAAAATTTTGACTATCATAATAATAGCGATCGCTATTGGGGAAATCCAGAGCTATCAACTTTTTATGGCACACCATTGTATGAGGAAGCCTCTGAGTCGCAAAAGTTAGCACTCAATCATCTTTATTGGGTAGGACAATACAACCATACAGCTAACTCTGAAGCCAATACTATGCTCTACAATCAGATCACCGAAGGAGTTTTTGCTCACTTTGGAGATTATCAAACTTTGTGTCAAGAGCTAGAGTTCGAGACTTCTCAGGAACGTTACCATATCAGAACTTTTCAGAAAATTGGCTATAAAACTAAAGTAGCTTTGCTAGGAAAATCCAGTCTCGGTAATCCCCTGTCTCAGAAATCTCCTCAATTTGGTCAGTTTCAATTTAACGCCCTCAATTCTTCTTTAGAGGCTGCTAGAGAAACTAGCTTTCGTTGGATTACCCGCCTAATGCTAGGTGGTAATACCAAGTCTTATTCTCGCTATTTACAAGAACGAGAGGGTAACTCAATCCCTACCACTAGCGGTGGTTTAGCAGAATTAACTAGCTCTCCTACTGCTTTTAAATTTTTTACCCTTAACTGGGGTAGTTCTCCCTTTTTAGCCTCTCAGTATTATGCAGTTCGGATGATTGCCAATATGTCTTTAAAGACATACGAACATCAATATTTCAAGCATTTCAAAAAGCTAGAGAAAGAGTTAGAGTTTATTCCTGCTCCTACGGCGGTTTCTTACTATCATTTGTTAGATGAATCCTTCCACACCACAATGTCTCAGATAATCGCGCAAGAATTATACAGAGACTTTCCTCAGCCCACAGCCTACGAGAAATTGGTGGCTAATTTGACGATTTATTTAGCCCAAAAGGGAGTATTAGGTGGTCTTTCTGGAGGTTTACCCGCCGTCTTTCGTGAAGATGACTCGTTTTTCCTTTCTTTCTACCGATTGTTACAGTCTCCCCTATTTGAGATGTCATCTACAGAAGCACTTCAGTGGATGGAAAAATGTCTCTGCCAAGAACACGAAGGATTTCATGTCAATCTTAAGTATCATCAAAGGTTATTGGGAGAATTTCGTCGCTTTTTCGAGCGTCTTGATTATCTTTGGGCTGTTAATCGTGAAATGCAAATTATGGCTTCAGGAGGATCGATCAAGCGCGCTTTGAAGAACAATATCAAGTCTTGGAAGCAGTTTTTTCAGCAAGTTGCAGCCTAAATTTATTGTCAGTTATCACCACGTAATCGTAATAAAGATGTTACAAAATCTTCAACTACCAGAGCTTAAGAAAAAGCGATCGCCAACAGAGCAAACCAAAAGTTCTGCCCTGCAAATGATTGAGAGAACCTACTACAACAATACTGACTCTAACTATACCGAGAAAATTCAAGATTTAGATCGTAGTTTCAAATACAGTGATGTCAGAAATCATTACTGGAATGCTCCCGAACTCTCAATGCTATATGGCACTCCCCTCTACGAACAGGCTTCTGAGAAACAAAAGATTGCTCTCAATCACCTGTATTGGTTTGTCATGTATAATTTCACTGCCACCAGTGAAACTCAAACAATTGTCTATAACAAGATTACGGGGGGAGTTTTTGCCAAAATTCCAGGCTATGAGGTGATTAACGAGATACTTGAATTAGAAAGCGAACAAGAACTATCTCACATTCATGTCTTTCGTAAAGTTTGCTTTCAGATGCTCAAAGCTTTGTTAGGTAAAGAAGCCTTCAAAGACCCCTTAAAAGGCAAAATATACAATTCTAGTTATCAAGGTTGGGCCGAAAAAGCATCTCATTATCAGTACTATGGTTTGCGTTTTATTGCTAACCAGATGCTCAAAGGGCAAAAGACTTTTTATTCCGAATATTTAAAAGAATTAGAAGCCAAAGATAACTTTCCTCCCGCTTTCAGTACGGGATTCATGGGAGAAGGATTAGCCCCTA
>NZ_LR214218.1 GCF_900659865.1 Hyella patelloides LEGE 07179
TTGAATAATTAGACTGCAAGATTAAACAAATACCCAGAAGCATTAGTTGAGATGTCAACTAAGATTTAGTCGCAGTATAAAACGAAGACCTTGGTAGCACGAAAAGTCTATTTCAACAGACGTTTTAGTGAACATTTTTGTAAGCTTTAATTTGATATTATGTATTTCATACTAATGACAATTCCTAAGAACCGCGATCACTTTATGATTGGCGAAATGCTTCTTGTTCTTGACAGTCGGTGCATAAACCAAAAAATTCTAAAGTATGATAATAAACCTTAAATTCTTGAGATTGAAACCAACGATCTAATTTACCGTTTATCGGACAATTATCGATAACAATCGAACGTTGACAGTGAAGACAGTTAAGGTGATGTTGCTGGTGGAATGAAGTAGCACTATACAAAGATTTACCGTTGGTACTCATTCGTTCTTGGATCGAGCCTTGTTTGTGAAGAGTTTTTAATGCACGATACACTGTTGCTAATCCTATTTTTTTGCCCCGACGCTGTAACTCTAAATACAAATCTTGAGCATCAATTTCTCGTTGGAGTTGTTTGAGGAAATCAAAAACAGTTTTGTGACTGCTGGGTTGTCGAATTGACATAAAAACTAACGATCATAAATTGAAATGGGTCAACACCGAGACAAGCGATCGCCAGTGTAAACCTTGGACGGGGCGATTCCTTTGAGAGACTGACTAAGCTACGCTTCGTATCTTCCTCGGTCAAAAATAAAGAGATGAGCTTAATACCCATCTCTAACAGTGACACGCACATCAATTAACGCAACGCAGGATTGTGGCGAATTAAACTCATAAACTCCTGACGGGTTTTCGCATCATTGGCAAACACACCTCTAACCGCACTGGTGGAAGTCCAAGAACCAGGTTTTTGCACTCCCCGCATGACCATACACATATGGCTGGCTTCTACTACTACTGCCACCCCTTTAGGTTGTAATAATCCTTGGAGTGCATCGGCGATTTGGGCGGTTAATCTTTCCTGTACCTGCAAACGTCGTCCGTACATTTCACAAATTCGAGCAATCTTTGACAGTCCGATTACCTTCCTATCGGGAATATAAGCTACGTGAGCGCGACCTAAAATTGGTAAGATATGGTGTTCGCAGGAGCTAAACAAGTCGATATCTCTAACCAAGACCATTTCATCGGTATTTTCGTGAAATACTGCCCCATTGAGCAATTCATCTAAGGATTGATGATAGCCAGAAGTCAGAAACTTTAAGGCTTTGACCACTCTTTTGGGAGTATCTCTCAAGCCTTCGCGGTCTGGGTCTTCTCCCAATCCTAAGAGTAAAGTCCGTACCGCTTGGCGCATCTCCTCTTCAGATACAGGAGGCTGTTGCGTAGTATTTAGTAGTGGTAATTTATTATCGATTTTGTTAACCTGATTTGGTTTGGACTTAGCTAGGGTCATAAATTTGAATAAGATTAAATTAAACAGTAACGGAAGTAGCCAAGCAATCATTCAACTGTTGGCGGAGTTTATCGGTATCTAAATGACGACCGATAAAGACTAGCTGGTTCAAAGGAGGAGTAGACCAAGGTTCGGACTTAATATCGTTGCGCTGTCCGCAGAGTTGGAAGATGTGACGTAATTCACTGCCTGCAAACCAAACAATTCCTTTAGCACGAAATACTTCTAGGGGAAGTCCTTCGTTTAAAAACTTTTGAAATTTATAGACATCAAAGGGTTTATCGCTCTCGAAAGACAGGGACACAAAACCATCGGCTTCTAGGTGATGGGAATGATGGTGGTGATGTTCGCGATGTTCTGCTTCAGCGTAATTGTCTATTTGAGTTAAACCCAGATCCAAGATTAACGGCAGAGGTACTTGAGCATATTGGGTATGAATAATTCTGGGATTGTTTTTAATCGAAGCAATATAGGTTTCTAATGCGGTTAATTGTTCTCTATCTACTAAATCGATTTTATTCAACAAGAGAATATCCCCATAGGCAATCTGCTTATACGCCACTTCGCTATTGAAATGTTCTGGGGTAAAGGTTTCCGCATCAATCAAGGTAATAACCGAGTCCAGGTGGGTAAACTCTCGAAAATCCGAACCAACAAAAGTCAAAATAATCGGCAAAGGGTCAGCTACTCCCGTAGTTTCGATAATCAAACGATCTACTTTTTCTCCCCTAGATAAGATTCGCGTTACTGCTTCTACCAACCCTTCATTAATGGTGCAGCAAATACAACCGTTGCTCAATTCCACCATGTCATCGTCGTAGGAAACTAAAAGTTGAGCATCGATATTGATCTCGCCAAATTCGTTAACTAATACTGCAACTTTCTGATTGGAGTCATTTTGCAGGATTTGATTGAGTAAGGTGGTTTTCCCGCTACCGAGAAAGCCTGTGATGATCGTGACTGGTAATCCTTGCTGGTTAATCTCTGACATGGTGAAGAGAAGCAATTTGGTTTACAAATATTTATTATAACGATAATCGTTCTCAAAAAAACTTCCGATAGAATATTTTTTCGGAATCTTGCTGTTGTCAGAGTCCGAGGCTATGATGAGAATCGTTATCATAATCACCAACAGTTATCTAACAATCAGTTAATGGACACATCGATACAAGGCATCCCCGTTAGCATCATTACAGGCTTCTTGGGTAGCGGAAAAACCACTCTGCTGAACCATATTCTGACTCAACAGCAAGGATTGAAAACGGCGGTTTTAGTCAATGAATTTGGCGAAATTGGCATTGACAACGAATTAATTATTTCTAGTGATGATGACATCGTGGAGCTAAATAGGGTTTGCTGAATAACTTGACAACCTTGAGCAAATAAAGGTTACAAGGATTTTGGGCGCAGCAAAAAGTTAAGTAAAAATGGCGAAAAACCCCTAAAATTGGTAAAAGACCCTTGCACTTATC
>NZ_LR214219.1 GCF_900659865.1 Hyella patelloides LEGE 07179
AACCAGGAATAGTGCGACGGGCTTTAGCTTCCACCCCATCCATAATCTGCCAAATATCGCGGACAGCCAAGGCTGGCGCTGCGCGACCGCGTTCGTTTAAATCCTTGAGAGTAACAACGGAAGAAGCCGTATTAACGCTACCCATACTGTAACCGCTAAAGTAGGTACTGTTGCGAGTAATCTCAAAACCAACGTTGGAAGATACTTTCTCGACTTCAGGCTGTTCTAACAGTATCGATTCAAATTGTCAATCGCATCTCTAACCTGAAGAATCGAAAGTCCGTATGCTGCTAACTTCTGGCGAGCGACATTTACCTGTAGCTGTCGCCGATAACCCCCCGTAATAAAGACAGACTGAACATCTTGTACGCTTGTCAGGCGATCGACTAGGGTATTATCAGCAAACTCCCGCAGCTTTACCCGATCCCAATCTTCAGCCTTGAGTGCCAAAGTTAGGACGGGACGATTAAGGGGATCTATTGGCAATACCCAATAAGAGCGGGTGTTAATCCCATCAATCGGTAAATCCCCCTCTGCCGATTTCATCACGCTTTGGACATCCCGAACAGCCTTATCTACATCTCCACCCCAGGCAAACTGCACCGTTACTATAGATAAATCCTGCTGGGAACTAGAACGTACAAAACGCACCCCATCGAGGACAGTCATGCGCTGTTCGATAGGTTTGCTGATATAGGTTTCCACCTCCATCGGCGACGAACCAGGAGTTCTAGTAATTACCGCCACCAAAGGACTCTGCACATAGGGCATCATCCGCACGGGAATGACTATTAAGGTCAAAACAGAGAGAATCAGCACCCCAATATAGAGGGCTACTGTAATAACGGGATTGCGAATTGACCAACGGGTGAAAAAGGTTTTCATGGATTGGAAGTTTTAGGCAGATTGAATTGCTTCACTTCCAACTACGATGACACAAGAAAATTAAATCACTATGAAATCTTTGATTTATTAGTAAGGCGATCGCTTTAATCTAAATGCAGATCTCCATTGAAGAAAGAACCTACAAATATGTGATCGTGCTAACTTATTCTAGATTTGCGATGCTTTTTGATGAATTTGATTCTTTTATATCTTTTGTATAGTTGGACAGAAAGCTGCACAAATCTAACTATCGTACCAATAACCAATGACAAGTTAAGAAAGAAAGTAAATATTTGAGAAATTGCTAAACTCAAATCTGCAAAATCATCTAACTGTTTATCTGTATGTTTTATATAAGCATTGTGCATTTCATGATTCCAAAAATAAAGCAAAATTCCTATAATAAAAATATAAATAAATAGGTGTTTAAGATTATTTATTATTTGTGGTAACAGAAGGATAAAAACAAAAAAAAGAATTGCAAAAGGAGGAAACAAAAAGCTAAAACCAATCCAAAATATAATTATGTAGCTCATGATTTCCTGTAACATAATTATTTCTCAAAATATATATCTCTTTACTTTATTTAGTTGAATTATAGTTCTGATAAATAAAAATGAAAACAATCACACCAAATCAACATTAAGATCGCTGAGTTTTGGAGTATAATTTTTATACCAGAAAGCTAAGACTATCGGCTTTAAGTCATCTACGCAGAGAAGACAAAAAGGTATGCGAACAACGTTTCTAAATTGTTCATCTAAATTCATTGTGCTTGCTCTTTAAAAGGATCTATTCAAATTTTGAAAATTAAAGGTTCTAATTTAGCACAAATTTCTTCCATGACAGAAACAGGTGCAGATTCAATAAATTTAATGCCTCTATTTTTCCAGTCAACACTTCTAAGATGATGAATTAAAACCACTCCTTTAGTTTGCATTTCTTTTGGTAATAAGGTTTCAAAGCTAAAACCTTTAACTTTACTGGTAATCGGGCAAACAAATACAAGAGAGGACAAAGAATTAAACTGCTTGGGAGATATGACAATAGCAGGGCGATGTCCCGCTTGCTCTCTTCCTGTACGGGGATTAAAATCTAACCAAACAATATCTCCTCGACTGGGAATATAGCTTTTGCTACCAGACTTCTTCACCTACTGCCTCTCCCCAATCATATTCACCATCAAAATCTTCACTGGTTACCCCTGCTAATAATTCTTCTAGAGTGTATTGAGTTTTTTCGGGAGTAATAACTATATTGTTGTCAGTGGCATCGATAGAAATGGCAGTCCCTTCTTTGAGATTAATTTTATCCGCTATATTCTTGGGAATACGTATTGCGAGGCTATTTCCCCACTTGGCAACAATTGACATAATTATTTTTCTCCTTATCTCGTATCTACATTATATCTACAATTTGTCGAAAATGGATAAAAAGCGATCGCTTTTATCGATGATTTGAGGGTTAAGACGATCGCCATTTAATCTTTTATTTCACTTCAAAAGTAAATTCTTGATTCGCCTGATATTGAGGATCTTTAACGCTGGCAACTACGTTCCAAGTTCCCTGCATTCCAAAATAGGTAGTAGCTTTAAAACGTCCTGGTTCATCTGCGGGTGTTACCTCAACTTTGCCCATCATGTCTTCCATACCGTCCATTGGCATCATCGCGCTAACGTCTAAGTTTTCTACTTTTACTGGTTCGCCGTTACTATCTACCACTTCTAAAACCATTTCAGCTTCACCCATTGGAATTTCTGACTGAGGTTCGGGACTGACTAAATTGACAGTAGCAGTGCTTTCTTGTTTATTCTGTGCCGTCTCAGTTGGAGCAGGAGCAGCAGCTTGAGTATCACTCTGAGCAGGACTACAGGCAAAAGCTAAAAAACTTAAGATTAGTTTTTTCATGATTGTTTTTTTGTAGTTAGGGTTTGCTGAATAACTTGACAACCTTGAGCAAATAAAGGTTACAAGGATTTTGGGCGCAGCAAAAAGTTAAGTAAAAATGGCGAAAAACCCCTAAAA
>NZ_LR214220.1 GCF_900659865.1 Hyella patelloides LEGE 07179
GATCTGACAAGTCTTGCAGCAATAATTCCACGCGCTCCCAATTTTCTTTAGCTGATGTTGCCATTGCCAGATAATGTGAGTAACGAGATTGGTAATAGCTCCTCATTTGAGTTAAAGAAGAAATTGCCAATAGTTTCAGAAGGTAATACAGGAATACCTATTTGACGAAACAGTTTTTTAGCTTGATATTCGAGTAAGTCCATCCTTTTGTTAAAAGAATCATTAATTTTAGCAAGTGCTTTATTCCTAAGTTACCATTTACATTGATCATCGTCTTTCTAATTGTGACGGAAATCTCACCATGATTATTAACAAGCGATTACAGAAAAAGTTACTTTGTAATCATCAGTCTTCTTGGTGTATACTCCAGAAGTTAATTCTATCGATAGATCTAGTTTTATGGCACCTGTCAAGCTTTCAGATCGCCATCGGACGAGAAAGAATACTCTATAATTACACTCAGAGGTTACTTTTATAGGTAAACTGTTATAGGTAAACACGGTGCATTTTATTTTTTCTAGATTGCTAAAGTCTATTTATAGTACACACTTATGGCAATTCAAGTAAAATATCCCAGTAACAAAGCTCCGTTGTAGTTCTCTACTATTCAACATCAGTTGCTCGCGAGATCGCCGAAGGCGAGGCGCTGCGCGATCGAATAAGAAGAGTAAAGAAGCCAAAAAATTTCTCGTAGACCAAACAGCAGGCTAGAAAAGTTATCAGTAAGGATTTTGTCTTCAAAGCTTCAGGATCCTCTGTCTAGCTCAGTCGATAGCCTGAAACGCGATCGAGAAAAATCAGTTCGGAGGATAGTCCCATAGCAGAATTTTATAACCACGGAAGGGGAATGGAACAAGCATTAATCATTATCAACGCCGAAGTTAACGAGAAAGGACAACTAATTTCTGCGTCACCAGTTACAGAAAGAATGGTTACAGCACTACAAAAAGGAATTGCTAAGTATTCTCCTCAAGCAGAAGCAGAAACAACTTCTGTTGGTGCGCTGTGGTCAAAAACGGGTAAAAGAGCAGACCGCAAAGCCCATCCTGTTTATTGCCCTCTCACAATTCAATTACCAGAATACTTTGATTTTTCTGCCAAGAAAATTTATTCTGCTTGCAAAGACATTTCTGGTAGGAGACGTTGGGTAGAAAGCAAGCTTGGGTTTAAAACTAGCGTTGGTGATTCTTGGTTGGGTCATCTTTGGCTACCAATTATCTTGACTAAAGACAAGCCTCTGTTTGGTAGTATTATTGGTGAAGGTGCAATTCCTAACTATTACGAGCAACCCATAGACTTTCCCCTCACAAAACTTAAGCCTCTCTATAATTTAGCGTCTAACCTTCTCGAATCTTTATCTGCTACTCCTGCGGTTTATTTACTGCAATTCAGCCTCTACAGTAACGAAATTGTCTTTGATCGCTTATGGCCATTTCCTGCTACTCCTGCATTAGCTAGTTTAAGTGGTTCTGAAATAGATTTGTATAGCTGTCATTGGCTGTGCCTTACTGAGAAATCAATTCCTGAATTGGAGCAAGTCAATACAACAATGCCGATTTTTTAGAAAATGAATAAATTAAGCTCCTGAATTGCTGCTGTAGGGCTAATTTTTGAATTGTAGCCATCCGCTCAAAGTAAAAAGTAAAACGTTTTATTAGTACGTGTTATCAAAGAACTAGCTGATAATGAGGTACGTTGAGAGACATAGAATTAAAGAGAATAATCCTAATTTAGCAACAGAGAGACAACCTATGTTTTCTGTCTAAAAATCTCCATATAACAATTTCAATGAGACGACGAGTTTGAATTAATGCTCGAATCCATTGTTTCGGACGTTCTTCAAACATATTAGAGTATTTCGGGGTTTGAAGGTTTAGTTGATCGAGATTCAAATTTTACTCTTTTCGATATTTTTATTACATTGAAAAGAGTAATTAATTTAGAGCGATTGATTGAGTCATATTTCTTAAGATTAGCTCAGTATCCTCTTTTCTATCTGCCCTGTGGGGTTTTGAGGACAGATAGGAAAGGAAATTAATGACAATTGGATAGCTCAAAAGATCTAATCTTTTTCAGTCAGCCCTAACTAATTTGGCAATATTCTCATAGCATTCTCCTTTAGGTACTGCCAGAAAATCATGTCCAATTAGTGAGTTGGAGCTATCAGGCTCAAAATACTCTAAATGCATCCGAAAGAGACATCTTGGAATAGAGAAGAATCCATATCCGAGATCGCTCAAGATTTTAATGGCAGGTTGCTCGCGAACTGGTTTCTCTAACTTTTCATTTAGCTCAAAAAGAATCGCTTTAGGACGAATCGCCTCCAATACTTCCTGTCCACCCTTAAACACTTCAGCTTCAAAACCTTCAACATCAATTTTGAGCAGTCCTATGGACTTTATACCTTCTTCATCCACAATTTTAGAAAGAGGGCGTACTAGAACTTCAACCACATCGCAGTCAATCAATTCTCTATTACGAATAAGTGAAGCTGCTCCTGCATTGACTCTAGGAATTCGCAATTCGAGTGAACCTTGTTCTGCTCCTAAAGCTACTGGGTGTAAGCATACATTAGAGACTTGATTGTGAGTAAGAGTTTCTTCAAGAATCGAATGCAAATCAGGATTAGGCTCAAAAGCATGAACTTTGCCGTTTTTACCAACTAGTGTAGAGAGCCAAAGTGTAACCATACCGATGTTGGCACCAATATCCAGCACTGTATCACCAGGCTTGACAATTTGAGCACATATCCATGTGAGCTTACGATCGAGGTCACCAACGTAAAAAGCTGCACGTCCAACATAGTCATTGAGACAGGGCAAACGCATCTAAATTTCAAAAGCTAGACAGAAAAAGAGATTGAAGAAGTTCAATAGCCTCAAATTAAATTTAATATCTGCATTTTTT
>NZ_LR214221.1 GCF_900659865.1 Hyella patelloides LEGE 07179
GGCTTAACTAAATCCTCTAGCTGTTGAGAGATTACTTGATTGTCTACATTGGGCTGACTTCTGTTTCTAACGTGATCTCGAATGCTTTTTTGTGAGTGTGCCATTGAATTACTCGCGATCAGGCGGAGCCTGGCACTGCGTGATCGCTCTTTCACTTCATCGATTGTCACTGCCTAGTTTAAAACTCTCACAGCTACCAATTTGACTGCATTTGACAATTTGTACTTTTTCTTAACTTGTCACCAATGGCTAATAGCTAATAGCTTTGTACTTGACGGGAGGAAATGCGTGACTGAAAAGCGCGCTGTCTTACAACAGTCCTCTGGGTCGGGAAACCCAACTGCAAGGCTGTTGCGCCCCGTCCGAGAGCGAGTGTTGACAGCTCTTCCAACAATCACGCTACTGAGTTCAAGACGATTACGCCTTTGCGTTGTCTACAATCGAGTAGGGTCTAATACCCTGTTTGATTGGCAATCGCGCTTATAGCTTATACCTTATTTACGCCCGCCTCTACTAGGAGCTTCGCTCCTTTATTAAATATACTAAATGAAAATATTGTCTAAGTATTTAATTTTTCCCAGAAGAATCCAGAAACATTAGCCACTTGAGAAAGAAAAAACAAGCTAGAAATCAAAACTTTGGGTTGTCCAGCCTCTTGAGAGAAAGGATAAGAAAGTAAATCAAAATAAAAAGATAATGGCTCAACTTCTAGTTCTTTGGCTGCTCTTTGGGCGCGCAATTGATGAAAACAAAAAGCTCCTCTGCCATAACCAAAATGTTGTCGCCAAAAAGATTTGAAATTGAGGTGATGATAGTGATTTATCTGAGCCTCTGGGTCGTAAACCATGGGATAGCTAGCTTCCCAGCGATCGCAAAAGTCGCGATCTTCCGCAGCAGCCAGAGGAAAGGAAACATCAAAACCCCCTAAGCTATCAAAACCAGATTTTGGCATGGCGATATTGTTAGAAGCAAAAAAGGCTTTCTTCCCCTTTGCAGGATTGTAATACTCGTAAAGATAATCAATCAATTCTTGAGAGGCGGTAGAAAAAGGATTATCCGATAGAGCATTAATCGTTTTACCACCAATCATGGCTTTTGGTGCAGTGGCTAAACTAGCTGCAAATTGCGAAAGCCAATTAGGTAAAGGCTGACAATCATCATCAGTAAACGCCAAAAATTCTCCTTGAGCTTCCTTTGCACCACGATTTCTCGCAGCAGCAGGACCCGCATTTTCTTGACGTAATAATTTGATTTTAATTTTATTTTGTAGTGGTGCAACTACTCCGTCTAAGAGACTTTCACTGCCATCATCCACTACTATAACTTCAAAGCGATCGCTAGAATAAATTATTTTAGCGATCGCTTGCAAGCAATTTGCCAATCTTTCAGGGCGATTATAGGTAGGAATTATAATCGAAAAATTAGGGTCTTGAGAATTCATAACTTAATTATCTGGCGTTGGTGAATGCATAATGCTGAGACAAGTTTTTACTAATCTATACTGTTATTCAAAATTATTTCAAAGCTTATAGCTTATAGCCTATAGCTTATAGCTACGAACCGTATTATTTTGGGTGACATTACTTAAATCAGCAACGCCAATTATCTTATTTCTTTGTACGAAAGCTTGAAAAACCAGAAATCCTAACATCAAGAACCAAACTGTTACTTGTCCACCTTTAAATAATAAATCCCAAGGAGGATTTAGAAGGCGCAACCGATCGGGAACCAAAATAGAGCAAGTTGCGATCGCCAACACGATACCACTCAGAGTTCTAGCTGTTCGATCCATAGTAGTTTGTTTGGCAAGGCGAAATAAAGTCACCATGGGTAATATGATTACAAGATCATCGTAAACCCTATGATAAGCCCAAAATCTTGATATTAATGCTGTAATTCCAATCAAAAGCCACAAATCAACATAACGATGAAAATAAAGCCAGATACCAAAAATAAGCAAAATCAGCATCGAAAACTCGAAGTTAAATTCTGAAAGTCCTATTGAATTCAAAAGATTATGGATGTCTCCATATCCCACCAGCATATTTGGTTCTGCTGTTGAACCAACTACAGTTCCCGATACTCCACGCTCTAACCAATCTAGATGAAGGTCGATAATATTGGAGTCTTGAAATGCTGTGGCAATCAAGGCAAATAGAATATAAATAATACCAGCAAAAACAGCTACCAACCAACCTCTAGGAACAAACATCGGGATTAAAAAGAATGGGGCAGTCACTGTAGGTTTGACCAGCGCAACAGCGATCAAAAAGCCTGCTAGTAGGCTAGATTTCCACCGACTTGGCGCAGATGAATGTCTCTTGATAAGCACTAATCCTGCTACTAAGGAAGCTAGAATATGTATCGTTAACTGACCATTACCAATGTTGATGTTGGTGGCATAAGTGGTTAAACCAATTAAGGTAATAAAAGTTTTTTCTTGTAAATTGTACGCTTTACTGGCTCGTAGTAGAAGATATATCAACCAAACTAACCCAACCAAGCTAGTGATTGCCCACAAGTAACGAACAAATGTCCACGATGGATAAATTAAAAAAGGCCACAGAATTACATGACTAGCAGGCGGATAGACTCCCCCATTTGTTAACTGACTATATACGTGTCCTCCAGAAAACCAAAGCTGAACCTCTGTGTAACGTTGCATTAAATCAACAGCAGGATTAGGACCTTTAAGAAACAGCAAACGGGCAATCCCGTAACCAATGCGGGAAACTGCTGCTGCTGCCATCACAGTGATCGATATTCTGAGGATGAGTTCATGCCATCGTATCCATAGCTTTAAAGGTAGTTGAAGAATTCCTGTAGATGATTTGGAAGGTGGTTGATTCATTTCATTATTGGGAGGAAAGAAAAAATAAAATTTCTCTTCAAAATTTCAT
>NZ_LR214222.1 GCF_900659865.1 Hyella patelloides LEGE 07179
TCAAAATCTGACCAAGGAATTAACTCTGCCATAATTACCCATCGGTTTTCTGATGACAACTTACTTTCAAAGGGTAATTCAAAATTTTCTGGGGTAAGCTCCGACTGGCTAGTTTTACGGTACATTTGTTCTTGCTGAGATAAGTGCAAGGGTCTTTTACCAATTTTAGGGGTTTTTCGCCATTTTTACTTAACTTTTTGCTGCGCCCAAAATCCTTGTAACCTTTATTTGCTCAAGGTTGTCAAGTTATTCAGCAAACCCTAACTAATGAAACTTTTGACTTCTCTAGGCTTCAGTGTTGAGTGTTGAACCAAACTTATAGTGACAGCGATCGCGTTCTCTTGTACGTACTATAGTCAGTTCAACAAAAATTTGGAGAGAAAAGAAAGGCTGAAATGTAAACTCGTATGGAAGCATAATCTAAGTGTATTTCAGCTATTCTTATGATGACATCAAGATTAGATATCACACAAAGTCTTGGTTCGCGTTCCCATAGGGAGGGAGGAGCTTTTAATTAACTAGCTCTTCTATCCATTGTTGCAAAATAGGATTTACTATCTCTGGTGCTTCGTCTTGAGGACAATGTCCTAAACCCTCTAAGGGAATAAAATCATTTACAGTGGATATTTGTGCTAATTCTCTACCCATAGCTACAGGCTCCCAGGGGTCTTCTGTACCCCATAATAAGATAGTGGGACACTGCAATAAGGGTAACAAATCTTCTGGTAAAGGACCTTGAGAATAGCGAGTAAAAGCACAGAAAACATCGGCTGCACCTTCCTCTTTAGCAGGTGTCATCAAAATATCAATCAACTCATCGCTAACAGCTTCAGGACGACGATAAGCTTGTAATAAGATGTTTTTGACTACTTTGGGTTTAGCTATCTGGCTAAAAAATAAATTACCAATAGCTTTATTTGCTAGTAACTGTTGCACAAAGTCAGCACCCACACTACGATACCAAGGTAACTCAGCCCGTTTGCGATCATGTAGCAACCTTAGAGAACAGTTAATTGCAGCAATACCTTTTACCATTTCAGGATAGTCTACTGCGGTTTGCATCACCACCACACAACCTATCGAGTTACCCACTAAAAAAGCTGACTCTCCTACAACTTCGCGACAAAAATCGGCGACTAACTTACTCCAAGTTTCAAAAGTATAGTTAATCTCTTCTCCTGGTGTGGGTTTTGCAGAAGCACCAAAGCCAATTAAATCTATTGCGTAGCAACGACAAGATTCTCCCAACACGGGTAAATTTTTGCGCCAATGTCCCCAAGATGCACCAAAACCATGTACCAATACCACCGCAGCACCACTATCACCACAGCTTTGATAAGCAATAGGGAAACCTTGCCAATGCCAAGTTTTTGGAGTTGAATTGAAAGCGATGGAAGTATTAGAAGCAGTCATCAGATCGTTAGTTTGCCTTTCTTATGATCAATAACACAATCCGCTCACTTTAGGAATTTGATTTTTTGACACTCCAACGGCTGAAGCACGTTGGAATCTTGGTTCAATGATTTAACTTACTCTGACAGGTATTGCTACCAATCAGAATAGAGGTCGAATCTCCCCAAGCGTTTAGGTCTAACATTTCATTAGACCAGCTTCCTCCATGCCCTGAAGTAGCTTTCTTTAAAATATTCAATGAAGCTGCATAATCGCGATCTAGAACTGGAATCCCACAATCACAAACATGAGTGCGAGTAGAAAGAGATTTTTTCACTCGTTTACCACAACTAGGACAATCGGATGTAGTGTAGTGGGGCGGGACGGCGATTGTTCGCCTTCCATACTTTAACCCAAAATACTCAATCCATTTCCTTAGTTGCGACCAAGCAGCGTCATTGATACTTTTTGCTAGTTTCTGATTACGTACAAGATTTTTAACCTTTAAATCTTCATAGGCTACTAAGTCGTTTGACTGTATTAAACGGAGTGCTTTCTCTTTAGCAAACTCTTCTCGCTGTCTACTTACTTTTAAATGTCTCTTGGCGTATCTTTTTCTAGCTTTGATGTAGTTATTGGACTGCTTCTGTCCCTTCTTGCTCCGTCCACATGGTGAGGAAACCTCGCCCTGGGCGGTGCGCTTTTTAAACTTTCTACTTTTTCTTCTATTGAGTTTATTTAAACGCTTTTCCGATTTGCGATAGTATTTAGAACATTCAACTGTTTGACCATTACTATCACAATAGAAATATTTCAAGCCTACATCTATAGCTACACATTTTTTAGTAGGCTCTAGCTGTGGCGTTATATCTCTCGAATCGAGTTTAAGTATCAACTGAACAAAATATCCATCCGCCCTCCTAACGATTCTTACTCGTTGAATTTGCCATTCTTGGAAATAGTACAAATCTCTACTGCCAATAAGTTTTAATTCACCAATATTTTTGCCATCGGTGAAAGTAATTCTTTTGGTATCGCGATTTAGTTTCCAGCCTGATTTCTTGAATTCAACTGAACGAGTGCGTTTGGAGTATTTAGGGTATCCTTTTTTCCCTGGTATCTGTTTCTTGCAGTTGGTATAGAACGCCAAAATAGCAGTCCAAGTTCGTTCGCAAGCTTGCTGACAAGCAGTAGAGTTAAGGTCTTTGACAAAAGAGAATTCTGTTCTTAAAGCAGTTACGTGTTTGTAGATATCTTTTTGTCCCGCCCCTCTATTATCTTCCCAGTATCGAAGACATTTATTCCGTACAAATTGGACTGTACGAATAGCTTCGTCTACTGCTCGAAACTGAGATTCTTTTCCTCTAAGCTGGTAGAGTCGAGGGAGAGTATTATCTCTCGCCCCTCTCTGTGAAATCTGGACGTGAAAATTTCTTTTCATCCAGCTTCCGAAAATCTTACATCTTTTCGATTTTTGCTCATGTGGATATAATGGTG
>NZ_LR214223.1 GCF_900659865.1 Hyella patelloides LEGE 07179
TTCTTTTTAGGAAAAATATCTTGAAATAGCTTCCACTCTAGGTCATTTAATCCCTCAAATTTGCCTGGCATCTTCAGTCGTTTAGTTACAACCTTCTTATTTTATCTATTATTAGTGGGATAGGTTCGTAGTATTACTGAACCTTTAATTATCGAAAAAGTGCAACATGAATGTAATCATCTGATTGAGCGAGAAGGTGGTGAAAGTAAGTCTGAAAAAGCCAAAAAAGCCAAAGCATTAAGCTTACTATTAGAAGGATTTAATAACAATCGCGATCGCATTCACTCCCATAACCATACTACCTATTCAATGGAAGAGTTTAACTTTTCTAATTTGGCTGAAGCTGCTAGTTATGCCAGACGTGGTAGTAATAGTTCAGTGTTAAAAAAAGTTGAGTATTACTGTCATCATCCTCTGTTAAAAGATGGCAATGTCTTAGTAGATACGCCTGGTATCGATGCACCAGTAAAAAAAGATGCAGAACTTACTTATAGCAAAATAGAACATCCCGATACGTCGGCGGTAATTTGCGTTTTAAAAGCTGCTGCTGCGGGAGAAATGACTTCCGAAGAAACTGAATTAATTGAAAGAATGCGCTCTAATTTAGGAATCAAAGATCGTGTTTTTTCTGTCTTTAATCGTATTGACGAAACTTGGTATGCTGGACAGTTAAGACAGCGTTTAGATAGTTTAATTGCTACTCAGTTTCAGGGTAATCAAAGGATTTATAAAACCAGTGGTTTATTAGGTTTTTATGGTAGTCAAATTCTCAAAACTAATAGTAGCGATCGCTTTAGTTTAGATTCTTTATTTTCTGAAAGTATTAAAGGGATAGGAGGAGAAGAAGAAACACCCCAATTTGTTAGCGAGTTTAATAATTATTGTGCCTCTGGTAAATTAGCAGGTACTCAATTTAGAGTTTCAGTTCATGGTTACGAAACCCCTAATGAAAACTATACTAGAATTCTTAATGAGTGGGGACAACCTTTAATTAAACAGCTAATTACTGATAGTGGTATTGAAGGTTTTCGTGATGCTATTACTCGTTACCTTACAGAAGAAAAACGCCCGCAACTGTTTGCTTCTTTAGCGGATGACTTACAGCCTTTATGTCAAAAACTGCAACAACATTATCTCCAACAATTACAAGAATTAGATAGTCAACCTCAAGAAATTGAAGCAATGAAAGCTCAAGAATTGGGTAACTTAAATCAACAACTACAACAAGTAGGGACAGAATTAGCTCAACATCTAGAACAAGAAGTAAATTCAATTATTACTAATAACGATCAACATTTTGAAGCAGACTTCCAACAACTAAAAGCAAAAATGGTTAGTCGTCTAGACGAACTATTACAAACTTTTTCCGTGCAAGATGCTTATAGTGCTGCAACTTTATCTCATTCTAGAAATGCTACTGCACCCCTAATTGCTATTTTAGTAGAGGCTCTTTATTATATTGC
Organism: Hyella patelloides LEGE 07179; assembly: GCF_900659865.1. GTDB lineage: Bacteria > Cyanobacteriota > Cyanobacteriia > Cyanobacteriales > Xenococcaceae > Hyella > Hyella patelloides. Next base: position 1,464 of record NZ_LR214223.1, read on the forward strand.
TAATGAATTAGAAGATGTCTTAATAGCAACCTCAGAAAATCTAGTTAAAAACTTTTGCCAAAGATTAAGCGATCGCATTAAAAACCAAGAATATTATCGTCAACTATATCACCTATTAAACAATGATTCTAATTTAGAAACTCAGCTACAACAATTAGAACAACAACTAATTCATGCACTAAGAAACGTAGCTAAAATAGAATGCGATAAGTATGTTAGAGAAAGTCCTCGTTTCTATGATGAAAATACCTTTTCCATCTATCAATTTAGGCAAACCTTACAACAGACATCTCAAGGCTATGATTGCGCCAGTATGGTACAAGCAGAACCCGCTATTAGACAACTTTTAAAGCTCGATTTTGAACCAAAAGTATCTGCGACAATTTACCGTAATTTTCGTCAAGCTGTCAACGAAACTTTAAAGACTCAACTATTACCAATGGCGAAACAACAGGGAGATAATATACTGCAACAATATCCCCAAGCAAAAGCCAATTTAGAACAAACTTTAGAACAAGAAGCGATCGCGAAAATTGCTCATAATCGAAAATTACAACAAGATATTGAACAGAAAATAAAACAATACAATCTAGCAGTTTCGGATATTAATAATTGCTTATCTACAATGAAGTTATTCGAGCATCTTCTACCCACAATAGCTGTTAATCAATCGCCAGATTCTACTGTTAAACAAGATACTATTAATCAAAATAATGGTTATCACAGCGATTTTGAACCCATTCTAACAGCGATAGATTCATAATATTCATCACCGTAGGGGCGTATGGCATACGCCCTAACCAAAATTTTTAATGGAAAACAATAATTTTATTGAGAAAAAAACATGGAAGATAATTTTAAAATAAAACAATGTTCAGAAAACGATGCTTTAGAATTTAGCAGTGGAACATACAGAGTTCAGAAAATAATAGATGCAGTATCCAAAGTATTTAAAGGTAATTTAGGAAAACAGTTACACGAATCACTAAAATCATATCAAATAAATATTTTTCCAGGTGGTTCGGGAAAAAATCCTTCTCATAGTAACTATTTCACTGAAGGAGTAGATTGCGAAATTTTAAAAGTAGGAAGTGACTATTGGCAAAAAGGAAAATTTAAAATTAATGTTTCTATAGAGTTTATTCCTGATGAACCAGAAAAAGTAGAATCAGAATTAGATAGCGTAAGACAAGAAATCAATAATTATTAGCCGTAATCGTAGTGTTGTGACTAATTAATTTTATTGGGTAAGGCGAGTTGATTTAGCCCCCCTAACCCCCCTAACCCCCCAACTTTGGGTAGGGCTGTTTCATTCTCGAACCAAGAAATGCGATCGTGAATAAAACAAGCATCAAACCAAATTAATGGCAAAAAGAAAGCAACAATGGTAAATTATTGCTCATATAGTCTAACGCCTCGGTCAA
>NZ_LR214224.1 GCF_900659865.1 Hyella patelloides LEGE 07179
GGATGGGGGGACTTCAACAAACCACAGTTAACTGTGAGAGACAAAACATAAAACCAGAAAAGTGAGGGGTCGTCTGGGCGGGTCTCCCGCCCAGCTTGTGAACCCCGTCCCCCCTATCCACCCCTGCGGAGGTCTCCTCCGCAAAGGAACGCCCTAAAGGACTTCCTTCGGTCGCGCGAGTGTTGACTAGCGACGAATAATTAATTAACTAATTAACTACTTGCCATTACCGTTGCCGATAAAACCTAAAGTTAAGCTGTCGGTAGCTAAGAAGTGATCGAGATGGAAAGCTCTTTCTTCAGTAGCTAGCAAGACTTGTTCGTATAAATAACGAGTAGCGCGATCGCCAACACTTTCTGCTTGGGCTGCTTGACGACGAATTAAATCGATAATTTGTTTTTCAGCAGCTAGATCGTTTTCAATCATTTGGCGACAGTCAAAGATGCCATCATCTTCGGTTGTAAAGCAGCAAAGTTCTGCTAATTTACTCAAGCTGGCTGCGGGAACACCGCCCAAACCATTTAAACGTTCGCCAATATCATGAGCGTGACCTTGTACGGCTTCGTAACTTTCTTGGAAGTATTCATGGATCGAATAAAATTCTGCACCTTCTACAACAAAATGATGTTTTTGGTATTGCAGATATAAAGCTTGAAAACTAGCTAGGGCAAGATTCAAACCTTCGCATACGGGAATTACAACTTCTTTGCCTAAACCAATAGGATTATTAGCAACTTCTCCGAATTGTTGAAAAACTAATGTTTGTGTCATGTTTCTTTATTTGTAAGTGGTTAGTCCCGTCAAGCGGGATAATATGGTTAAAGACGCTCTAGAAACGTCCGTACAGTGGTTAATAGTTAGCGATTGTTTGTGTTAAATAAATAACTAACGATCTATCACTAACGATTAACCACTAATGATTGATGACTAATGACATCCAGTTCCGTTGACCAGCATCGCTCCAACCATTCAATTGATTCCGAGCGCGTACTGACGAATTGCTGTATGGTACTGCGAATTAAAATCGCATGGATGCAATGGTCGATTTCTACCCAGAGAGTGCCATCTTGGGGACACCAGCAAGAAATATCTAATTCTTGCAAGCGACGATAAGCACTCCAGCGATCGCTTCGATGAATTTTTGCCACCTGACTGACAAAAGCATCAGGACGAGTGAATTTAGACATGATTTTGAGGTTAATAAGTGGATAATTTCTGTATATTTTGTTCCAAACTCTCGATGCGATTGAGCAAAGAACGAATAATGTGAGCTTCTGGATCGGGTAGTTTACCATGTTCGAGGGGACAACCAATACCACTACGAGAGACAATACGTCCTGGAATTCCTACTACCGTGCAATCATCTGGGACATCCCGCAACACGATCGAACCCGCGCCAACGCGAACATCATTACCGATATTAATATTACCTAAAATTTTGGCACCCGCACCGACAACAACATTTTCCTCTAAAGTCGGATGACGTTTTCCTGTTTGTTTTCCAGTTCCCCCTAGGGTTACGTTTTGGTAGATTAAACAGTAATCACCTACTATGGCAGTTTCGCCAATTACTACCCCCATCCCATGATCGATAAAAACTCCTTTACCGATGGTTGCACCAGGATGAATTTCAATCCCAGTGAGAAATCTTCCCAAGTGAGATAAAAAACGGGGTAATAGGGGAACTTGTTTGTGCCACAGCCAGTTAGCTACTCGATGTAATGCTAACGCATGAACGCCAGGATAGCAAATTAGTACTTCCAACCAATTGTTGGCTGCTGGATCGCGATCGAAGATAATCTTTAAATCTGTCCAGAAATTTGTTTGCCTGATATTTACTGACAATTGTTTCTGTTTGCTATCGCTTCTCTCTCGTTCTCTGTTGATAGTTAGTGGCTGTTGCATTGTTTTAACGGGATTAGTTGTCTTTCGTTCTTGGTCATTTGTTCTTTGTTCTCAGTCAAATGTTTAAAAACCAATGACAAATCACTAATGACTAACTTTATATATTGCTTATATCAACAGCCTCGATTTGTTCTTCGGCGACAGACAAAGGTTAGATTGATTAAATTAATTAATTTGCACTCATTAATTAGAAATGTATGATATGTAAGGTGTTGAGATATCTATAAGTTTTTTTTGAGGTATAGCTACAGGTATTTTTCCCGAAGGGTCTGAGTATTGTTTGGTCAAGGTATTAGTATTTGGTACTCAGGATCGTATTTTCCATAACCTATTCAAACTAAGCAATTGAACGAGATCTTGCTATCAAAAATTTGGTACTCACAAAGCAAATTAATATCATCAAGACAGAACTCAAGCAGTATAAGCTTTGTAGCTGTTGTTACTATTTTTTGTGCTTGCTAAAATCTACATATCAAACTCAAGTAAATAATGATGTTAATTTAGATACGGATTAGAGACAGAAACAGAGTATTGGTTCGCGTTCGGTGACTCCGCGACACTTGAGAAAGCCTCAAATGCTTGCCCTAAAGGATACCGCTCCCCTAAAGGACTCGGCTTCGCCGTCGCGCGACCGAAGGAAGTCCTTTAGGGCATATGACAGACGTTGGCAGATGTTCCATCCGCTCTTTTGGTCAGTATTCCGCAGTAGAAATTGAATTTCGTGACGCTTCTGGAGAGGTTTGACAAGCCTACTCCAGTTTTTTTATATTCTTAAAGCTCTAAGCTCTAAGCTCGGAAGCTCCGCTTGCTAATAGCTTTGTACTTGACGGGAGGAAATGAGGTCAGACCCCCTAAAGGGTGAGTTAGTTGCTCATTGAGGGAAACCCAAGGGGCTGATTCTGTCGTTTCACGGCAGAACTCTTCTGCCCCGCCCAAGACCGCACTAACTCACGAAGTCAGAGGAAGCCCC
>NZ_LR214225.1 GCF_900659865.1 Hyella patelloides LEGE 07179
ACCATTAGGACCTAAAAAACCGATAATTTCTCCTGTTTCCACAGTAAAGTCTACATCTTCAATCGCAACAGTCGAACCATATATTTTACTGAGATGTTCAACTTTAATCATACTGATGTTTTGGTTGCAAGTGGTTAGTCCTGTTCTATCTTCGTCCCAAACTAAGCGGGACTTGTACCCATCGCATTGGGGTTATAAATGGAACAATATCAAGTGGGATAATATGGTTGATGGTTAGTAGTTGGTTGTTATGTGGATAAAAAACTTAAGAATCAAATATTTAAGTCAATCTGCCTTTTCTAATTCAGAATTCATCTTTTATCATTTAAACAAAAGGTTTAATTAATTTAAATTTAAGCGCAAAATCTAAACTAAAACGAGCAAAAGCAAAACTAATAATACTTTCTATGACTAACAACAACCACAGTGGGGTCAAAGTTGTTCCTTCTATTAAAGCAAATCCCCTGACCAAACCAAAAGCTAACACTGCGCCATCTTGTAAGTGGGAATTACGATCGCCACGAATAACATAGCGGTAAGTAACACCAAATAAAAAACCACTGATAAATGCGATCGCTAAATGCCAACCAAAATCAATTATAGAAGTAATCTGCCATTGCTGAAAGTTTACTTCTAGTTCGATCGCTAAATAGCTATTGGTTAAAATTATCATCCCGTCCATAACGCCAAAGACAGCAGAAGATAAGATGCCTGCTTTAACCGATTCAATTCTTTCTGTAACTAAACTGGGCAAAACAATCACTCCCACAATACCACTTTAGAAGTATGATAGGGTTGAAAGATGTTTTATGAGCGTATATTGCAAAAAGTAACGAGAAAATATGGATATTTTGACATTAGGTTGGGTAGGTCTACTGGCTTTATTTACTTGGTCAATCACCATGGTTGTCTGGGGTCGTAACGGATTCTAAACCTTTTTTATCATTAGAGATGAGATCATGGACACAAGTTCTATAGTCAACATTTTATTTCTTGTCGCTTTAGTGCTTCTAGTAGGCGTAAGCGGAGGAATACTCTATCTTTCTGCTATTAAATGGCGCGATCGCCGGTTGCAATCCCGCGACAAATTAAAGTAACTAATTTTTAAAAATAAATTATCTTGGGGGCAGACTATCATAGTTTCGCCCTTATTTTTTAGATATTTTTGTTAATGTAAGAACCTTTTGTGAAACTTCCCTACTGACTGAGTGATTCCTAAATAAATGTTTCCTGCGGATAAAAAAATAAAGTCTTATTTTCCCAAGCAAAAGCTTTGGGGTTTGATTGCTTATCAACCTTTTTGGGGATTAACCATTAAGGGTTGGCTCTCAATGATGCTGACGTTATTAGCGATCGCTATATTGGTAGTAATAAACATTCATTCTTTTCTCGCTCCTGTTGCGCCTATCGAAGCGGAAGCCTTAGTTATTGAAGGTTGGATTGGAGATGACGGTATTCAAGGGGCGATCGCAGAATTTCAACAACAAGATTATCAAATTTTGATTACAGTAGGTACTCCTCTTCTCAGAGGTGCTTATCTTTCAGAATATAAAAACTTTGCTCAATTATCTGCTGCGACAGCGATTAAACTAGGCTTCGATCCCGAGAAAATTGCTATTATACCGATTCCTCCTACTAAACGCGATCGCACTTTAGCCTCCGCAATTGTGGTTAAAAAATGGCTTAAAGAAAATTATCCCCAAATTAATGCGATTAATCTTTATTCTAAAAATGTTCATAGCCGTCGTAGCTGGATACTGTATAAAAAAGCTTGTAACCCTGAAGTTAATGTAGGGATTATTGCTCATCCCCCTGTAGATTATGATGCTCGATCTTGGTGGACATCCAGTGAAGGATTTAGAGAAATTACAGGAGAAGCGATCGCTTATATTTATGCTAAATTTTTTAGTTGATGGTTGATAGTTAATTATTGATAGTACAATCAGCAACGAATCGACTAGCCCTAAACGCAAAATTAATTAGTTTCAAACGATTACAATCAACAATGAACCAAGAAAGTAGTTAACATTTTGTTGCATGATTCTGCCGTACCCCACAAGAAAAATATAAACTTTATTGGTATAGAGAACAAATTTTGAACATAACAATATATCTATGGCTTACTACTGGTTTAAAGCATTTCACCTCATTGGTGTTGTTGCTTGGTTTGCAGGATTATTTTATTTAGTGCGTCTTTTTGTCTATCACGCAGAAGCGAATCAAGAGCCAGAACCCGCTCAAAGCATCTTGAAAAACCAATACGAAATTATGGAAAAAAGGCTCTACAGCATCATTACCACTCCTGGGATGATTGTTACCGTAGTGTGTGCCATTGGTTTAATTTCTACCGAGCCAGAAATTTTAAAATCTGGCTGGTTACATATCAAAATGGCGATTGTCTTATTACTGATTGGTTATCATCACTACTGTAAAAGAATTATGAAGCAGTTAGCCAAAGGTGAGTGTCAATGGACAGGACAACAATTTAGAGCTTTAAATGAAGCACCTACTATCATGCTAGTGCTAATTGTGCTACTGGCTGTATTTAAAAATAATCTACCTTTAGACATCACTACCTGGGTGGTTTTCGGTTTAGTAGTGGCAATGGTAGCTAGTATTCAACTTTATGCGAAAAAACGCCGTCAAGATAAAGAAAAACTCGCTCAAGTAGAATTAGCCTCATCTGCTGAATAGCCTAGGTTCGATAAAACTAAGTCAAAGGCGATCGCTTTCGTCACTGAGTAAAAATTTTCAAAATTGTGAGCTTGATTTAGAGCTATTACGAGGTTTTGAGACTACTTACTGCTTTATAAATCATAGACAAACCTAGACAAGCTAGATTGGCGATTTTTTT
>NZ_LR214226.1 GCF_900659865.1 Hyella patelloides LEGE 07179
GAGTTGCTAAAAATGATGTTTTGGGACAAAAAAAATTTGTCGAGTCGCTCTTTGGGATTACTGTTTAAAAAATTAGATGACCACAGGGTTATTCTGTCTTTCTCAACTTTTTGCGACAGAACCAGGAAACGAGTCCAAAGGGTTTGATAGAAATAAAGACGGTGATATATCCAAACTAGAAAGAGGATGTAGTACAGGACAGCGATCGTGCTGTGGGCTTTGCTGTGCCACTTCCGCTAATTTAGTCACGGGACGAAGAAAGGAACGAGAGATGCAAGTCTAGTCATTTAATTGATCTTGCTTTGAATCTCACTTTCATTATTTCATATGTTTCTTATTTGAAATGACTATACCGCTAAGTGGCGAGAAAAGTTTTTGTAATTTTGTAAGCTAATAACTATAGTTTAAGATGATTATTGGATTGGGAAGATAGTTGGGGCATTTATGAGCGATCGCTGTTTACCTTCTGGTTGTATTGTGCGTCGAGCTACGGAGCGGGATATTGGGACGATTCGTAGATTAGTTTTGTCTGCTTACCTCGATTTTACTCAGTTACGTTGGCAACAGTTTTGGTTGATTGAACAAGAAAAAAAAAACGATTGCCTGTGGACAGTTACGCAATTTTACTGCTGCTCAAGAATTAGGTAGTTTAGTAGTTGTGCCACAACAGCGCGGACAAGGTATTGGTGGTTATCTTACTCTTCATTTAATTAAACAAGCTACTAAACCTTTATATTTGGAATGTTTAGGCGAAAAATTGGCTGATTTTTACTCCCATTATGGGTTTGAGGTAGTTACTTGGCAAGAGTTACCCCCAGGGCTTAAGTTCAAGTTTGGTCTATCTCAAGTGGTCAAAACTGTTTTTCGTTTACCCGTGGTTTTGATGCGTTACCCAGAATCTCATTCGGTTAACAAATGAGCTTTTAGAAACTTCGGCAAAAATCAACTAACAGGCGAAAAACGGTAGTGTTGCCCCAAATTTTTGGCGATCAATAATCTTCAAATATTGAAAATCTAATTCCATATGTCGAGCCTTACAAAATTTTTTAACACTAAATTTTTCTTGTCAATAATCTCTATTTCAACACCTTTGTTAAACGACCCAAAATCCATGAGACTGAAGTTTGGTAGCTGCTATACTAAGTACAGATTTAAGTACTTGCCATGCTATCAAAACAAACAAACTACACAAACCTGCGACAAAATCTAGCAATGATGCTGGATGAAGTTATCGACAATAGAGAAATTTTAATTGTTAGTCGAACTGGAAAAGAAGATGTTGCTATGTTGGCTGCTTCGGAATTATCGACCATGATGGAAACGCTTTATTTATTGCGCTCGCCAGCTAACGCTCAAAAACTCTTTGCTGCAATGGAAAGAGCGGATGCTTTAGAAAAAACTGAAGTGGAATCTCAAACTATCGAGCAACTGATCGAGGAGATAGCTATTGAGTAGAGCTGTTGTTTTTGACCGTCAGTTTAGAGATGATTTACGCTGGTGGTTTAGAAAAGACAAAAAAATTAGTGACCGCATTTTAAATTTGGTGGAGGCGACTATTGCCGATCCCTTTACGGGTATTGGCAAACCAGAACATCTGAAATATTTTCCTGGCTCTAGGTGGTCGAGAAGAATCAATCAAGAGCATCGGCTGGTCTATCAAGTGAGTGATCACAAAATTGTTTTTTTGCAATGTAGATACCATTATTGAGAATGCTTGAATTGACAACGGGCGAAGAACTAATCGATAGCATTACTAACAATTCCTTGCTGGCTACAATTGGCAATTCGACTACTTCGGTAATTCTTCAAGGAACGACCAGTAACAATCACAATTGTTTGATCGAGTTTACTACAAAAGAGCGATCGCTTCATCTCTATTAGACTCTAAATTGACTTATTATTTAACTCAGGAATCTCAACTTTATAATCAGTACAGAAAAACTATTCATATTGTCCGAGAAAATGCCAGTACTCATCGGACGCTCCTTCACCCCAATCGTGGGTTTCGTCACAGTATTCAGATTCAACTAGAGAAAAACGTTGATCGTCTATGAGTTCAGCGCGGATTTGGTCAATGCCCGTGATGATGGAAGAGTTCTTCTTATTTTCTTCTGAGAATGGAGATTCTGTGATGGCTGAGGGAAGTGGAGGTGTTTCTTTTTCTGGAGGATTCTCTGAGGAGGTGCTGGTTCTTCTGATTCTTCGGCGATCTGCGGTGGGGGGTGAAAACGTTCTTGCTTCTTCTGTGGGATTTTCAGAGGAAGTGATTCTTCTTCTTCTGATTCTTCTACTACCGTCAGTCATAATTGCTTCTGTCTTTGCCCGTGATTTTGCCAATAATAATGATAATGGTTATCGTGGGTTTTTTGGTTTGTGGAAGGGGAGAAGAAAGATGATTCCAGTATTGAGTTTAGAGAGAAAAGAAGAAGTGAAACAGTGGCTTTTAGGTATACTAGCCAATAATGAAAATACTAGCGAACAGATCAAGAAAAACCTTCTTGCTCAATTACTGGTAACAAAAAGGTTTCAAATCTAAATAAACTCAATCAGCCAAACTTGGTTCGGCATATTAACTATGACAAATGCAACACTGCCAGATAGTATACCTGCTTGGTATGGACTTGAAGAAAAAAATACAAGTAAAGGATGGAGTCCTAAAATAGAAGATATTGCGGCGTTGTTCAAAAACGGGGTATTTTGGGTAACAAACGCAGCTTAAATTAAGCCAAGTTTTGACTTCGCTTACAGAACAAAAGTATTATTATGGAAGCTTCTTGTCAGACTCTTTGAAACAGGTCA
>NZ_LR214227.1 GCF_900659865.1 Hyella patelloides LEGE 07179
GAACAGTATTACTATCGGTTTCATACCTGTCTTGAACGAGTTGCTCATTGAGGGAAACCCAAGGGGCTGATTCTGTCGTTTCACGGCAGAACTTGTAAGCCCCGCCCAAGACCCCTAAAGGACTAGCTTTATGCGAAGCGGTATCCTTTAGGACGCGTCGCGCACTCGTTCGCTAAATCAGCAACGCCCAAGTTGGTTAGTACCATAATTAACTTATAACAATTCTTGAAACTAGCTCAATTAATTCATAACTTCTAAGCAGTAGCACTAGCAATTTTAGTAAAATCTAGTTAGATCGATCTATCTACCTACTAAATAAACTTTGATTGTTATGTGGCTAATAGAAACAGCAATGCTTCTTGAAACACAAATTACCTTTCTGGAGCCAGTTCAGCTAAATGGCAATTTTCAGAATGTGGCTAATGGAAGCAAGAGTATTTCTCAAAACGCGAATACTTTTCTGGGGAATCCTCAGAACGGAAGAGATATAGCCAAACAGGTTAATTTGACGAGCGACCCCGCTTCGAGACCCCGCGTCGCCGTCAGGCGCAAGGGAATGCTCGAATTGCCGAGGACAGGACAGGGCGTACGAGTTCCGACGTACAAAGACCGAATCAGTCCCGACCCAAGGGAACGCGAGAGTAGGGGCATTTCTCAAAGTAGGGTTGCCTTCCATACTCCCATAAGACTAACAGTCACAGAGAAACAGGACAATTTTACTATAGAAAATAGTTCCCAAGGAAATACCGCTACCAATCTTGCTCCCATCAGTGTTAATGATAATGGGCAAGAAGAAACTGCTTTTACTCCTGGAAGTGCTTCTTGGGGGACAGACTCTTTTTTGGGTTCTGTGGGAATGAATGGTAACTTTGATGGGGAGGCTCATTTAAGAGGAGCGGATGCATTCTGGAAAAAGGATACTGACATCGGGACTATGAATTTTAATGTCAATTTTGGGGATCAAATTGACTTCACAGGGGGTAATGCTTCTTGGAAAACAAAAACCGCTCTTGGTTCGTTTCGGGTACGTGGTAATTTTGATGAGAGTACTAATATAACTGGAGGAAGCATCGATTTCGGAACAAATATTGGTATTGGCTCTATGAATGTAAGAGCTAATGTCAATCGTGAAACTGAGTTTACGGGGGGTCGTGCTTCTTGGGAAGCCAAAACCTTTCTTGGTTCAATTGGAGTAAATGGTAAATTTAACCAGGAAACTAATTTCACTGGAGGAAGTATCAATCTCAAAACAGATATTGGCATCGGTTCTGTAAAGCTACAAGCCAATGTTGACGATCAAACTGAGTTCACAGGGGGTCGTGCTTCTTGGAAAGTAGATGCGGGTGAAGCTTCGGTAAATATTGATGCAGATATTGATACTGACGGAGATTATTCCTCAAGTATTGAAATGGAAATGCCTTTTTAAAACTATTTAGGCATCGCTGTTTCTTATTTCCTCTAACAAAAACAAAAGAAAAAACTAGCGGAAAGTAAGATATTTCCACTAGCTTATTCATGGCAGATCAACTCTGATTATTATTTATCATCACAAGGTTCACCTTCAAAGGGCTGTACTCCAGCTTTCGGGTAATCATCATTTGTAGGTTTAAAAAGCCCAGAAACATCATTCCAGATAGATTGAACTGTATCTTGTAGCCATTGGAAAATTTTCATATTTTTGGCCTCTTTGACTAGTAATTATTCACTTAGGAAATTCTTGGTAAAGTAGTTTTGTCTTGTTAGGGGATATTCTAATAGTAATCCTTCACCTCCAAAAGGATAATTTTCGTTTAAAGGTTGTCCTTCAATTGACAGAAAAACCTACGCTCGTTATTGATTACAACAAACGATTAATTTAAGAATTAACCGCGCTCGCTACATTTGTTTTAGGCATAGTAATATGGAGAACTCCATCAATAAGCTCTGCGCTAACTCCTTCTACTTGAATTTTTACTGGTAAAGGAATTTGACATTGAAGCTGTCCGTAATGAAGTTGAGAAGGAATTAACTCTTTTTCGGCTGTGGATTTATGTCGGTCGTGAATTCCCGCAATTGAGATAGACTCAGTTTCCGCATGAATATTCAATTGATTAATTTCAACTCCTGGAACTTCTGCTTTAAGAATTAAATTTTGACTGGTTTCGTTTAATTCAATAGCTGGACACCAAATTTTACTTTGTTCATTCATTGAGATCGTCTCCTAAAATTCCCATCAAGCAAGTAATTTATGAAAATTGGCTTTTTTCTTTGTCTAGTTTCAGACTATGTACAAAGTTTGAAGAACTTGTGAGGATCATTAATCTATTATTTCTTTATTGATTTAATTTAAGAAATATTGTTTGATTTTTGAGAACTATTGTTCTTATTTGACCTAGGAAGTTGTTTTGCGCTATCTGAAGTCAATAGCTCGGATTTGATCTCAATTTGATTGGCGTTTACCGCTACTATTCTGTTGCTACGATAAGTAACACCACGATACTTGAGCTCAAAACTAGGTTGAGAAATTAAAACCTTATTTTGCGCTGTGTTTTTCCAAGAGATATTTCGCTCTGTAGAGATTTTGCTGATGCTTTTGCTAGATTTATGATTTGGTAATTTCTTTGATTGCCATTCTAATTGGTTACAGCCTTCTAAATACCGAGCTGTATCAATTTCTCGACAGGTTTCTAAATGGTTAATTCTGTATCTGCGCCAAAAGCTTAAGGGGTTGATAAATTTTACGTAGATATCAGTAGCAAATAATTGCTGGAAATAAAGACGAAAAGGAAAACTAATTTTGGTTTTTTGCGTTTTTTT
>NZ_LR214228.1 GCF_900659865.1 Hyella patelloides LEGE 07179
GTGGTAGTGACTACCGATGAAGATAAACAACAGATGGAGGAATTTAACTCTCAAGCAAAAGTAACAATTATTGCTAATGGCGTTGATTTAGATACCTTTCCCTATCGAGAGCAAGACACCGCAGGGCATAGTATAGTATTTGTTGGTGGTTTAGATTACTTTGTTAACATAGATGCTGCTTGCTTTTTCAGTCAGGAAGTTTTTCCCCTGATACAAAAGCAATTCAGTAATGCTACCCTCACCTTAGTGGGTTCTAAACCCTCTGCTGAAGTAAAAGCCCTCACGAAACAAAATTCTGCCATCACCGTAACAGGAAGAGTCCCGTCAATAGCTGAATATCTCCATCAAGCAACTGTCGCCGTTGCACCCTTAAGGACTGGATTTGGGATGAAAATTAAAACTTTAGAATATATGAGTGCAGGTATACCAGTAGTAGGCAGCGATCGCGGTTTGGAAGGAATTCCTGTAGATGATGCAGATGTTCCTCTACGAGCTTTAAGAGCCAACAATGTTTCAGAATACGTTACAGCCATTACTCGTCTTTTCAATGAACCCGAATTACGAACCACTCTATCCACTAATGGGAGACAAATGATCGAACAAGAATACACTTGGCTCAATTTATCTCGTCAGTATGAAAAAGTAATTATTATTTAATCGTTTTTGATTGATGGGTTTGATGTTTTTTGATTGACTCGTTGCTGATTGATTACTAATTACAAAAAAACTGGCTACTTTATACTTACTTCATTCCTCATAATTCATCCTTCATCCTTCATCGTTACTCGTTACTCGTTACAATTAAACAAAACAGCAACAGAATATAAAACTCGATGATCCCAACAGTTATTGAATCTTCAGGTCGTGGCGATCGCGCTTTTGACATTTACTCTCGCTTACTTAGAGAAAGAATTGTCTTTCTTGGACAACAAGTTGATGATGAAATTGCTAATTTAGTAGTAGCGCAACTGTTGTATTTAGAAGCAGAAGACGCAGACAAAGATATTTATCTCTACATCAACTCTCCTGGTGGCTCAGTTTCGGCTGGTATGGGTATGTTTGATACCATGAATCAAATTAAACCTGATGTCTGTACTATTTGTATTGGTTTAGCAGCTTCTATGGGAGCATTTTTACTTAGTGCGGGTCAAAAAGGCAAACGCATGAGTTTACCCAACTCGCGCATCATGATTCACCAACCTCTAGGGGGTGCGCAAGGACAAGCCACAGATATCGAAATTCAAGCCAAAGAAATTTTATATCTTAAAAACAAGCTTAACAATCATTTAGCAGACCATACAGGACAACCTTTATCAAAAATTGAAGAAGATACCGAAAGAGATTTCTTTATGTCCGCCGAAGAATCCAAAGATTATGGTTTAATCGACCAGGTAATTAGTCGCAAACCTTCGGCAACTAATCCTCCACAAACTGTTTCCTAATTTATTGTAGGGTGGGCGACGCGTCTATCACGGATACCGCCACGCATAAAGGAAGTCCTAAAGGACGACACGAAGTTAGTGCTTTAGCATACCGCTATGCGACCGAAGGAAGTCCTTTAGGGCATATACTTTAGTGCAATGCCCACCTTTTTTTGTATCAATTATTAAATAGTTTTTTTTAATTATTAATATTAGATCGAGTATCTAGTAAATTGAGGCAGATATAGCGAAGCTATCATCAGGGGTAATCTAGCTTGAAACGCTTGTTCTACAGAGGTTTCAAAACTTACTTTTTGCGATCACTGCCAAATAAAAAGCATCTCTTTATGCTAGGGGATATAGAAATTGAACTTTCCTCATGTTGAATCTTATCCCTCCAATTAGTGCGATCATCGTCGATCATGAAAATATTCCTGTAAGCCAAGAATTAGAAAAGCTGGTTCAATCCCAGGCTGAACACCCTTTGCGAATCAAAATAGCGATTGCTAATTTTACGAACAGGGAGAAGTGTACGAAAAGATTACATAAAGAGGGATATGTCCAGTTAAATGTTCCTCAATTTACTAATTCTGCTGATGCTCAGGTGATAATAGCGGGCTGTTTCTTTTTCCTCTCTCATCCAAATCTAAAACAGATTTTTATCTGTTCCAAAGACAGAATATTTGAACATTTGAAAAATGCTTTATTTAAGTTTGGTATTGAGGTGATTCTTGTTAATGAGAATCCTTTGGAATCAGCCAAAGATAATATTAAGAACGAGAAGAAGAAAAAAAGTAAAAAGAAATCTGATATTAGCTTGGAAAAAAAGATATTAATTGTGCTTGAAGAAGTGGCTAAAAAACAAGGTAAAAAGCAAGTTTTATTAACTCATATTTGTACTGAATTTTCCAAAAAATATGGTGAAAAAATTACTATTTCTATAAAGAAAAATCATTCTAATATTAGATTAGTCACTTATCTAAAGCAACATAATTTTGTGTTGCTTTTAGATGATAAACAGAGGTATTGTCTGTCAGTTGGGTAAGAACTAACAAACATAACATAAGGAGTAATCTGGAAGACTTTGCAGCTTTCAGTGTTTGAAACAGTAAAAATTAAAATTACTCTCAACCCAACATTGCTATAATTCAAGAATTATATGTTCTTCAGCAATGTACCTGTTTTGACGAAAATTACTAATTTTGCAGAAACTACTCAAAGACTGCAAAAATCCACCTCTCTTGAGATCGCTAAAATATAGTTTTGAAATGCTTACACAGTAAGCGTTCTAGGCTAGATTGTCTCTCATAACAGTTCTGCTAGTTTTGACCCAAATTATGCGGATAAAAAA
>NZ_LR214229.1 GCF_900659865.1 Hyella patelloides LEGE 07179
AGCTTCCGTTTCCTTTATTAAATTGGTCTTATTTTTTGGCGTTTCTACGACTTGTTTTTTAGATGTAGAATTGCCTTGGGGTATAACATTTTAAGAATCAATATTTGACTTTTGATTTGTTTGGGGTTCAGTTGGCGATAGTTTTGGTTTTTCTACTGGACTAGATTTCTGATGAGAAACTCCATTGTGAGCAATTAAAGACTGAAAACTCATGATTTATCTTGTATTGAAGAATATGAAAGATGGGATTAATTTGGTGGTGTAGAATTTAGGGACACACTTGAAATCAAGGGACAAACTTCTTGAGAGTTCGATTCCAGATTGGGGTTGTTAATCCAGCTTGTACGATATTCTTCTAACTCCTGTTTAAATAAGCTCATTTTCTTAATCTGAATTTCTAATTGTTCGATTTTCCGATCCAATAAGCCTTGTACTAAGCTACAGGGTTTTTCTCCGCGAACGCGCACATCGAGAATGGTTTTTATTTCTTCGAGAGTGAATCCAATAGCCTGAGCTTTCTTAATAAATTCCACCTGTCTACTCGCATTCTGACTATAGTAACGATAGCCGTTATCGCCTCTCTGTACTGGTTGCAGGAGTCCTAAGTCGCTGTAATAACGCAAAGTCCCCACAGCTAAACCTGTTTGTTTTGCCAGTTCGCCAATTTTGAGATTAGTTGCTTTACTCATAATTGCTTACTTGTGTTTCTTTAAGTTTAAACTCTCTAGTTGGCTGTAGAGTCAAGAGAGCAGACAGGCGATCGCTTTACGAATCTGTCAATACAGCATTCAAGCCGAGGTATTTCACAAAAGGGATAAAATCTTTATCTGAAAATAAAAGAGTATGATTGTTCTCTATACAAAATGTGGCGATAATTACATCATTTGTCTTTCTAATTGTTATACCTTGCTTTCTCAATATTCTAAAGTTGTCTGCACTTTTAATTGCAATTTCAAGACCAAGCATATTGAATACAGTGAGAGAAGTTAGAACTTTTTTGGCTGTTCGGTAATCTTTGTCAGCACGAAATCCTTGCAAAACTTCTGTCAAAATAACATCCCCGATCCCTAATAATTCTTCTCCAAGAAGTCGATCGAGTTTATCTGTTTGGGGCGTATCTCTGCCATTGAAATAGTCTATCCAAACACTTGAATCTACTATAATCATTGATTGCTTCTCATCGCTTCAAGATCGCCATCCCATTTGAGTTTGCCTTTTAATTCTTTAATCTGTTTTTGGCGATCGAGTCTAACTAATGTTTTTAGTCCTAGTTCTACAACTTCTTTTTTAGTTTTTAATCCAGTAGCAAGTAGCGCATCATTCATCAACTTTTCGTCGATTACGATATTGGTTCTCATTTTTGGGAAATCGATGTGTATTGAGAGTAACTTTTATACACATTATATCTTTTTTGGCGCAGGGCTTGATTTAGTGCGATCGCAAATCAGAAATTCTCTTGATGTTAAATATGCTCATTTATTCAAATTTAACAACTTACTGTCGTTGTTATGCTCATCTAAATGAGTTTCAAGACATAACTTTTGAATGTCCATTTTTCAAGATCAACCCACTAAGTAACTGACATAAAGAATGTATCAAGATTCCACTTGAGGAAGTTGTTTACGAGGAGATCGCTTATTCCGCATTTTACCCAACCCCTGAGTAATGTCATCCACAAAGGTATAAACAATCGGAATCACAATCAGCGTTAATAGAGTAGAAACAGTTAATCCGCCCAAGACAACTGTAGCGATGGGAGAATAAGCATCCATGCCAGTTTCGGGATAAAAAGCCAGTCGCACGATGACAATCATGGTGGTTAGGGTAGTCATAAAGATTGCTTTGAGTCGCACTGGTGCAGCTTGGCGAATAGCTTCGGCTCTGGAAACTCCTTCTTGTCGCTTGGTTAAGATTAGCTCAAGTAAAAGAATGGCAGCAGAGACGGAAATACCAGAAAGAATGATAATTCCTAAGATAGAAACGGATGAAAGGGTTTGTTGAGCCAGTAGTAATGCACCAAATACGCCGATTAACTGTAGGGGAATCGATAGCATCATGACTAAGGGTTGGATAAACGAGCCAAACTGAATTACCAGAATCAAGTAAATCAAGATGATGGAGACGATTAAACCTTTGAGGAGGCGATCGAATTCAATCATCATATCGGTCATATCTCCCATCGAATCCAAACCGTAGCCAGGAGGGAAATTTAACTCTTCTCCCGCCCGCATAGCGATCGCCATTGATAAATCCATCGAAGCAGGACTTGATTTGCGATAGTAACCATTGACATAAACTACTCGCTTACCGTTAACGTGTTCGATTAAAGTTGCCCCATATTCTCGCTTTAAAGTCGCAACGGTACTAAGGGGTACTTGCTGTCCGTTGGGAGTGGTAATATAGGTAGCTGCGAGGTTTTGACCATAGGCGCGATCGCTCTCCTGGTAACGGACTAAAATATCATTCTGTCTCAGGTTAGGACGGTTATAGTATTTACGAGTAAAACCGCCATTGAGAGCATAACGAGCTTGTTCGGCTACTTGTTCGATATTTAAGCCCAATTCTTGAGCGCGACGGCGATCTATCTGTAGTTGGTATTCTGGTTGTGACAAAGACGAACTGGTATGCGCCATGACTAGCCCAGGAGTGTCTTTAGCAATCGACCGTACCTTATCTGCCAAGGGATAGAGAACATCTAAATCTTCACCGTATACGGCAATTTGAATAGGTGCTGCCGAAGTTGCCATGACATCTAC
>NZ_LR214230.1 GCF_900659865.1 Hyella patelloides LEGE 07179
GGATGGGGGGACTTCAACAAACCACAGTTAACTGTGAGAGACAAAACATAAAACCAGAAAAGTGAGGGGTCGTCTGGGCGGGTCTCCCGCCCAGCTTGTGAACCCCGTCCCCCCTATCCACCCCTGCCGAGGCTGTCTTGGAGGACATTCCCTTGCGTCTTACGGAGTGGCTGTCGCCTGGGGTCTCCCCAGGGGTTTATACGCCACGTCCGACGCGGGCTTCCTCCGCTTCCTCGGCAAAGGAACGCCCCTTTAGGACTAGCTCCGCGTCGCGCGAGTGTTGACGGGACTCTGCCGTTTTAAGACGGAGATGACACATGACCGTTGGTTAAACTCAGAAGTCACACTTAGTAGAGTTCCCTAAAATTGCGGAAAAGTAACAAAAAAATTAAATAATTAAATTTAAAAACTTTTGTTCTTTTGATGGTGAGGGATGCTGGGAAAACCTCAGCTTGTCCAATCGCCATGTTGATGCAAAGTATGTGTTTTTATAACGATAACGTTATCTTGCCTGGTGAGATGAGTATAATATCCCATTACGATGAGTTTATCAACTTTAAAACTCGAAAAATGTTTTTTGCTAACAATTTATGACTAATATTAAGTTACTATCTCAAGTATCAGATATCTCTTTAGAAGACTATTGTTCTTTTGGTCTTGCTACTTGCTTTGTACGAGATGAAGGAGAAATCCATCAGGTTAAAGTGGTTGAACCAATTCCTTCTGCTGCTTTAGAGGCTATTTTACAAGGAATTCCCACTTCTTACGAATTTGTTTGCGGTCAAACTTTGGATAACTTCTTCGTCGAAGATACCCCGATTATTCCTCAAGAATTTCCCGCATCCGCTCAACTTTGCGATCGCTTTACCGAAAGAGCGATCGCTGCAACTCGAACTTTTAAAACACGCCCCTCAGCTGCTAAACATATCCCTATCGGAACAATTAAGCAAGACTTAAATTACTCTCTTAGCAAAAAACGAGTCTTAAACGATAGCAGTGTGGTTCGCGTAGAAGATAATGTAAAACAACACGAATATACTCATAAGATACTGTAGTTAATTTCTCATAGCGAGAAAATAAGGCAAAAGGAACGCACTCAATAACTTTTGCCTTTCTTCTTTGCCCTGTCAGGTGTGTGCCTGATGTCGTGATTTTTAACCGAATACTATTGGAAATAGGCTCAGTCAGCTTTTAGCGATCGCCAAATAACTTAAGTAGCAGGGTCTTTCTGACTTCGTGAAATTAAAATAACTGCTAATTAATAACTCTGGTAACTGTTTCAACTATCCGTTACAATACTCCATTGGTCTTTTAATAAAATCAATACAATTAATTATGGGACGTGCCAAAAAAGTTGTTTTAGCCTATTCTGGTGGGGTAGATACCTCTGTATGCATCCCCTATCTAATGCATGAATGGGGAGTAGAAGAAGTAATTACCTTAGCAGCAGATTTAGGACAAGGAGAAGAATTAAAACCCATTCAAGAAAAAGCTTTAAAATGCGGTGCAGTACAGTCTTTAGTCGAAGATGCGACAGAAACCTTTGTTACTGATTATGCTTTTCCTGCAATTTGCGCCAATACTCTTTATGAAGATCGCTATCCCCTTTCTACAGCTTTAGCTCGTCCTTTAATTGCGAAATTATTAGTAGAAGCAGCCGAAAAGTATAATGCTGATGCAGTAGCTCACGGTTGCACGGGTAAAGGTAATGACCAAGTAAGATTTGATGTGGGTATTACTGCTTTAAATCCTAATCTGAAAGTTTTAGCACCCGCTAGAGAATGGGGGATGAGCCGAGAAGAAGCTATTACCTACGGGGAAAAATTTGGCATCGACTTTCCTGTTAAGAAATCATCTCCCTATAGTATCGATCGTAACTTATTAGGGCGTAGTATCGAAGCAGGTCCTTTAGAAGATCCCATGACAGAGCCGACCGAAGAAATCTATGCTATGACCAAAGCTATTGCAGATACTCCTGATGAGCCAGAATACGTTGAAATTGGTTTTACTAAGGGTATTCCTGTAAGTATTAATGGTAATGAACTTGCGCCTGTAGCCCTCATTTCTCAGTTAAACGAAACTGTTGGGAAACATGGAGTAGGACGCATTGATATGATTGAAAACCGCGTTGTGGGTATTAAATCTCGCGAAATTTATGAGACTCCTGCTTTGCTGGTATTGATTCAAGCCCATCGTGATTTGGAAAGCTTGACTCTAACAGCAGATGTTACTAGATATAAAAGAGGTATCGAGCAAACTTATAGCGAATTAATTTATCAAGGTTTATGGTACAGTCCTTTAAAGCCTGCTTTAGATGCTTTTATTCAACAAACTCAATCCACTGTATCGGGTACGGTAAGAGTCAAGCTCTTTAAAGGTAATGCGGTAATTGTCGGTCGTCAATCAGCTAATTCTATTTATGCTCCTGATTTGGCTACCTATGGTGCAGAAGACCAATTCGATCATAAAGCAGCAGAAGGTTTTATCTATATTTGGGGTCTACCTACTAGAGTTTGGTCAGAAAAAACCAGAGGAAACTTATAAGTCAGAGAGACCCCGCCTTAAAAGCGGTGCGCGGGGATGGGGGGACTTCAACAGACCGCAATCAACTGTGGTCAGCCAAACATCAAACCAGAAAAGTCCCCCCTATCCACCCCTGGCGAGGTTGCCTCGCGACATGAGAACGCCCTAAAGGACTCG
>NZ_LR214231.1 GCF_900659865.1 Hyella patelloides LEGE 07179
TCAAATATTAATCTAATTGAGAGTGAGTCAAACATGACAAGCAAGAAAGTGAGAGTCAAAGCGCATACCCGTACAATCCATACCAGGATTTACAAATTCGTGTGTAAAAGCTGTACGAAAAAAGTAGAAAGAGAGACTTACGCGACAATCTGTCCCCTGTATTGTGACAAGTGCAAAAACAAAAGACGTAATGGTTTGGTAGCAGCGACGACAAGGTAAAGGAGGCGAGGAGTGGAGAGATAAATAAAAGCCCATCACCCCAATTCGGTTGATGGGAGAAGACCAAAAAATGTTCAGGAGATTCTAATATCTGGTGAATTGAGGAGTGAATTGCTGTATCGATTAAGACTAATTTCTCTTTGGTCACGCGAGCGTGACTGGGAGCGATCTCACCATAACTTGTTTGCCGTTAATTTTCCAAGGAGTCTAGTTGGTTTTTGATGGCAGTGAGTTTTTGTTCCATAACTCGTTGGAGGGATTTTAGTTGGCGGGGTTTAAGCTGGTTGATGCTTAATTGATGGAGATTTTCTTTAGTGGTTTGATAAATTCTGATTGCTCCTTCAGAATCATTGGTCTTTTTTGCGGACTGACTACGTTCAATAATTATCTCTGATACCATTTTTCTGGTATCGGTTTCATTGAAATTTTCTTGAAGTACTTTTTGGGTAGCATCGAGTCTAATTTGCCTGGCAACGGATTCACTACAGTTGAGTTTCTTGGGTTGGAGTTGATTGAGAATTTTCGCCAAATGACACCCTAAATCTTGAGTACGAGCAGCATTTTTCAGGTCGTCGCTGAGTTTAACCATATTTAAATCGTTAGCGACAAAGGAATTAAAATTAATTTGCAACTCTCGCAGAAAGGAGAGTATTTGAATCTGCCGATCGCTAAAATTGAGAGCAATTAGAGCATCTTGGATCGAGTTGACTCCTTCTCTTTCTAGTTGTTTTAATAGTGACTTCCCTGTGGGTTCTTTCTCAAAACGATACTTAATGTTACGTAGCAGTTTGACGACATCGATTGTTGAGGAATCAACTTCGAGCGCAATTTCCCTGACTACAGCCTCAGCGCGATCTAAAGGAGTCAAGCTTTCGCTATGCAAGTGATGAATTAAAGTACGACGGTGAATATTATCTTCTTCGGTCAAGTTAGAAAAAACCGCATCCAAACGACTCCAATCATTGTGACCCGTCTCAACTAATTTACAAGCAGCACGCCAAGTTACTTCTCCATCTTCGAGATAGTAGAACCCTTTGGTTTCATTTGGGGCAGCGATTAAGATTAGGGGTTCTAACTGACCTTTAGTGCGAAGAGACTCACATCTTTTGTCAATCATCGCTGAGGTAAAAGTGACTCGACACTGCTGGCTGGGTTTGATTTGATTAATGAAGACGGAAAACTTGCCAGACTGCTGCTCTAACTGAGAACGCAATTGTGCGAGTAATTGTTCTCGCTCAATCGCTTCAGCATCAAGTTTTTGGATTTTTTGTTGTAATTGTTGGATTTTACTATGTCCTTCTTTAGCAGCGATCGCTGTTTGAAAGCTATTGTTAACGCGGTTTTGAATTCTGTTTTTCACCATAATTGTTTAAACTAATTTTTTCTAAATCATCTACTAACTGACTAAAGTTAAGATTGATCGGGTCAGAGGCACGAATTTGTTTTAAGGGTTGACCCCTCAAAGAAGCATTTTTCAGTCGTTGCCATTGGCGTAGTGGAGGATATAAGGGAATTTCTAACTGTTGGGCAACATCTTTGATTGCCGAGAGTAACTCTAACTCGTCAGCAGATTTATGATTGAAATGATTGGGTATCAGACCGAAAATTTCTGGAGCAGGGTCGAGGTCTAGTTCGAGACACTGCGACCAGATATATTGAATCAGGTTAGCTGCGGTGAGAGCCTTAACCCCCATATCTAAAGGGATTAAAACATGGGTAGAAGCAGAAAGAGCATTTTCCGAGAGCAAATCAAATCCAGAACGACAATCAAAAATAATCAAGTCCGCATCTAAGGGGTATTTCTGGAGAGTTTTAGCCAAAACATACTCTCTAAGTTTCCTCGATACTAATCGTTCTGTCATCCCTTTGAGTTCTTGAGTTCCCTGTATAACTGAGATGAGCTTAGAACCAAAGACATTTTTATCGGGGTAATTGCCATCAAAGTCAGACTCAAAAAGTCTAGCTGAGGTGAGTTTGGGGTCTAATTCTGGTTCGAGATCGACAAAGCTATCTAAGCTGTGATTGGAATCGAGATCGATGAGAACTACTGAATAGCCTCTCAAACTCCACTCATAAGCAAGATTGACGGCGATTGTGGTCTTGCCAACTCCTCCAGCGTCTGAAAGGGAAACAAGTTTAATGAGCGACCTCATAAAGAACAGTCAAATTAGAATAGTGCTATTCTAATCGCAAAATCTCGTAAAATCAAATGAATCAAGCTATTCTCAAGGCTCTTTTTTCTGGGATTGTCCACTGAATTTGTCAATTACGATTGTAGTCTAAACTCCAGAATCAAGAATATTTACTGAAAGAGGGCGACCACCATTGACCATTGGTGACAAGTTAAGAAATAGTGCAAATTGTCAAATGCAGTCAAATTGAGGGGTGTAGGAATTTTAAACTAGATAGCAAATATCAATTCTGTCCCCAACTTAGACCCTCGCGACTA
>NZ_LR214232.1 GCF_900659865.1 Hyella patelloides LEGE 07179
TTGGTAGGGTTGGTAAAAGGTTAATGGGTAAAGGGAAAAGGAATGTAAAAATAACCTTTTCCCCTTCCCCTTTGTCCTTTCCCCTCACCTCACTCTCGCTCCAATAATTGTTAACCGAACAGTATTGGGATGAGAACACCATCCCCCTTATATATATTCTTTAGCAAAGGGTGCGAACCACCTCACTATTCGATAGTTTGGCATCACGACTCAGCCAAAGAGCAAAAACCGCCTCTCGTCCGTCGGGGTCTATGGGACATCCTCCATATACCCGTTGTTTATCTGTCCGAGAACCCCGTGTACCTAATTTTTTCAGTTTTAAGCCGAGTTTGTTGAGGATTCTTTGGGCTACTGCTATAGCACTATCCTTTGTGGGATGAATTGTGACTCCTAACAACATCAAAATTTCATAGCGATATTGAATCATCTTTTCTAACCAACCCTCTAGAGAGTCGGCAGTAAAGTGAGCGAAGGGATTTAAAAATTGTTCGATATCTAGAATTTCTAGAGCTTTGACTTTAGCTGAAAGTGTTCG
Source organism: Hyella patelloides LEGE 07179 (assembly GCF_900659865.1). GTDB lineage: Bacteria > Cyanobacteriota > Cyanobacteriia > Cyanobacteriales > Xenococcaceae > Hyella > Hyella patelloides. Next base: position 536 of record NZ_LR214232.1, read on the forward strand.
TTTATTAATATCGGGTTTGAAAGCAAAACCTTTACTATTGGCAGTTAAATTCGACAGGCTTTGTTGATCTTTTTGAGCTAGATAGATGTTACCAACGGTGAGGTAGTAATGTAGTCTTAATTTGTTGTACCAGCCTTTATCGTCTTTTTCTACTAGCTCTGGGGTAACTTCTACCCCGTAACGTATTTCTAGATTTCCTTTCCTCTCCTGGAGTCGTTCAGTTTTGGTTTTAGCGCGTTTGTGCAAGAGGGATTCTAATTTTTCTGGGGTGGGTTTCTCTACGTCGCTTACAGCTTCAGTAAAGGTTTGATAATTTTCTTGGCGGGTTTGGTTGAGAGAGTTATTGACAAGTGTTTCAGATGTCTTGTCCTCTTCTTTGAAGTGAGAAACCTCGTAACCTGACTCTCTTAATTTATTTAAAACCGAGTCGCGATAATTATTCTTTCCATCATTGACCACACAAGCTCTTTTTGCCCAGGTTAATAATGATTCTGGAGAGTAATTTACATCAAGCTCGTCAAACTCATCAATACCTGCTTGCTGTAGCAGCATCATATTGGCACGGGTTGTTTTATGTTCTGAATAGAGTAAACTCTTGACGCTGGTCGAACCATTGCCAATACGGTTATTCTTAGCTGTGGCTTTGACCCAAATATGACGGGTTACATTATCTCTGAGTCGTTCTGGGGTCTGACACACTGCATCGACGGTTTGTAAACCATAGGCAATACACCATACCCCATGGAAGTGGTTGTATAAATCTATACTGACTCCTGTTTCCACTACGGGGGATACTATTACTATGTCGTAGCGGGCAATAATGGCGTTGAGGTTGCCCATACACCCCATAGCTGGATGATTGGGGTCGGCTACTGATTCGCTATCAATTCTTAAGATTTTGGCGGTGGGAAATTTCTTTTTCAAGTAGGATTCTAAATTGATTGTCCCCCACTTACTTTTAGCTTTCTGTCCTGTGGTGTGAACTAGGGCTTTTTCTCCTTTTTCAAGACTTTTAACTAGGTTAGTGACTAATTTAATGGGGTCATTGCCCGAATAATTGATAAGTGAGCGTTTACCTAGATTGGGATTATGTTGATTCTCTAATACATAGGTTTCGATGGGGAAGCCGATTAAGGCTCTAATATAATCTAGGGCAATGGCAGATAAGTCCGCATCAGCAACGATGATTTGTCCTCCCGTACCGACGACAGTTTGAAGAAGCTGCTTGAAGCTGTTGATAATAGCTACTCGGTTATTCTGACAAGTATCGGAGTTAAGCAGATGCCATAGGACTTGTTCTACTTCGTCAATAATTACGAGTGCTTCGCGCCATTCATCGGGGTTAAAGTTCGGGTTAGCATGAGGGTGCAGCGAATCGATACAGAGGGCGTAACCTAATACCCCTTGGGTGACGCTAGTTTTTATTTCGGTTCTGTAATCAATGCCAAATCTGTGAGCTATGGTAATTGCTAGTTGTTCTCGGTGAGTTATAACAATGGCTCTTTGTCCTTGACGAATTCCTTGATGAACTCTTCTAGCTATCCGTTCGGTTTTACCCGTTCCTTTGGCGGATTTGATGCCGATGAGTTGGGCGGTAGCAGTTGGGTGATTAAAGTCACTCAGATAACGCTCATCGACTGTTACAGGGGAGTATTTCGATAAATCTAAGAGATTTAATAAATTGAAGTTAGAGAGGGGTTGACGGTTATTATAGAGGCAATGGAAGAAATCTACGCCCCTGGCGAATATCAGGTCATCTACTCCCTTCTCTGGGGTATTCCAGCTTATAACGGTAACTTTACAACCCCTGCTCGCTAATAATCCGCCAGTGATTTTAATGGCTGCTCTAACGTTAGCAACGGTTTTGGGTTTGGTGTCGTTATCAAAAGCAAAGATGATTTCTCGCTCTTTCTGGGCAAATACTTCTAGTTGAGGAATTAGAGAAGGTTTGCCTATTTTATTGCCCCAGTTATCTCGCTCTTGACGATAACCACCATAAATTCCAGGTAGAGCAATGGCGACATAACTATTAGTGATTAAACACCCTGCTTTTTTCGCTCCTTCGGTGATGATTAGGGG
>NZ_LR214233.1 GCF_900659865.1 Hyella patelloides LEGE 07179
GAGCTGTGTTTCTAATGCCTTAAGCCGAAAAGCTTATCTAAACAAGCACTGGAAAAGAGTCAAACCTGGCATTTATCGACCTTTGTGATATGAGGTTGCTAGTAGAAGTAGAAAGGGAAATAATAGCTTTTTTCAGAAAGTGGAACAATGCCAACGGAGGAGACTTTTCCCATGACCGCTCAAAATCTCCAGCTTCTATGGTTAGAAATCTTAAATCATATTTCATTACCAGTAACTAAAGCTTTATTTAAGCAGCATGGAAATTTATTAGATTTCCAAGAAACTGAAGCAACGGTTGCTTTATTGACGAGTGCCTTGATTGAAACGAATCGGTCGAGAATTCCTCATCTTCAAGCTGCCTTTTGGTCGGTGACCAACCAACTTGTCGAGGTGAAGTTAGTTGTCGAGAGTGAATATTCTAGTTCACATCAAGAAGAAATAAGTTCTTGGAGTCTGGAGAAAATCTCCAAGAACCCTGAGCACTTATCACCCGTATCCTTGTCTGATGGTGAATTCTCTCTAACTTCAGACCAAGAAAGAGCCTTATCTCAACTAAAAAACTTGACAATCTCTCAAGAGAAATTCTTCAGACTGACGGGATTTGCAGGAACGGGAAAAACCGTTCTGATTACGAGTTTTATTCAGTGGTTAGTCAGTGAGGGCATTAACTTTGTCGCAGCAACTCCCACCAATAAATCCGCTAAGAATCTCTCTCAGATTGCCGAAAATTCAGGTCTTAATCTGGAAGTAAAGACAGTAGCTCAACTATTAGGACAGCAACCAGTACTTGATGAAGAGACGGGAATTGAAGTCTTCCTGAGCAAAGAAGAATTGGACTGGTCGGGTTATGGAATCATTATCATTGATGAATTTTCAATGCTCAATCGAGATAACTTCAAAGAGATTGCCTCGGAAGTAAAAAGCTCATTACTCTCAAAAGTAGTATTTGTCGGGGATTCGGCACAATTACCTCCAGTGGGAGAGAGAGAACCGATTGTCAGCAGATCTTCAGAAATTCAACAATCAGCGACTTTAACTCAAGTAGTTCGTTACGATGGAGAGATGGCACGAGTTGCCCAAGAAATCAGAAGCAACCCCAAGTATTCTCGTACTCTTTACCCATTTACTACAACAAGAGATAGCACTATCCTTTGTTTACCTCAAAAGGAATGGTTGCAACGGGCAGTAGCTCTTTTTGACTCGCCACAATTTAAGCTCAATCCAGACCACATTCGGTTTTTGGCTTGGAGAAATAAAACGGTAGAATCGCTCAATAATTTTGTTCGTAGTCAGTTATGGGGTAAAAATGCACCTGATTATGTAACAGGAGATAGGCTAATAGCTAGAAGACCCTTATTTAGAGCGAAACCAGGAGCTAAAGGCAAGAATAAGTGGAGAATTGCCATTAACAACTCAGAAGAAGCGGTAGTAATTGACCAGGGAGAAGAGTGTGAATTACTCTTTCTCGGTCAAATATATAAGTATTGGAAAGTAATGGTTAAACCCGATTGTGGAAAAGAGCAACCCCTCTCCATACTTCATCGCGAAAGTCAAAAATTATACAATGAAAAGGTGAAGTATTTGGCGCAAGTTAAACAATGGCAGAGCTATTTCGATCTATCGAGAATGTTTGATGACGTGGGTTACGCTTACAGTTTAACGACACACAAGGCACAAGGAAGTACGATTGATTATGTATTTTTGGATGTTGCCGACATGAGAGGCTGTAGCGAGCGACAAAAACTCCAATATACGGCACTGACCAGGGCAAAAACGCAAGTTTTAATTCCGTCTAATTGAGAGAGAAAAAAAGAAAGTGCTAACCCAAGCACCGCCCATCAAAGTCAAATTCAATTACATTTTGGGTATTCTAATCCAACATAGACATTTGATACCCAATTATGAAGTGGAAAGCCTTCTCATATTACTTACATTAACGATCGCCTATCATAGCTATGATAATCGCATTCACAGCAATCATAGCAGGAACTTATCGTTACCAGGAATATCAATCGCAGGTAATCTATCCAGATTGGAAAGTGGAACAGATTCTGGCATGGGAATACATTTGAGGTCAATAACGGAGAGAAAAGCCAAACCATTAAGCTCTGTGGAATCGCTGCCAATAAAGATGAATCAAAGGCATATCTGACATCAGTTATCAATCAAGGTAATGGAACTGTAGAGATTCAAAGAGTGGGAAATAGCTATGAGGCTTGGGTGATGTTAAAACCTGATTTTGAGAAACAAATTCACGCTCTAACTTGGATGGTTGAGAATGAGATGGCTATTTTGAGTAATCACGAAAAATGCCTAGGAGCAGAAAATTTAGAGTGGGTTTCTCAGCTTTAATTGAATAATAAGTCAACTTAGAATTCTCGACCTTTGAGCTAGTACAAAAAACTATTCATATTGTCCGAGAAAATGCCAGTAGTCGTCAGAAGCTTCATCATCATCTGACCCCCAGCTATGAGTCTCGTCCTAATGTGCGACTCGTTTCAGTCTAACTACAAGTAGTAACATATTTGGAGGAACGCTGAGGATATTTTCAGAACCTGGAAAATATAATAACTCTTGATTCATGTAGGTTAAATTCCTACCGACGAGTGA
>NZ_LR214234.1 GCF_900659865.1 Hyella patelloides LEGE 07179
GGGTCAAAACTAGCCAAGCTGTCACCAGGGGCAATCTAGCTTGAAACGCTTACTCTGTAAAGATTTCAACATCATGATTTTGCAAATATAGCGCTCGCAAACCCTGAGTAATTTTTGCAGCCTTTGAGTAGTTCCTGCAAAACTAGAAATTTTCATCAAAACATGAGGTACGCAGTTTGGTAACCCCGTTGCAAAGAGCGCGGGGCGGAAAAACAGTTGAAACGTTTTTAAACGTGAGTGGAATATTGGCATCTGTGTTCATAAACGCCTGGGGTGTTCCTTCTCTTCGACCACTTACCAATGATGTGGGTCTTCAATATATGCCTTTATCTTAGCGGTGCTAATTTTTCCAGTCGTTTCATAGAAATAAGACCTTGACCAAAGAGAAGGAAGCTTGAGTAATTCTGGAAATTCTTGCCTAAGATATCTTGAAGAACGACCTTTAAAGGCTCTAGCCACTTCAGCTATCGAATGATGATTGTCATATTCTACTAACAAATGAACGTGGTCTGGAGCAATTTCTAAAGATCGAACGAACCAGCTTTTATCTACAGCAACCTGGTTGATAATTTCTGCTAGCCTATTTCTGATTTTTCCGATTAATACCGCTTTTCTTCGCTTAGGAATCCAGCACAAATGAACGGTTGCTAGCCCTAAACAATGAGAACTATGTCTATAGTCTTTAGCGTTTTTTCTCATGTTGATAACTTGATTATTATCAACAATTATAGTATGATTATTTCATGAATCAAATTTTTGCAGCACAGATAAACAGGCTGCCTGATGACAAGGAGTTGTCAGCAGTTTTAGAGTATCTTTGTTCGGAGTCAAATAAGCTATATAATTGCTGTACTTATTTAGCCAGACAAATCTACTTTAAAACTGGCAAATTGAGCAATAAGTTTTGGTTGGCAACTCAACTAAAAACTAACCCTCATATGAAGGCTTTATACACTTCAGCCGCACAGCAAACTTGTTTTTCTGTTGGGGAAGCTATCACAGGATACAAAAAATTGCTTAAGTTATGGAAACAAGGAGAACTAACTAATAAACCCAAATTCCCCCAATATCGTAAGCGAGGATTATTTCAGATTAGCTATCCTAAACGTTGGCTAAAGTTAACAGAAGAAGGAGTAAGAATCCCGCTAGGAAAGAGTTGCAAAGTTTGGTTTGACATTGCTGAAATATACCTGCCTTTTCCGTCTAACCTTGATTGGAACTCAGTTAAAGAACTACAAATTGTTCCGCGTGCTGGTTATTTTGATAGTGTTTGGGTGACGAAAACTGAAACAATAGATAATAAGTTAAATCAAAACAATGTTCTTTCAATAGATCATGGTTTAGATAATTGGTTAACTTGTATTAGTAATCTTGAAACTAGCTTTCTTGTTGATGGCAAACACCTTAAAGCTTTAAATCAATGGTACAACAAACGATTAGCCACCATTAAAGAAAATAAATCTCAAAACTTTTGGTGCAAACTACTAGATAAAATTACAACTAAACGTAATCGACAAATGCGTGATGCTGTAAATAAGGCAGCAAGAATAGTAGTCAATCATTGCTTAAAAAATAATATTGGAACTATTGTTTTTGGTTGGAATAAAGGTCAGAAACAAGAATCAAATATGGGAAAAAAGAACAACCAAAAATTTGTTCAGATTCCCACAGGTAAACTCAAAGATAGAATTGAGGAATTATGCAAACAATATAATATTCGATTTCTTGAGACAGAAGAGTCGTACACCTCTTTAGCCTCAAGCTTAGACCTAGATGATATTCCCGTGTTTGGTGCAAAACCCGAAGGATGGAAGCCATCAGGAAAAAGAGTGAAACGAGGTTTATATCGTTCGGCATCTGGAATTGAGTTTAATGCAGATATTAATGGTGCTATTGGAATAGCCAGAAAAGCGATTCAGCGCGGTCTTGGGGGTTTCCCCCATGAGCGACTGAATCAAGAAGTCGCGGAGCAATACGGGTTTCAGTTTGATGCTAGTGGTTTCGCTAGAGGCGTTTTGACAATGCCTAGGCGGTTAAAATTATGGAATAAACAAGGAACTGTTCCTAATTTTAGCAGTGCTGTAAAAGAATCTCACGTGCTTCAGCCGTGAGAGTGTCAACAGAGTTGCTAAATTATATATTTGACAAGGATTGTAGCGATTCTGAGCCGAGAATATTTTTTACTGTCTCAAACACTGAAAGCTGCAATATTTCTAGATTGCCTCTCGTGTCACGCTCGCTAGTTTTACCCCAAATAAGTAACTAATGTTACCAAAAAGGCATATTGTTAATTCAATAGCTTAAGTCAATCTAAGCGATTGGTTATTTGCATCCAAATGAGATTTAATTAATTTAGGTAAAACATATGTTTACGATCTTCGCAATCTCAATACCCATCAAGCGTTATTCCATAAATATAATCAAAGAAGAAGCCTATAACTTGTTGGAAATTGGTACTATTAGGGGTAATGCTAGAGAAGCTACCATAAGTGCCAAACGGATGAAATTCTCTCATACAGAGAACTTCAGCATAGCTAAAATGAATTATCATGAGTGCTTCACTGCCATGCAACAGCTTTTGTTGCTGTG
>NZ_LR214235.1 GCF_900659865.1 Hyella patelloides LEGE 07179
TTTTAGGGGTTTTTCGCCATTTTTACTTAACTTTTTGCTGCGCCCAAAATCCTTGTAACCTTTATTTGCTCAAGGTTGTCAAGTTATTCAGCAAACCCTACATAGTGCAATTTTAAAGTAGTACTGTTACGAAGCGATCGCAATCTCGGAAAAACTTATAAAATAGGAACGATCGCTTTATGGTTATGGTTATTTTTATCAGAAGATGTGGGTACTGGTTCGCTGCTGCTTGCCCAAAAATAAGCGATCGCTGTAGTTAAAAATATCGAACCAATAAATGTTCCTAAGTAAACCAATATCGGATTAGGAGAGCTTGGTTTTTTGGGTAGATTGGGTTGGATAGCCACCTGAATTTGAGGATAGGCATTGTACAAATTACTTTTTGCTAGCCTGGATTTATCAAGGTTAGAGGAGTATACCGTTTCAGCAAATTTTACATCTTGTTCCAACTTGTTAAGACGAGCTCTTTGCTGTACGAAACCATTTTCTGCTGTCTCTAGCTGCGTTATTTGTTGCTCTAGCTTTGCTGCACGGGCAGCTAATTCTTTGGCTTCTGATTGCAAGAACACAATATTTTTAAGCAGACTACCTCGATAAGAATCCTTTTCATCTCCTGTACGCAAGTTTAACTGTTGCAACATATCGGAAGAAAGACGACGACCTAATAAAACTTCTCCTCTTTTTAGTAAAGCGTTGCGGGCTGCTGCGGTTTCTTCACTTCTGTCAATGACAATCGGATTGCTGGATTTAAATCTTGATTCGAGACTGGTTAACTCGGCACTGTTACGGGTGTAGTTTGATAAATATTGCTGAAATAAAGAGTCGGAATAGAGAATCAAAGCATCTTGGGCAGATTCAGTAGAGATTCCTAAGCTATTTGATAATCGTTGAGCTTGAGCATGGGCTTGTTCGAGTTGCGCTTTGATTTCCGCTTTTTGAAGACGCAGATTTTCTACATTAGAAGATAAGTTTTCTGCTTTGTCTTGAAAACCAATCGCCCACTGAAGTTTAAACTCTGCTAGTCTTTGACGGGCATCCCGTAGATACTGTTCTGATTTTTCGAGACTATCCTGTAAACTGAGATCTGTTTTGCTGATTCTTGTTTGGCGTAATTCTTGTAATTTTTGTTCGAGGACGTAGGATATGGCGATCGCTTTTTGAAGGGCTTCTTGGGGTGTATTTCCTTCGATACTCAATTCCATCATGGTGGTATTATCGACAATTTCCACATCTGGTTTGCCGAATTCTTGTACGCTGATGCCTACTCGGTCGGCAGCGAGGGACATAATTTCTTTTTTGCCCAGTAAAAATTTATAGTTTTCACGGGGGTCAAACAGATGGTTGCGATCAAGAGATTCTGTATTGGAACTCACAGAACCAATATTAGAAATGCTGACGCTACTGGAGTTTTGGTGAGATGGTAGACTAATTGACCATTTGCTAGTGTAAATAGGGCTTTTAAAAATCAGATACAGCAGTGCGATTCCCCAAAGTACAATGTTTCCTAGCAACCAATAGGGAAAGTAAACTGTCCAACTTTTACGAACGTGACGTTGATTTTTGTTTTTACCAGGTTCAACTAAAGTTAATTCTTTAAAGTCTAAAGATGCAGCATCCAAATAATCACCGAAGTCTGTTTTTGCTGGTTCTATTTTTTTCTGAGGAATTACTTTGTGTAGCAAACCAGGGCTAAACTGATTATATCCACGAGATACAAAACGAATTGCTTCTTTTAGGTCATCTGCTGGAGTTCCTTTTAATAAATAGCCCATTGCTCCTGCTTGTAAAGATTGCTGAATATATTCATCTTCATCATGCGTACTCAACACAATAACTCTAATGTGGGAAAAGTCTTGGCTAATAATCTTTGTTAACTGCATCCCATTTAAACTAGGCATTTCCAAGTCCACCAACATCAAATCGGGTAAGCACTTTTTAGCAAATTCAATGGCAGTTAGTCCATTGTCGGCGGTAGCAACAACTTCAAAATCTGGTTCTGGTTCTAAAACTGCTTTGATAGTTTCGCGAATACTTTTTTGATCGTCAACAATTAAAATACGAAGCATTTTTAATATTATTTAATAATAATCAATATGTTAGCTTTTTTTTAGTATTTCTACGTAATTTTGAGCTTGAATTTACTTAGCAAGCTTCAATTATGAAGCCTTGATTAACTGATAATAAATTTCTCTAGCATCTGTCCCCGCAAAAATCAATCCTGGTATCTGTTGACTAGCTACTAATACCTTAGTTAACCTTGGTATTTCTGAAATTTGATTAATTTGCTGCCAATTAGTACCGAAATCTAATGACATAAATAACCCTGACTGATTGTTTTTCAATGTTCCATATATATAAATACTATGGGAGAGTTTGTTAGTTATTGATGTGCCAATAGTTACTAAATGTGCTTGCTTAATAGATTCGATTTTTTGGCGTTGCTGATTTAGCGAACGAGTGCGCGACGGCGAAGCCGAGTCCTTTAGGGGTCTTGGGCGGGGCAGAAGAGTTCTGCCGTGAAACGACAGAATCAGCCCCTTGGGTTTCCCTCAATGAGCAATATGCGCGATGCG
>NZ_LR214236.1 GCF_900659865.1 Hyella patelloides LEGE 07179
CTTAAAATTCAGATGCTTGATGACGTTATGAAAGTTATATCATTCAGATTTAGGCTGAAGGGAAAACTTGCACTCGGTTAGTTTTATTGAATTGATTAAGGACGTACTCAATCTCTGAAACCTTTGACTGATAATGACAAAAAAATTTTTATGGGTATGGGGGACTAGTATTTTAACGATAGGCAGTTAGTATTTATTTCTGAAGACTCTGGTATTTGTCCTACTCAATAATGTTTGGATTTAAAGCTATATTTGGTAACCGTTATAGCTATTTTTATTCTCTAATATTTTGTTGCACTCAATTCAACTTTACCTTTAATTTTTCGTTTCTAAATTAATTATTAATACTGGTAAGAATATCACAATAAAATAAAATTTTGTATCAAATTTAACTTTTTATAATCAAGTTGTTTGCATTATTCTGAAGCGGAATTGGTAGTTATGGATTGTGCAGCTACTAATCTATTTTTGGCTGAATGGGCATTGATGCGATCTTATAGTAATAATAACCAGCAATCTCTTTAGCAATAGTCAATATAATCATCTATCCACTCTCTTAACTCACTTTTAGTCTAATTGATAGAGTTCATGAGCTTCTTGTGCTTGTTGCTCCAGCAATTTGTCTCTTTCATTTTTCGCTAAGCTGAGAAACAGACGCGGATCGGATAGATCTTTTTCTGATTGAGGTTCGATATCTTGAGTTAAATCATCAAGAATTAAACTTACCAAACGCAAGCGATCGCTTTTAGATAGTTGTTCTATGTGACTCTGGTAAATTTGCCTAATTGTTCGATTAATATTGACCATTTTTTCTAAGGAAATTTAAGCTCTAAGACAAGAGCAAAAGGAATTTCTCCGTTACTAAGAACAGTATATTTATTCTGTGTAATTTATACTTATTATAGGGACTGAATAGCGATCGCTCGATCAAGAAAACTCTAATTTTCGTTCGCTTTAGCTATTGATTCGATTTATAAATAGCTATATATGGTTGTTTTTCCCCTCTATAAATTTAAAATAGCGTAAATTTTCCACCAATAAGATCTTACTGCATTGGAAAAGCGAATCATTGAGATTGTAGATACTCAATTAATCGATTATTAGCGATCGCAATTATATCTAGACAATTTAGCAATCATTTCAGCGCGGGATGAAACTTGTAACTTACTAAACATTCGTTTTAAAGCTTGTTTAACTGAGTTTTCCGTAATCCAAATAGTTTTACCAATTTCGGCATTAGTTAACCCTTGTGCGACTAATTCCGCAATGTGCAATTCACGAGGAGTCATCTGTTTAAGACTATGTTGATTAAACTTTATTTGCTGGGACTGTATCTTAGTCAATTGAGTCGAAATGTGCAGACACAAAGCACTTAACTCTAAAATATTTTGATTGTTGAAAGCGCGATCATCGCGATCGCGAGTTAAAGCCAAACCACCTATCAGACTACCATTATCGACAATTGGGCCAACCATAACATGACCATGATCCCAACGAGGACAAATAGTTCTCCACTTTTCTGCGGTTAATAATATCTCTTCATGAACTGGTACGTGATTTTCTACCAAATAACGTAAAACGGGATTATGCTCTAAGGAGAAAGCTAATTGAAATAACTTTGATTTGTTAGCAATTGGATGAAGGTGGCTTAATAAAAACAAACGATAGCGTTTTGCAGCAAAATATTCGCCAATTTTACTCATAACGGTTTGTTGTAGTTGTAACTCGCTTTGGGTTTGGGCGATCGCTATAAATAAAGTTTTTAAGTAATGCGTCATTTTTTTTACCAAGTGTACCCGTTCGAGGACTATTCACGGTTAAACCCGATCTGTATCATAGCCATAGTTAATTTACAGACTGATTAGATACCATGACTCAGCAAAAACCAGACCGATACGTCAATTTTCAAGGTATTGATTGCGACGGCAGAGCGCGTCGTATTTTGGGCAATATAGAGAAATACACTAACAATCCTCCCCACAATAGCCCTTGGTCTGAATATTTTCAGGCTAAATGTGGCGAACGCTTATCGATTGGACAAGACGAACTGCATTTTATATGTAGTCAAATGAATAATGTTTATTCTTTATTTGAAGAATATGAAGACACAGAAGCTTTGAACTTACTAGAACAAATTGAAGAAGAGTGTTGCTAAAACGCTACAACTTATCGCTGGATATAAAGGAGCGGAGCTTCCGAGCTATAAGCTATAAGCTTTAAGCGCGATTGCCAATCAAACAGGGTATTAGACCCTACTCGATTGTAGACAACGCCTTTGCGTAATCGTCTTGAATTCAGTAGCGTGATTGCTGGAAGAGCCGTCAACACTCGCTGTGGAATAGCGCGACAGTCTTGCAGAAGGGTTTCCCGACCCAGAGAACTGTCGCAAGAATGCTTCTTAACAGTCACGCATCGGGAAGCATTCCCAAGTCCGCGACTGCGCGGGAAACCCACGCAGTTTAAGTCGGACGCTTGCACCCAATGCGACGGGTATAAACGCCTTACGGCGACGCGGTCAGAGAGACCCCGCCTTGAAAAGACGGGG
>NZ_LR214237.1 GCF_900659865.1 Hyella patelloides LEGE 07179
TTTTTGAAACTGATTAGTTTGCTTCCCAGTCGAAGCGGACATTTCTATTTCTATCTCTTTCTGTGCTATTGCGCTATTGGTAATTAAAGTTAAAAACAATCCTAATCCAGCAAGGCTTCCGTAAATCTTAGTTTTATCAAACATCTGACCTCTTGCAACAGTAAATTTATCGGTGAATAGTCTTAAAATCAACAACTTTCCTGTTTAATCACTACCTCAATGTTTGGGGCTTAAAATTACGCAAACGCAGAGCGTTAGTTATCACCGAAACCGAACTAAATGCCATTGCTACTCCACCAATAATTGGATTGAGCAACCAGCCAAAGAAAGGAAAGAGAATTCCTGCTGCAATCGGAATACCAAGAACGTTGTAAATAAAGGCGAAAAACAAATTTTGACGGATATTGTTAATGGTTGCTTTACTTAACTGTATGGCAGTAACAATGCCTTGCAATTCTCCCGAAATGAGGGTAACATCACTAGCAGCGATCGCTACATCCGTTCCCGTACCTATAGCAATACCCACATCCGCTTGAGCCAGTGCAGGAGCATCATTAATGCCATCCCCTACCATTGCGACTATTTTTCCTAACTGCTGTAATTCTTTTACTTTGGCTGCTTTTTGGTCGGGACGGACTTCCGCTTCTACTCTAACTATACCAACTTCACGGGCGATCGCTTCTGCGGTTTTCTGATTGTCCCCTGTCAGCATCACCACTTCTAAATCTAAGTTACGCAATGCCCTAACTGCTGCGGGGGAAGAAGGTTTAATCGCATCCGCAATACCCATAATTCCTTCTAGTTCGTCATCTACAGCAATTAAAACTACAGTTTTTCCTTCAGCTTCCCAAGTGTCTTTTTGTGACTGTAAAGCAGTGGTTTTGATACCTAATTCAGACATCCAGCGTTGAGTACCAATTTGTATCGAGCGATCTGAAACTATACCCTGTACTCCACTACCTGCTACTGCTTCAAACTCCTGAGCCTCCACAAGATGTAAATCTTGTGACTGAGCGTATTTTACTACTGCTTCAGCTAGAGGATGTTCGGAATTACGTTCTACTGCTGCGACTAAACGCAATAATTTTAATTCTGCACCGTCGGTAATTCCTTTTACTGTAATGTAATTAGTAACAGTAGGTTTTCCTTGGGTAATCGTACCTGTTTTATCGAGGACGATGGTTTGTATTTTATGAGCGAGTTCTAAACTTTCTGCACCTTTAATTAAAATACCGTTTTCTGCACCTTGACCAGTACCTACCATTACTGAGGTGGGAGTAGCTAAACCCAAAGCACAGGGACAGGCAATAATTAACACCCCAACAGTAGTAATTAAAGCCAGGGAAATATTACCCATGATGGTAAACCACAGCACAAAAGTTGCAATGGCGATCGCAATTACTACGGGAACAAACCAACCTATAACTTTGTCAGCTAGTCTTTGAATGGGTGCTTTTGAGCCTTGGGCATCTTGAACTAGCTTAACTATCTGCGCTAATACCGTATCTGTGCCGACTCTAGTGGCTTTGAATTTAAAACTACCTGTCTTATTAATTGTCGCGCCAATTACTTCATCCCCAGGATGTTTTTTAACGGGAATACTTTCCCCCGTTACCATCGCTTCATCAATAGTGGAACTTCCGCTAATTATTTCTCCATCTACGGGAATCTTTTCCCCAGGGCGTACTAAGATAACGTCGTCAATCTGTACTTCGTTAATGGGAACGTCTATTTCTTGACCATTGCGAATTACTCTGGCATCCCTAGGCTGTAAACCCATCAGTTGCCGAATCGCCTCTGAAGTTTGTCCTTTTGCCCGATTCTCAAACCACTCTCCAAGTAAAATCATCGTAACCACTACAGCTGCGATTTCGTAGTAAACTTCTGGCATCAAGCCCTGGTTGAGAAAGAAGTTGGGAAAAACAGTAGCAAATAAAGAATAAAAGAATGCTGCACTCGTACCTAGTGCGATTAAAGTATCCATTGTGGCAGCGTGACGCTTAAAAGCTTTCCATGAATGGATATAAAAACCATAACCGCACCAAAACTGTACGGGAGCGGTCAGAATCAGTTGCAACCAGGGGTTATGCAACCATGCAGGAATAAAGGGGAGTTCTAGCCCTGTCATCATTGGTAATGAACCAATAACTAAAATGACGCTAATTACTCCACCAACAATTACTTTGCAAATTAAATCACGGGATTCGGCTTTTCGGGCAGCTTGTTCTTGGTCATCCTCTCCTATCAACATTGCTTGTTCTTGAAGAGAATAAGCCGAGTACCCTGCTTCCTCTACCGCATCTTGGATATCCGCAATACTGGTTTGGCGCGGATTATATTTAATGGCAGCTTGTTCTGCACCGAAGTTAACATTACATTCGGCTACCCCAGGTACATTTTTAATTGCCTCCTCTATACGAATGGCACAAGAAGCACAACTCATGCCCCTGAGTTTGAGATTGGCACTCTCTAAATTTTTGGTAGAAGTTGAATTCATGATTGATAACTGAAGCG
>NZ_LR214238.1 GCF_900659865.1 Hyella patelloides LEGE 07179
AAAAATGCGTTCAAATAGCTCAATTTCTAATTGGTATCAATTGCAAAGGAATCTATTCACTTTAGTAATTCGCGAATACATTTTAAGTAATCTTACAGATACTTTTGCCGTTTAGCATCCATGACAGTGATTTTTTGTCAATGCGTAAGTTCTATAAGTAATAAGTAATAGGTAATAGGTGAATTAAAATTATTTATCTCTCTTACCTTCTTCCTCTGCTTCCTTGTTAGTTAATTTTAAGAATAAAAATTAAGACAGTTAGTATAAAGTTAGTTTTTCAGGAGTTAAAAATTATGGTTAATACCAATACCACTATTACAGTACAGATTAATGGAGAAACCCATGATTTTACTACTTCTCTATCTTTACCAGAGTTATTAGAGCAAATAGGCATGAATCCTCGTTTAGTAGCTGTAGAATACAATGGGGAAATTTTGCATCGTCAGTATTGGTCAGAAACTCAGATCGCTACAGGCGATCGCCTTGAAATAGTGACCATTGTTGGTGGAGGCTAATTGAAGGTTGAAGAATGAATTATGAGGAAGTAAGGGGAATAGATGAAGTAGCAACAAAGTCACCACTAACCAACCAAACGAATGAATCATTATGAAGGAAAGGCTCAATTTCAATTAGGAGAGGCTTTTTATAACCCTAAGAGTAGAGTAGTTCGTGATTTGGGCGTGTTGGCTGCTTTGGTGTGTAAGAAGCAGCAGGGACAGTTAAGAGTCTTAGAAGTAATGGCAGGTAGTGGAATTCGGAGCTTGCGTTATTATTTAGAAAGTCATGCTGATTTTTTATGGGTAAATGAAGGAAACTACCAACTAAATACTTTATTAAAGCAAAACTTACAAAATACAATTCCTGATGAACGTTATCAACTCACCCATTTAGATGCTCATCGGGTTTTTTTTGATTGTTTTAACCATCGAGACTATTACGATTTAGTAGATGTCGATTGTTTTGGCACAGCAGCACCCTATCTTAATA
The DNA here is from genome assembly GCF_900659865.1 of Hyella patelloides LEGE 07179. GTDB lineage: Bacteria > Cyanobacteriota > Cyanobacteriia > Cyanobacteriales > Xenococcaceae > Hyella > Hyella patelloides. The sequence goes on from NZ_LR214238.1 coordinate 988, forward strand.
CAATGTTGTGGGCAACGAGAATTGATGGTTTAATGTACCTTACTAGCACTGATGGACGTACTTTAGCTGGACGAATACCAAATAAAAGTTTACAAGCCTATGGAGCTTATCCTCGCTCTCATCCTGCGCTGCAAGAACAAGCTTTAAGATTGATTATTGGTAGTGTGGCGCAACAAGCAGGAACAAAGGGTTTAGGAGCAGAGCCGATTTTTGCGTTTTTTTCGGGGAAAACTTACCGCGTTATGTTTCGTTTAACTCGCTATACTAATTTAACTTCAGAAAATTATGGTTTTCTGGGTTACTGTCATCAATGCGGTGATTATCAAACAATTAACTGGCGCAAGTTAGGTAAGGCTGTGTGTTCTCACGATAATTCTGCTTTTACCGTTAGTGGTGCGATGTGGCTGGGCGCATTACACAATAAAGAATATCTGTCGGCAATGAAAGCAGTCGCTCAACAGCTACAATGGCAACATATAGTTAAGCTACTATCTACAATGATTGCAGAAGCCGACTTACCCCCTTACTTTTTTACCCTGCGAGAAATTGGTAAACGAGGTAAATTAGATTTACCGCAGCGATCGCTTATAATTCAAGCATTGCAAAATAGAGGCTATCAAGCCAGTGCTACCCATATTAATCCTGAAGCCATTAAGACTAATGCAGACATTCATCACTGTATTGCGATCGTCAAAGAACTAACCATCTAAAGAGCAAAGAAATTAAGAGATATCAAGATTAGACCGCATATAAGATAAAAAGCATATAAGCTATTGTCTTAGTTACTTAGTTTTTAAAGTCTCGACTCTAGTACTAAATTAATATTTTTCTATGGACGTAATAACCTTTGCTATCTTACTCGGTGGACTGGTAGTATTAGTCGTCGGCGCAGAATTTCTAGTTAACGGAGCATCAAAGGTTGCAGGGATATTGGGTATTTCTCCTCTTATTATCGGCTTGACTGTAGTTGCTTACGGTACAAGTGCGCCAGAAATGGCTGTAAGTGTCATGTCTAGTTTTTCAGGACAGGCTGATATTGCAGTAGGTAATGCTGTGGGGAGTAATATTTTTAATACTTTATTTATATTAGGTTTATCCTCTTTAGTAACTCCTTTAATTGTTGCTAAACAAATTATTCGCTCTGATGTTCCCATTCTGATTGGAGTGTCAATTTTATTATTTGTCTTTGGACTCGATGGTACACTGAGTCGCGTTGATGGCATTATTTTATTTACAGGGGCTATTGTTTATACTTTGTCTTTGATTTATCAGAGTCGCCGACAAATGAGCAGCGATGAAGACGATGAATTCGAGCAAGAATATGGTTTTGATGGCAACAAATCTGCTGCAATTTGGGCGAAAAATATCGGTTTTATTGTTGGTGGTTCAATACTTTTAGTGTTGGGTTCACGCTGGCTAGTTGATTCGGCAACAACTATTGCTAAAGCTTTAGGCGTTAGCGATCTTTTAATTGGTTTAACTATCGTTTCCTTGGGGACATCTTTGCCTGAATTAGCAACTTCTA
>NZ_LR214239.1 GCF_900659865.1 Hyella patelloides LEGE 07179
AGCCATGATGTACGAGTTTCCTTTCCGCGTTCCTGCTTATTACGCGCTGATTATTCGTTCGATGGTTACTCTAGAAGGGATTGCTATTGGTATCGAGCCAGACTTTAAAGTACTCAGCAAAGCTTATCCTTACGTTGCAAAACGTCTCTTAACTGACCCCGCACCAGAATTAAGAGAATCACTAAAAGACCTGTTGTTCAAAGAAGAAGGTTTCCGTTGGCATCGTTTAGAAAACTTAATGCGAAATGCTAACGATTCGCGAGATTATGACTTTGATAAGATTGTTAATCAAGCCTTAGATTATCTATTTTCAGAGCGTGGTAAGTTCATACGCGATCGCTTATCTGATGAAATTGTCAATGTTTTAGATAGTGTAGGACGTAGGACTTGGTTTAATTTGTCCACCTCTTTCCGTCAACAAGTAGGTTTAGCTGTCCAAGAAACTCCTCCAGAGTTACAAGAAGATTCTTACACAATTACTCACCTAAAAAACATTATCGGTATTTTGCAAAACACTTCAGGTTTTGACCCTACTCGCGTTGTTTCTGTGTTAGTTAAAATTGTTACCAAACCAGAAACTCAAAAGCTAGGACAAAGCGTAGCGGAAAAACTATCTCAAAAAATGGCAGCAAGATTGATCAGAAATCTTTTATTAGATACAACTCCAACTCCTCTAAATACAGGTAAACAATTAAGTGCTGCTAAATAAGTTTCTGATTTTCTTGACTCAAAGCTCTAAAAACTTGCATTAAATTATAAGGAAGTTTCTTTAAATAGAAACTTTTTTTTTAAGTAGAAATAATTTCCAGATGTCGTGATGTCGTGAAGTCTTACCAAATCAAAAAATATTGACGACATATAAAAACAATCAAAGTTTAGGGTGGGTATTGCCCACCTTATATTCAATATTATGTCAATAGAATTGATGTTAATCTGTTTCTTGTCTTGATGCACTTTTCCTATTCTTTGTTTCCAAACCTATATAATGTTCCAATACAAATTACCAAGACAATTTTGGATTATTGCGACTATTGCCTTTGTCAATTCTATTAGTTTCACCATTATTATCCCGCTACTATATCCTTATGCAAAACAATTTGCTTTGAGTGATTTACAAGCAAGTTTATTAACTACTGCTTATGCATTAGCTCAGTTTTTAGGAACGCCAGTATTAGGTAAATTGTCAGACAGAATGGGTAGAAAACCCATCTTAATCGTTAGCCTATTAGGAACAGTATTAGCTAATATTTTAGCTAGTGTGAGTAATACAGCCTTACTGTTGTATTTGGCGCGTATTTTTGATGGTTTAACAGGGGCAAATAATTCGGTTGCTAGTGCTGTTATTAGCGATATTACTACTCCCGAACAGCGTCCTCAAGCCTTTGGTATCTTTGCTGCAATTTTCCGTTTAGGTTTTGTGGTTGGGCCAGCTTTAAGCTATGTAGCACAGCAATTGCCTACATTACCTGGAATTTCTCCTTTAGGAATGAGTTTTGTGGTGGCTGCGGTAATAGCTTGCTTTGCTGTTATGTTAACGCTATTTTTCTTACCAGAAACTTTACCTCAATCGACACCAAAAAGCTTTAAATTAAGCTGGCAAGATTTTACTTTTAGTAAGATAGCTAAATCGGCAACCAAACCCAAATTAGGCAAATTGTTTATTTTGACTTTTTTAAGCGGTGCTAGCTTTACTATTTTTACTTTTGCCTTTCAGCCTTTCTTTCTTAATGTTTTAGATCGCAATCCCAAAGAATTAGCAATTGCTTTTTCTCTAGTAGGAATGCTCGGTTTTATTTCTCAGGTATTTGCTTTAGAACCGCTACGAAATAAATTTAACTTAATTGATATTTTAGCGATGGCATTATTTATTAGAGGAGTAACTTTTTTCTTAATGCCCACTTTCCCAACTATTACAGCTTTTGCAATTATTCTTGCTATATTTAGTTTGGTTAATGCTTTTCCAATGCCTTTAATTGAATCAATCTTATCTTTAAATACTAAACAACAAGAACAAGGAGAAATATTAGGAATTAACGCCTCTTATCTGAGTATTGCCAATGCTTTTGGCCCTTTTATTTCTGGTTTATTGGTTAGTTTTGGTTATAAAATGCCTTTATGGTTAACAGGATGTCTGACGATGGCAATCGCTTGGTATGCTTTGGGTGTTAAATCAGAGTTTAAATGTTACAAACAAACGGAATAGCCATTATGGTCATTCCCATTCATTTCCTTACGTTGTTAAGCATCGGTAAAAGGATGAGGGATAAGGAATAAAAGATGAGGGATGAAGAATAAGAGATAAAGGATGAGGGATGAAGAATAAGGGATAAAGGATGAGGGATGAAGAATTAAAAGTAATACTAAGCAATTAGTAGTTTCGGCGTTGGTAATTTGATGTATGACGTACAAAAGCAAGACTTGCCCATGTCGAGGAAACCTTATCCGAAGGTGTATCCTTTAGGGCGACGGGCTTCCTTGCTCAATGTTTCTGTTCGTAGCTTGGAG
>NZ_LR214240.1 GCF_900659865.1 Hyella patelloides LEGE 07179
GAATACTCAACAGATAAGAAGTAAATGCTCCCAATTCCCCTTCAAAATCTTTCATCAAGTCCCGTTTCTGATGCTTGGGACATTGATAGTCAAAAGGAATCATACTAACTCTACGGGTCAACCAAGAGCCTAAGTTGGTGTGGAAGATGGGGAAGTTAGAAGTTACTACTGTCAGCCCACCAAATACATACTCAAAACCGTTTTCAAACAGTCTCCGACCCGATAACCTATCTTGACCCGTTAACCGCTTGAAATTACTCATCTTCTTGGGTGCTTTATCTTGGTCTGGTAGCACCACTAATCTTTTGCCAAAGATACGGGCTATCTCGTGCTTGTCCTCCAATTCTGATAAATTCATCGTGGCGGTGTTTGATTCCCCTACTAGAGCCGTTAGCAAAGTAGTAAAGGTAGATTTCCCACTACCACCCCCACCAATTAGATGCAGGAATTTCTGTAAATCATTCCTTCCTCGTAACACTGCTGCTGCGAAACAAAGTAATAATTCTTTATATTCAGAATTTCCTTTGGTAGCCTCGTTCAACCAATTATCAATTGACTGCCAGCCATTTTCAACTACCGTATAGTCTCTGGGAAGTTGCCACGTGAATTTGAATCCAGGATTATGTTCATGGAGTTTGTTTGTCGCTAACTCTAATACTCCGTTCTTGAAGGGCAACCAATCAGTAGAGGATTTTTCGTCCCACTTCCTGATGAATAATTCTCTTTTTAAAGTGCCAATGATATTCTCAACATAAGCATTAGTACCATATCCCTTGATATTCCGAGCCTTGAGGATGGCGTGTATTTCCGCTGCTAAGTAATCTTTACTAACAAGAGTCCAAATTCCTTCTGTCTCCAGACTGTAGGTCAACCAGGTTTTTAATTCATCACAATAGACCCAGCGTTCGCTATATTGTTCGGCTATCTCTGCTCCAACAATGTCTGGTTTGGGTATTTTGTTTCCCCCTACGGTGACGAACGCATCCTCTCCGTATTTAGAGTACCAATCATCAAAGCAGTAGGCTTGGCTTAATAATTGTTTACGAAATTCTTCAATACCTTTGTTCTGCACAAAATCATCCACGCCTTTTCCGTCACTTTCGTCCCATTCAGGTAAATTATAAACTGGCACATTATATTTTTGTATCTGTCGGGCTAGTTTGATTAATGCCTGTTTAACTGGTTTCTTGGTATAAGTATCTGCGTCAAAAGCAAAAATAAATCCAAATCCTGATTTGGCAAATCTTTCTAATTCGGGAACTAGATAACGCTTTCCTTGGGGGTCATCTTTACTGGGAGTTAACCCCATCTCTACTCCTAATAAGGCAAGAGTGGGAAGCTCGTGTGAACATAGAGCAATGGCTTTAAACCCTCCCTCTGTGATTATCAACAGAGGAACATCATTAATTTTGTAACATTTTTGTTTTAAAGAAGAAAGATGATTCCAGTGATATTTGTCTGTGGGATGTGCTGGTAAGAGCGCATCGTATTCATCCCCTAATGCCGTTCTGTACTTTGGGGCTTTTTGTCCTGGTTTGTTGCTCCAAGGTTTATGGGGGCGAAATTGTCCTTGCCCATTCGCGCCCTCGATCCAGATACCTCCCGATTTGGCTGGGTAGCCTAGATATTCTCCTGCTTGGCTCTGGGTTAAGGTTTGACACCCTGCTTTAATCCAAGAGGGGTTCAATCCTCTTTTGATACAGCAATGCTCGTAATCAGACTCCGATAGTTGAGTTCTTCTAGCAGTGCAAGTCGATACGCTCATTCTGCACCTCCATTCATTTCTTCTAGGTCTTGGGTTTCTTTCTCCGTAACATTTCCCCAAGATAAGCCATGACCATTCATTGGGGAGCAAATCATCAGTGATTCAACAATTTGTGTCAGCCCAAACGACTGCTCTGGTGATTGTTTTAAAATATTCATAGTTCAGAATCTTGCTTGGTTTTGAATAATCTCCTTAAAGCCAAATTTCAGTTGGCTTTAAGGAATAATCACATAAGATTACTATTATAAGGCGAGGACATTCTATAATACTCTTTTTGCTTCTTTGTTTACAAAACTTTATTGCCGACAAGGCAAGTTATAATCTAGAGATGTAGGAGGTAAAGCTAAAAAATTATGGGTAGAGGAAGACCAGGTGGTAATCCTGATTTTGGGACTAAATATGCTTTTACAACCAATCGTCAAGAACCACTCAATAAAAAAGTTACAGTGAGAATTACGGAAACAATGGACTCTCGACTGAAAGAGGTTGAAAACTACCGAGAGTTCATTAGAGAAGCAATCGCCGAAAAATTAGAAAAACTCGACTGCGATACTTCCCTACAAAAAATAAGCTGAACAAGCTAAATAATTTAAACATACAAGAAATCATGAGAATCTCTTCTCACCACACAAACAAACCCTGGTTTAAGAGCCAGGGTTTCTGGTTCAATAGAAGAATTATCTCGATTAAATTGCTTGTTAGGAGTCGTCCAGAATTAACTTCGGATTTT
>NZ_LR214241.1 GCF_900659865.1 Hyella patelloides LEGE 07179
AATACTGGTTCTAAATAAGAAAGATAATATAAAATAACAAGAAAAATATTAGTTTCAATACCTGTTTCTGCTAGCCTTGTTGTTCCTTGAGGAGATAGCCAAAACTGCAAGAAGAAAATAAAAAAAAACCAAAAATGTTATTATTGAAACAATAGTAATAAAAGGGGATTTTATTAATCTACGGTAACAAATCGCCAATAGACCTAAGAGAAAAAAAGGCACAAATACCCTAGCAGCAGAGTAAGTATGCAAACTGATACCAAAACATAAACTACTAAAAATTAAATAGTATGGTTTACGCCAACTTCTGCAAAAAAAAAGTAATCCCAAACAAAAAACTAAAGGAAATAAATTAGCTCGAAAAGCCAAACGACTAAAATAAATACTCCAAGGGCTAATAGCCACTAGTAAAGCAGCAAATAGCGCAATCTTTTGTTTTTTAAATAACTCTTGAGCTAAACAATAAACTATGGGAACAGTTAAAACTCCTGCTAAAGCAGAAGGAAAGCGAACGCTAAATTCATTCAATCCCCACAGCTTGATAAACGGAATAATTAGAAAAACATATAAAGACTCACGGGAATCATTAAAAGCTTGTAATAAGATAGGTAACAAATTACCATAGCGATCGCGTTGCGTTAATAAGATAGAATAAGCATCATAACCATTGGAAGCTTCATCAGTCGAAAAAGTGTTCGGTGCTTCCTCCAGCCAACAAATCCGTAACACCGCAGCCAATACAATAATTGCGATTAACCAAAAATTGCTATTTAATTTAAGTTTCATTTTTGTTCGTTGTTGGTCGTTGGTCGTTGGTCGTTAGTTAATAATTATTAGGAACTAATTAATTTCTCTTTCTTCATCCCTGTCTTGGTCAGCGTTCCTTTGCCCCCAAATGCGATGGGGATAAACACCCAATGCGACGGGTATAAACGCCTGAAGGCGATATTATCCCGCTGACCACCATCCCTCATCCTTCTTACTTTTTCCCTTGGTAAACTAAAAGATAGATGATGTTTAACCCTTTGGTTGTTACAATTATTTACAAAAGAATCCAACCTCCTGCTAAATTCTATGGCTCAATCAACTTTGTCTACAATTTCACCCCCCAAAGAAATAGATGTTACTGCTTCTGCTATCCCTGATGACGTAGACATCGATTTTGAAGAGCCAGATGCAGACTGGCGTTATAGTCCAGAACGCATTGATAGCCAGTATCGCGGAAGACCTTTTCAAGTTTTAGGTAGATTAATTACGATTGCTTTACCTTTTGCTTTCTTCGCACTAGGATCTTGGTGGGATAAAACCACAGGCGATAATCCAGTTAAAGAACGCAAGCGAGCAATTAGAGTTAGAGATATCGTTACGAAATTAGGCCCAGCTTATATCAAAATCGGTCAAGCACTGTCTACTAGACCAGACTTAGTATCTCCTATCTATTTAGAAGAACTATCAGTCTTACAAGACCAAATTCCTTCCTTTTCTAACGAAATAGCGTTTCGCTTTATTGAAGAGGAGTTAGGTAAAAGACCAGAAGAAATTTATGCAGAAATCTCTCCTGACCCGATTGCTGCTGCATCTTTAGGACAGGTTTATCGCGCCAAATTAAAAACAGGAGAAGATGTTGCTGTAAAAGTGCAGCGTCCTGACTTGATTCGTCGTATTACTCTAGATATTTATATCCTGCGTGTGATTGCTGCTTGGATACAAAATAATATCAAGCAAGTAAGGTCTGATTTAGTAGCTATTGCAGACGAATTAGCCGAGCGTATCTTTGAAGAAATCAACTACAGACAAGAAGGGCGCAACGCAGACAAATTTAAAAAGCTTTACGGCTACATAGAAGAGATTTATGTTCCTAAAATTTATTGGGAATATACAGCAAGAAGAGTCCTGACAATGGAATGGGTTACAGGGACAAAACTAACTGATATCGAAAAAGTGCAAGCACAGGGTATTGATGCTACTCACTTGGTAGAGGTAGGAGTGGAATGTTCTCTACGCCAGTTATTAGAGCATGGCTTCTTCCATGCTGACCCCCACCCTGGTAATCTATTAGCAATGCCTGATGGAAGGTTAGCTTATCTTGATTTCGGCATGATGAGCCGTATCAAACCTTATCAACGTTATGGCTTAATTGAAGCAGTGGTGCATTTAGTAAACCGTGATTTTGATTCTTTAGCCCAAGATTACATTAAGTTAGACTTCCTAACACCCGATACCAACCTTGAGCCGATTATTCCAGCATTAGCCAATGTGTTTGGTAATGCGTTGGGTGCTAGTGTGGCTGAACTTAACTTTAAAAGCATCACCGACGAAATGTCAGCCATGATGTACGAGTTTCCTTTCCGCGTTCCTGCTTATTACGCGCTGATTATTCGTTCGATGGTTACTCTAGAAGGGATTGCTATTGGTATCGAGCCAGACTTTAAAGTACTCAGCAAAGCTTAT
>NZ_LR214242.1 GCF_900659865.1 Hyella patelloides LEGE 07179
ATCTCGAAAACGTACCGCAAGTTCTTAAACATCGATGCGTGACGCGAAGCTAATCCTTTAGGGCTTATCTAAATAATACTATTTTTGCTTAGTAGTATTCTTGTTCTTGCATCTTTGACCTGCTCCCAGTTGATCTCGTCGAAAGGATATGCAGAAAAAGAATTACCAACTCGTCAAACTATTGGAGATATTTTGAATCGAATGGGTTATCGTTTAAAAAAACGCAAAAAGTAAAACCACTTCATAAAATACCTGAAACTGAGACAATTTTTGAGAACTTAGCTCAAGCTAATAAAAAGGCTGACAAAAATCAAAAAGTGGTCAGAATTTCCATTGATTCAAAAGCTAGAGTTAAGATTGGTAATTTATCCAGAGGGGGAAAATCGAGAACAAGAGAAGCCCTCAAAGCTAATGACCATGACCATAATTGGTCTGAAACGTTAGTGCCTTTTGGCATTTTTGATTTAAAGAGCGAACAATTATCAATTTACTGGGGAACATCTGCGGAAACATCGGATTTCATGGTAGATTGTTTATCAATGTGGTGGGAAAATAATCAAGGAAGTTATTCAGAATTAGAAGAATTAGTAATTAATCTCGATAATGGGATATCTCATCGCAGCAATCGAACTCAATTTATTAAGAGAATTTGTCAATTTTCTTCAGAAAATAAGTTAAGAATTCGTTTGATCTACTATCCTCCTTATCGAGCGCAAATATAATTCCATTGAAAGATGTTGGGCAGCCTTAGAAAACTATTGGAATGGGGCTATTTTGGATTCGATTCAATCAGCTCTTAATTGGACATCTAATATGACTTGGAACGGCAAACATCCCACAGTTCATTTAATAGAAAATATTTATCCCAAGGGAATTACAGTTTCATCATCTGAACTACAGTCTTTTCAACAAATTTGGAATCCTTCCTTTAGTTTACCGAAGTGGGATGTCAGTATTATTCCCCCTTAAATGGTATTTTATTTCAACGCAAGTCCCTTAAGCCCAAACAAAGCCACAACTACCTTTGTAAGCTGCAAATACGTGCCGATTTTGGTTCAGCCATTGGACAAAACGATACGGACATCTCACGATTCTGAGGAGACCTCAGAATTCGTGTCCTCAAGATATAGCTGTACGAAATGGCTGTCTTAGCTTCAGGAAATGTACGAATCGGTTTGTTTGCCCAACGTCTTCTTAATCCTCCAGTTAACTTGTGCCAAAGGACGGACATCTCGCGATTTTGAGGTTTCCTCAAAATGCGTGTCCTCATAAAAGTATAGGCACAAAATACTAGAATAAAATGCCTTTCTAAACTCTTTTTTTCTCGGACTTGATATTCACTTAAACCTAACCATCCCTTAGCTTCAAGGGTTGAAAACTTCTACCCAATTTCTTTCTGAATAAGTCTCAACTATCCACTGTTCAGTTACTATTTCCCCTTCAACATTTGTGATTAAGTAATCAACTCGCGCGTTCCTTAGCGGAGGCAACCTCCGCAGGGTCGCTCGTCAATATCTTCAGCATCTTCAAAGGCTGGTGCATTCATAACGATAGCTATTTTTCTAATTCCTTTTAGCTGAGATATTTCAGCAGATAGTATTGCTACCCACACAGTTCTGGGTTTTTCACCTGGTATTTGAATTTCCTGGAATTCCTCATCCGATATCCATTGGGCGTATTCATCTATTCTTATTGAGTCTGTTTTTCCTGATTTATTTTTAAATAAAATGTTGCGATTTTTAGCAATTCCTCCTATGTACTTTAGTTTCCTTTCTTCTAAGTCTTTCAAAAAAGATGTATTACTACCATAGGATGAATCTACTAACACTATTCCTGGTCTATATCCTCGTCTCAAACTTTTATCAATTAGTTCCAAGGCTAAAGTAGGTTTTTTCTTAAACTCTGGGTCAAATTTTCCTTCTGCTAGAGATGTGGCGTGTTGATATAATTCTATGTCTAAAGGTAAGCTTTTTTTGCCATCGTATAGCGGTGCGACCCTGGCGAGGTTTCCTCGCCCAAGGAACGCGCACCAAGACGATGAGTTGTTACCACGACATTGCCATTATCTGTTTTCCCTATTTCTCCGATATATTGACGACCCACTCCTGCGGTAAAATTGCGCACCGCCCGCGCTGAGGTCTCCTCAGCGTATAGGACGGAGCAAGCAGCCGCTTTTTCTATGTCCTGAATCATCCACAATTAGACTAAATCCCCGACTTATTCTGGTTTGGTTGCATTTGCTCATTACCTCTAAGCGACGGTCATTTATTTTATCGGCTTTCCCTTGTTGCTTCAGTTATAAAATGGTTTCACGAGTAATGAGTAGTGAAGTTTAGAGTAACTCGTCATTACCTCAGCCCAAAGGAGCGAGGATTCAATAATTGAATTATATTTTTATTTTTCGCGCATAAATGCAGGAGGCTTTTAACCAAACT
>NZ_LR214243.1 GCF_900659865.1 Hyella patelloides LEGE 07179
AATATTGTTGTAACCTGTATCAGATATTTTTTTACCAGGAGGAAGAATAACTGTTCCGTTAATGTTATATCCTGTGATGGCTGCTCCTTCTAAACAAACAATCCTGTCCAAGCTAAAGTTGTAGCCAGAAACAGTTAAATGATCGTAAATACCTGTCAGTTTTTTGCTATATCCTGTCTGGAAATCATTTCCTACAGATTGTTCTTTGAGAAACTGTTGGTAATAAGCCTCCCCTTGCAAAACTTCATGGTTAGATTTAGTTTCTAGAGATGAAGATTTGCTTTTTCTCTCTTTTTTGATTGTCTGTTGATTCCCATAAACGGACACGCTCATAGCAGAACTATTATTTTCATCAAGAGCTTGCCAATACTGCGCCATCACTAATGACCATACTCCCTGTCCTTGGAGTAATTCAAGAGCATTATTGTAACTCTCACCAGGATGTAAGTGACAAGTTGGGTCAATCAACGCCCAAATTGCTGCTTTGTGATACTCTGGAGATAATTCCAGAGTCCAGTCAATACCATATTTATCTGGTCCTCGTAGTAGTTTTCCTGTTAAAGGATGAAAATAAGAACGAGTTTCCACAGCTAATGCTTCGGCTAAAGAAATCAGCTTTTCTCCTTTCTCCCGCATCGGTATTTGTTTGACAGTAAGAGGATCGCTCATCAAATGGATGTATGTTACTGTTCGCTCGATATCAAGATTGCCGTTGACTACCCATGCTAATGCCGAGGTTTTTTGACTAGCATTGATATATTCTTGATGATTAGTAATAACTCGCCAAGCTTCCAGTTTTTGTTTTGGGGATTCTTGGCAGATTTTTAACAAATCGCTCAGTCCCATAGTATCCAGTCCTGGCTTGATAATTAACTCCTGGGGAGGCTGCATCTTCGCCTGGTTCTCAAGGTAACCAGCAGCTTTGAGCCGTGACAAAATCTCAATGGCTATTGAGATTGATTTCCGTTTTAGTTCGGGTTGGGAAACCGAAATTAATTGTGCAATTTCTCCTGAAGTTAATTTACCGACAACTGTGACATCTTTATCAGACAATGGAGCTAAATGTTCCAAAAAAACTAAAATATCTTGGGTTAATAACTCGCTTACATCTGAATATCCCATAAATTCAGCGAAACTTAATCGATCTGACATCTTTTTTCCCTCCTTTTATACTCAATTTTCTCTAATAGGTTCGTCACCAAAAATCTGGCTCTTTATTTTTAGTTAGTTAGTTACTTACTCGACTCTAATTCCTCATTTTTTAAATATTCCCAAAACTCTAATAATTCTTCATCTGTCAAATGTAATCTACTTCTTTTACCATAGTTATCTATCAAATACTGCCTACCCTGCTCTTTATTCCATCCCAGACGGCTCATTTCCCCATCTGTTGCTTCAATTATCTCTGACAAAGCATATTCAATTAGGGAGCTTCGCGACATCGGAACTGGTGAAGCAGCAGATTGCTCTGATTCAACAGATTTCCTTGTGTTGATTTTCTAATTAGCTCTAAATGTGCTTTTTCTCCAATGGTCAAATAATTCTCTCTCAGCCAGTTGATTTCTGGTTGACTCACTTTATTGTTTGCCAGTAATTTAATTAAGTCATTACTTGTACTACAATTTAAGATTCTTTCCTTGACCTTCAAAGATCTGTTTTCTAGGGTTGTGCTGTCGCTACTATTGTAGGGGTACGTTTTCCAGTTAATTTGGGGGGTGACCACCTGGGTGACAGGGGTGGTGACCACCTGGGTGACAACTGGGGGGACAGCCTCAACCCTTTGCTGTGTGGGGATAGTGACAGGGGCGGGTGCTAGCGATGATTTATTTGAAGCATTTTTATTTGACACTTCCAAAGTTACTGGGTCGGTTGCTCCTACAAGTTGAAGATTTTTATGTGATTCTTCTCGTGTGACAGTTGTCGGATTGTCACAATAATGTGAGAAGTTTTTTTCAGTTTCCGTCTTATTTTCAAAAGGGTTGTCACCGTTGTCACTTTCCTTATTTGATGGGGGTTTCAGGTTGTCACCTTGGTTGTCACCTTGGTTGTCACCACCCCTGTCACCCTGGTTGTCCCCTTGAAGAATTTCCTCATATGTGGGTTCATTATCATAGGGCGAGCGCAGTTTTAATCCCTTGATCACCCTAACTGTTTTACCTGCTATCTTGACTCTGGCTTTTTCAGTTGACCATCCTAAAGTCCTATTGGTTAACTCCAATAACTCTGCCGAAAAGTTTTGTGGTGATTTTGCCGAACGTTTGGTCTGTTGACAATACAAGGTATAACTTCCATAGAGAGTAGAACAAGTGGCATCATAATCTTCGGCTATTTTCCATTCATGGGCGTTACTCCCAATTGGTACACAACCCGTACTATCTTGTATTACCCATTCATTCACCCATGCTGCTAAGCCATCACT
>NZ_LR214244.1 GCF_900659865.1 Hyella patelloides LEGE 07179
TTGAACGAGTTGCTCATTGAGGGAAACCCAAGGGGCTGATTCTGTCGTTTCACGGCAGAACTTGTAAGCCCCGCCCAAGACCCCTAAAGGACTCGGCTTCGCCGTCGCGCACTCGTTCGCTAAATCACCAACGCCAAAATTTGTTTTGAGGCTATAAGAAGATTGGAAACTACTTTTATCTCTTCTCTACCCAGTCGTGTTATCTGTCTGGGAGAGATATTGTACGATTGTCTAGCCAATCAATTCGGACAATCTTTAGATCGAGTACAGTCTTGGACTAACTATCCAGGTGGCGCACCAGCCAATACCGCTTGTGCTTTGGTTAAATTGGGTATTCCTACAGCTTTTATTGGTTGTCTTGCTCAAGATTCTTTAGGTGATAGTTTACTCAAGCTACTAGATAACAAAGGAGTAAACACTCAAGGAATACAACGCACTGTGCAATTTCCCACCAGACAAGTTTATGTGTTGCGTTCTAGTACAGGCGATCGCTCTTTTGCTGGTTTTGGCGGACAGTCTCCCGATGCTTTTGCTGATGCTTATTTACGATCGGAACACCTATTAAAAAAACTCTTTTCAGACGCAGAATACTTAGTTATTGGCACTTTAGAGCTAGCTTATCCCCACAGCCGTCAAGCAGTCTTTCGCGCCTTAGAATTAGCCGATAAATACTATCTCAGAATAGTACTGGATGTAAATCACAGAGAAAAGTTTTGGCTAGACTCCGCAGAAGCAAAACCTCTGATACAAAAGCTATGGCAATATGTAGATTTTCTCAAACTTGCACAAGAAGAGGCGCAGTGGCTTTTTAATACTGATGATGCAGGAGCAATTTACGATCTTTTAGGCTCGGTAGAAGGTGTTGTCGTCACCGATGGCGCAGCCGAAGTTAGCTATTGCATTAGCGAGCAAGAAGGCAAAGTTAAACCCTTTTCTTTACCTGTAAAAGACACTACTGGCGCGGGAGATGCTTTTTTAGCTGGCTTGATTTATCAATTATGTCAAAGAAAACTCAGCAATTTAACGAACCCTGGTGTTCTCCAAGAAATCATTACTTATGCCTGTGCAGTAGGCGGTTTAACCACCACCAAAGAAGGTGCTATATCTGCTCAACCCACAACAGAAGAAGTTACAGCGTTTCTCAAAAAAGCTCTTAGCTGTTAACTTTTGACTTTAGTAAATAACGACTGGGGTGATTTCTGAGAAAATTTAGATTCTATAGTGTGGACAAGATTAGTTTTTGGCATTGTTGAAACACAAGGATGAAATAAATAATAATATGAACCACTAACCATTAACAATAGATAAAAATAGATAAATAAGAAAAAGAGCCGACGACTTGCCGTGTTTCGTCTCGACTCTCTTTCCTAGTTCGCTCCTCACACGCCAGTGATGATAATCGGAGTTTTTGTAATTGTCAAGTCTTTTAAGAAAGGATCGAGATCAAATTTCTTTCTGGGGAATTATATTTAATTGAGACATGAGAATCGCTTGTAAACACCAGTGAGTAAGAGAAATTAAGCCTAATCTAGCTATGGCTAGTGAAGGATTGTGCTGTTGTATTTCGCCACAAAAACCACAGTTTGCCATAAAATTCAACCAAACCTCACTCATCTGGTAAGTAAATTTTTTCCAATGCTCTAAACTGTATTCTTTAGTATCGGCTAAATAGTCCATGATTAAACATATTTGCCAGAGTAAATCTTTTGCTTGAGGACAAAATAAGCATAAATTACCCCGATCATCAATCCACTTTAGAGGAGATGGTTGTTTAATTTGCCATCTTAAATCTCGAAAATTTTCTGTTTCTAAAATAATTAGACCTTCTCTTTCTCCCAATTGTAATAAAGAATTACAACGACCATAAATGTATTGTAAAGGAAATAATTTAGTCGATCTTTTGCCTTTTTTTATTGATAAATGTAACATTTTTTGATGACTTTGGGCAGACATACCCACTACTAATCGATCTAACCAAATAATAAGATTGCGCTTTTGATGTTGCTCAGAAATTTTGCGATCGCATACAGAAAAATCAATCCATCCTGATTTTGCCACAGCAACAGCTACTTCTAAACCTTCTTCTACTAAGGTTTTTTCTGTTTTAGAAGGTAATAATGAAACTAACTGACGAGCTATTAATAAAGGAGATAATTTAGCCAAATTAGCCAAAGGGAAAGCTATTGCACAACGATAGACTAATGCCCAAGATGAATTTTGTGGAGGAAGTAAAATAATTTTTTCTGATAAAGAAGTCACGATTTGTTGCCAATTATTAATTTCTGAATGTTGTTCTTGGTAAATAGCGATCGCTTTTAACATCTCCCATTGTATTAGCTGTTTCAGCGATAAATTTTCCTGAAAATAATTAAGTTTAAAAAACTTAGAGAAAAAAGTTTTTTTT
>NZ_LR214245.1 GCF_900659865.1 Hyella patelloides LEGE 07179
AAAAAAACTGAGTTTCTTGACGATCGGACAGAAACCATGCTCAATCGTCATAAAAAATGGTTTCTTATGGGATCGATGATTTTTCTGTGGCTATGTTTCCAAAGTTTTATGAGCTATCGCAGAGATGAACCATAGCTTAAAAAGCTTCCGATGGGAATCATCTTTATGGGAAGCTTAGAAAAAAGACTTTAAGAGATAATCTTTTCTACAACTTTCAGAAACTCTTGTAATACAGGAGAAGTATGATCTTTTCTCCAAACAACAGCCAATTGTAAGGCGATCTCGACTTCATTCACTTGTTTGTAAACGACTTCTGAATTAATCAGGTTTTGCAGATTAGCAAAGACAAAAGATATACCAAGACCAGCAGCTACCAAGCCAATTCTAGTTTTACTAGCGGGAACTTCTTGTACTACTTTGGGGACAAATCCAGCACTTTCACATAAACTAATAAGGCGATCGTATAATACAGGTCCTTCATCCCGTGGATGCAAAATAAAAGATTCGTTTTTTAATGCTTTTAAGGGCAATTTTTCTAAGGTTGAGAGAGGATGTTCTTTGGGCAAAACAATCGCCAAACTTTCTTCTAAAATGGGTTGTATATTGAAATATTTCTCCTCAATTGGAAGATAAAGAAACCCCAAATCGCTCTCACTTTTTAACAAAGCTTGCACTTGTTCATGTGTGCAATTTTCATTCATAATAATTTCTACATCTGGGTAACTTTCGCGAAAAATGCTCAGGATGTCAGGCAAAATGCTATGAAGAGCAGAAGCAACAAAGCTCAGCTTGATTTGTCCTATTTCGCCACGAGCAGCACGTTTAGATAACTGTACTGCTTTTTGAGCTTGATATAGAAGTTGTTTTGATTCTTTGAAAAATACTGCTCCAGCTTCGGTAAGTTTAATCTGGTGTTTAGTTCGATAAAAAAGTTGTATTTCTAATTCGTCTTCCAAGTTAAGAATTTGTTTGCTTAAAGCTTGCTGAGATATATACAGTCGTTTGGCAGCGCGACTAAAATTAAGCTCCTCTGCAACTGCTACAAAATAACGAAGCTGACGAAATTCCATGACTTTGTTAGTAACTTTTAGTTGTTAATTTAACCTAAAAAAACTGTTGGACAACACTTGAAGGCTCATCTTATGTTGGAAATGTTGGTCTTTGGGTTTTTACACAAAAAAAGTGAAGCACCAGAGGAGAGGAGTTAAATTAAGTGAAAAAAAATCTAACTAGAGACAAACACTCCCGCAGAGGTTTTTTCAAGCAGTCTGCAACTGTATCAGCAGGACTGGGAACTTTGAGTTTAGTGACTAGTTTATCTACACCAAAAATTGCTGCCAAACAGTCTGAGTATCAACTCAAATTAGTTTCCTGGTACGAACCTGATTTCCTGAATCAATTTACTATGACTCAGAGGTTAGCAGATCGCGTTGCTTTGTTGAGTGACGGACGCTTAGCGATCGATGTTATCGATCCCAATAATGCTGGTTTTCCCAGAGAAGAAATCTTCCAAAAAGTCTCTGATGGCACTATCGATATGGGAAGAACCCTATCTTATTATTGGAATGAGCCACTACAACGACCCCTCGATTTCTTTTTTGTCATTCCTTTTGGGTTAACACAGAAAGAATTTACTACTTGGCTATATTATCTGGATGGTCAAGCACTGTGGGACGAGGTATATAGTAATTATGGAGTAAAACCCTTTTTGTGCGGTTCGTTGGATGCTCAATCTTTTGGCTGGTTTAAGCAAGAAATTACCTCGCCAGATGATTTAAGAGGTCTTAAGTACCGCACTACAGGGCCAATGCTCGATATTATGCAGCGCGTAGGCGCAAACCCCGTCAATTTAGGTGGTGATGAAATTTTAGCTGCTTTACAGGACGGAAGGATAGACGGTGCTGAATTGGTTGGCCCTGCTGCGGATATTCAGTTTGGTTTCGAGGAAGTAGCACCATATCAATATTGGCCAGGTTTTCATCAGCCAATGGGCGCGATTGAATTGATAGTTAATCAATCCCGTTACGAGCAATTACCTGACGATCTTAAAGCAATATTAAAGGCTGCTTGCCAAGCAGAACACGATTTAACAATGGCTCAAATGCACCTAATGAATGCTCAAGCTCTACAACAACTAGATCGCTCTGGCAAAATGCAACTCCGCCGTCTTCCACCCGATGTGCTAGAAGTTGTAGGAGAAGCATCTATGGAATGGATCGACGATCTGGCAACTAATTCTGACAGTTTGACGCAGCGTATAGCCAAGTCTTATCTGGAAGCGCGATTGCTTCTCAAACCTTGGTCGGAAATTTCTGAAGGTTGGTTTTTAGCTGGACGAGAAACAATTTAACCCACCTTCCGCACGTCAAAGTGTAATATAAAGTAATCAAAAA
>NZ_LR214246.1 GCF_900659865.1 Hyella patelloides LEGE 07179
GGCAGATGGGAAAAAAGATTGGCTATTTTGGTATCACGTAAAGATTAAGCCAAAGTAATTTGACTGAAATCATTATTACTGCAAGGATGAAAAATTCTGATTTTAGCTTTTGCAATACTTTTTGTAGGATTATCTGTAGCATATTCGTCAACGCTATTATTGCTAGTTTTATCCTAAAAATAAACGCAAATAATTTATCAAACATAGCAAAAGTATTTATTCATATTTAGCAAATAAATGTAACGCAATGCATAAAAATAGACTGACTTTCTTAAGTAATAAGAGAAACCATATTTTACGACTAAGCAGAATCATGTCTTATACTGACTTATACTATGCCAGAAAAGTTGCTAAAGAATTTGGGTTTGCACACAGACTTTGGATGCCCAAACTACCTATACTTGCTGATAGCTCTTCAGAAACAATTCTTTTAGGCTCCCTGGTAAGAGAAATTGACAAGATTTTTGAACCAAGCTATCCACTTACAACTCCTTTGACAAAGCCACAGATTCTTTTAAATCGACTAAAAGAAGAAAAAAACCGTTTAAAACTATTATCCAATGACAAATTAGTGCTTTCTAAAAAGGTAGCAGGAGCTACTATTTTAATGAAAGCAAATAAAAATCTAGCTGTAGGCGCGGAAGCTGGGTTTCCTGGTATTCCTTATTCTAAGTCTGTCAACTTTGGCATTACCAAAAATGAGTTGGTAAGTGTTAGTCTTGCTTTAAATGAAGAAGCTGAAATACAAAGTATTCCTACAGATTATATAGCTAGATTTGGCAAACTTTTTGGTGGAGAATCAAAAGAAGCCTTTCCAGATGTAGTTGTTGATATAGACGATGAACTATTTATTGACTTAGTTGTTCTGGCAAAAAATTTCTCAGCCACATATAGTTTTAATCAAGCTATTTCTTCAAGAATAGAGGATGAAATTTCAGCAGCAAATGCAAGTTTAAGTTCAAAACTTGTATTTAATAAAGCTAATGAATATTCTATTGAAGTAAAAATAAAAGATAATAAAACCTATGTAATAGGATTCAAAACAATAGATTGGGATGAAGTAGATTTCTAATCAAAGACAAACGCAAAAAAACAGGGAAATATGATAAAGTTTCAGAAATAGAGTAAAAGCTAAAGCTGATTTTCCCCCTAAACATTTATCATTCATATACCCGTTTTGCCGAAGAATTACTCTTTAGATTCTTTGGTCTAGTTTAAGGAGGTCGAGTAGCAATTGATACTGAGTCGCGAACTTAACAATAGACCAGTCAGGCGATCGCCCTTCACCTACAAACCAATCAATTACGCTCGTACAGCCTCAAATTCTCAATCATCCCGCAGGACTTATCAAACAGCAGTTCGATCTTACCCGTATCCCCATGTCTGGCTAACCCAAGTATCAACTCCAGAATATTTTGATAAATAGTATCTGGGTTGTAATACTCATCCCTGTAGGCAAAGATAATATTATCTACTCACGAGCTACTGATAGCGATAACTATATTCGGCTAGAGAACATACCATCCCCGAAGACTTATCAAATAAAACCTCCACCGTTCCCGTATCCCCATGTCGCGCCTTAGCCAAAATCAACTCTAAAACTCCTTGAGTTGGGGAATCTGGATTGTAATATTCATCTCTGTAGGCAAAAATGATATTGTCTGCCACCATTTCTAAGATTCCCGACTGAGAAAGATCGCTCATCATGGGACGCTTATTATTTCTGCCTTCTACTGCCCTACTGACTTGAGACAGAGCCAAAATAGGAACGTTTAAATCTCCTGCTAGCTTATACAATCCCCTGGCAACATCCCCCAGTTCGTAGCTGCGATTGCCACTGGTATCGGCTGCCATCATCTGAAGATAATCCACTACTACTAAACCCAGTTTGCCTTCTCTGGCTAACACCTGACGGCATTCAGAAGCAATACTCGCAACGGTAATTCCCCGATTGTCATTGATGTAGAGAGGTAATTCCGCAGCAATTTTCACAATGGAGACAATAGTTGCCATCTCTTCTTGGGTTAGAGGAGATAACCCCGCACGATGCTGTCTGATACGCTCTCCTCTGATGGGAACTAGATTGAGATGCCTGTAACAATCAAACTGGCTCATCAAGCTCCAGAGACGGTATTCTAGCTGCTTCTTGGTCATCTCCAGAGAAAAGATGGCAATGGGTAATTCGTGGAGCAGAATTGTCTGTAATGCCAGAAACAGAGAAATTGCAGTTTTCCCCATAGAAGGTCTGCCAGCGATGATACTGCAGCAATTCTCATTATGAAAATGATTATCAGTATTTGACAAATTTGAGATGACTAAAAACCTAATTCTTTCGCTCTCAGATTGAATTTTGCTCTTTTATTTCTGATTTAAGTTCTTGCGTTTTCAT
>NZ_LR214247.1 GCF_900659865.1 Hyella patelloides LEGE 07179
ATGCCACAGAAGGAGATTTAACCGTTAGAGCCAACCTGAATTCAGTGGAGTTAAGTACCGTTGCCGATCTATTTAATGCCATTATTAGTAGCTTACAGGAGATTGCCATTGAAGCCAGACAATCAACTACTCAAGTGGAGAATTCTTTAAAGCAAAATGAAAATGCGATTCGTTTGTTGGCTCAACAAGCTATTGCCGAAGCCCAAGAAACTCGCAAGACATTAACATCTGTCAAACAGATGTCGCAATCAATTCAAGAAGTAGCTCACAACGCCGATCGAGCAGAAAAAATCGTCGAAGATACTTACAACACCGTATTAAACAGTACGGAAAATATGGACTTGACTGTAGATAGTATTCTGAATCTGCGGAATACCGTAGGAAACACAGCCCAGAAAATGAAGCATTTAGGAGAATCATCGCAAAAAATCGCGCAAGCACTGTCTTTAATCGAAGAAATTGCCCTGAAAACCAATGTCTTAGCCATTAATGCTCGTACTGAAGCCCATCGTGCTGGGGAGTACGGACAGGGATTTGCGGTCATAGCAGAACAAGTAGGTGTCCTAGCCGAACAATGTAGCACAGCAACTCAAGAAATTGCCAGAATTGTCACCGCCATTCAATCCGAAACCAAAGAAGTCAGCCAAGCCATGAAATCAGGTACAACCCAGGTAGTAGAAACTACGCACCTTGTAGAATCGACTAAAGAGAGTTTGAACTTAGTAATAGAAAAATCCCAAGCAATCAACCAGTTAATGGGGTTGATTTCCCAAAGTACCATTTCTCAGGCAACCACATCCCAAAACGTGACTAACCTGATGCAAAAAATTGCTCAATTGTCTGAGAGGACATCCAAATCTTCTCAACAGGTAGCACAATCGATTGGCTCAACAGCACAGGTTGCTGGCAAACTACAATCTACAGTAGCTCAATTTAAGGTAGCTGAATAAATTTATTTATAACTAGAAGTATTTGGAGTTCTATTTTTGATGATTAATAACCAAAGTCCCAAACTCAATCCAAATCAATCTTCAAATACAGTAGATAACAGTGTTCAGGTTGCTGAAGGTTCAAAAAATAACTTGGGCAAATCTTTAACCCTTAAAGCTAAAACAACTTTAATAGCGATCGCGATTGGCATCTTACCTACTGTTTTTACTGGCTTTATTGCTTATCGCATTGCAGATAATATTATTAGAGAACAAGTCTATCAAAATCAACAAAACGATACTAAAGTAATGTTGAATAGACTGGAAAGTTTTTTGCAAGAGCGTTATCAAGATATTCAAATTATTGCTAATATCTCAATCTTTAAGGATCGAGAATTAAGAAATAGTACTACCAGTCAGCAAAAAAACTTAGAATTAACCAATTTTGCTCAAAGAAATCCTTCCTATGAAAGTATTTCTTTTATGGATTTAAAAGGTAATGAGCTAGCCGTTTCTCAGGGAATGACTCCTGGTAATGATTTTAAAGAAGACTATTTTCAAGTTGTTCTTAAAACAGGCAAGCCATTTATTTCTCAGCCCAGATTTTCTTTTACTGTTGGAGAATTTTTTATTTACTTCGCTGCTCCTGTGAAAGATTCAGTAACCAATCAATTAGTCGGAGTTGTTCGCAGTAGAATACCTGTCAAGTATCTGGCAGAAGTCGTGAAAAACTTTGGCTTTCAATATAATGCTACCTATCATATAACAGACCTAAACGGGATAGTTTTTATAACTAACGATCAAAAAGGGCAAGATTTGCCAGGAGAAGAATATCTGCCTGATTACATTGAATTTCGTCAAGCAGGAGAAATCGCCACCATAGAATTTCACGAAGAGTTAGGAAAAAGAAATGTCGTAGGAAGTTATGTTTCCAATCAATTTGAAGGAGAGTTGGCAGAATTAGGTTGGGATGGCTTTATTTTTTATGAAAAGCAACTTGCTTACAGTGTTCAAAATCAATTTAGAAAAGTTCTGACTCTAGGAACTATTACTACAATTGTTTTAGTCGCTATCATTAGTATTTATGTTGCTAGCCGATTAGTTAAACCGATTCTGGAAGCAGCTTCTACTGTGGAAAAAATTGGTCAAGGCGATTTGGAGCAAAGACTCAATGTTGATAGTTCTGATGAAGTGGCAACTTTGAGTAGTAACATCAACTTAATGGCGCAACAACTTAAAAACCTGCTGCAAGAACAAAAAGCTCTTGTGCAACAACAACAGCAAGCAAAAGAACAGTTAGAAACCGCAATTTATCTTCTAATAAATGAAATATCTGATGCCACAGAAGGAGATTTAACCGTTAGAGCCAACCTGAATTCAGTGGAGTTAAGTACCGTTGCCGATCTATTTAATGCCATTATTAGTAGCTTACAGGAGATTGCCATTGAAGC